>CAZRZH010000092.1:0-11162 GCA_964604485.1 uncultured Sideroxydans sp.
GCGCCAGCAGGCCAAGCGATGGCAGCAACACCAGCGTTCGAGTTGCGCCGATTGATTCGCAAGTGTTTATTTCAGATTGTTCATTAGAACCTAACCCCTCCCAACCTCCCCTTGTCAGGGGAGGGGCTGGCTCGGCTCTCCCCCTGACAAGGGGGAGCTGGAGGGGGTTTGGTTCTGGCTGGATCACTAGCCTTTCTTTGATCCATAGCGTGGTGTAAGTCTTGCCGGTGCCACAGGCCATAATGAGCTGACCACGGTCGGCTGTTTTCAGCCCCTCTACTACCGCTTCAATTGCTTCGAGTTGGTGTTCTTTCGGTTCAGGGCGGGGTTTGCGTTTGGCTTGCGGGAGTTCGTTGAAAGTGGCCGGATATTCCAGTGCGGACTTTTCAAAATCGGACAGCAGGAAACGGATGACGGGTTTGTCTTGTGCGTCGCAAACTTGCTTGGCATTCGCGCCAATACGGTCGGTGGTGGCGATGAGCAGGCGGTGCTGAATGCTTGGCCGGTTGGATTCGCTGAGAAATTTATCAACATCGTGTTTGGTGATGTCGTAGTCGGGTGAGTAGCACTTGGATTGCACTGCCCAGTGGTCGCCGTTTTTATGGCGGAACACTAGGTCAACCCCGCAGTCTGCACCCCAGCGATGCGGCCATTCAGCCCATAACCAAACTTGATCGACTTGGGTTTGCCACTCGGGATCGTTCTGCAAGAACCATTTGACGAAGTGTTCGAACTGCTTGCCGCGCTTGGCGGGGTCAGGATCGAGGCTTTGGTAGAAGGTGAGGAATGCGGTGGTCATTTAGAGATCATACATTCAGATTTCGTCATACCGGCGCAGGCCGGTATCCAGCGGTTGTATAAAGGTGCATTTGGTTTTGTTCCGCGCAGTGCGCGGAATTATTCGACAGTCTGGATACCGGCCTGCGCCGGTATGACGGGCGGATTGACTAACGTGCTGAGAGAAGGAGCGAGGATTTTTGCTTCGAGTACGGCTAACAAATGGTGTCATACAAGTCTGTCCAGTCCGGATTGAATTCTTCAATCAATCTCAACTTCCACGCACGTTGCCATTCTTTGATGGCTTTCTCGCGGTGAATGGCTGACTCCATCGTTTCATGCACCTCATACCAAACCAACTGCACCACTCCGTACTGCTTGGTGAAGCCATCGACAAAGTGATTCTTGTGTTCCCACACACGCTTGACCAAGTCCGAGCTTACGCCGACATACAACGTGCCGTTTCGTTTGCTGGCCAGTAGATACACGCAAGGTAGTTTGATCACCGCTCCGTCATACCGGCGCAGGCCGGTATCCAGTCAAATAAAAGACCGTGCAATGCACGGACAAAAACAACGGCATGTTGAATAAAGGCACTGGATACCGGCCTGCGCCGGTATGACGAAGTGGAGCAAGCTGGCAAATTCTGAACTCATTGATTCACCCTAGTAGTAATTTAGCGCCCAACCGCCACAACGAAGTCACTTCCGCCGCCCGTGCCGCATGCAGGGCATCGCTGCTATCCGCCACCTTTTGATGCGTCGGCTTCACATCCAGCTTACCCAGCACCTTCAATCCCGCAGCATCCACCCACCCGAGCAATTCCTCACGGGTACGCAAGCCCAAATGTTCGGCCAGGTCGGAGAGGATCAACCAGCCCTCGCCACCTTTATCCAAATGCGCCACCAGCCCATTGAGGAAGCCTTTCAGCATGCGACTTTCCGGATCAAAGATGGCGTATTCGAGCGGTGAGCTGGGGCGTGCGGGAACCCACGGCGGGTTGCACACGATGAGGGATGCACGGCCTGCGGGGAAGAGGTCGGCTTGCAACACGTCCACCTGTGCGGCGTAACCCAATCGGCTCAGATTTTCCTTTGCGCAATTGAGTGCGCGCGTGTCTTGGTCTGTGGCGACAATGTTCTGGATGCCGCGCTTTGCCAGCACGGCAGACAACACGCCCGTACCCGTGCCGATGTCGAACGCGACAGATTTATTCTTCAGCGATGCGGGTAACGGCGCTTGATTCACCAGTCCAATATATTCGCCGCGCATCGGAGAGAACACGCCGTAGTACGGATGGATGCGCGCACCCAGGGCGGGTATTTCGACACCGTTCTTGCGCCATTCATAAGCACCGATGAGCCCTTGCAAACTACGCAAGGACGCGATGTAGGGTTCGTTAGCCACACCATAAGCATCGGTACAAGCGGCCTGCACATCGGGCGCACGGCGTAACGGCACGCTGTGGCCGGCATCGAACGGCAACAGCAACATACCCAAGGTGCGGGCGCGTTGTGATTGGGCTAGGCGGTGCAGATTGAAAACATCTTTGAGCACGGCGGGTTTGGGCTTGGCTTTGCGCGGGGGTTCATCCACGCGGCGTGCCAAAGCTTGCAACAGTTGGCGCGCATTCTGAAAATCGCCGCGCCACAGCAATGCCGTGCCTTCACAGGCCAGGCGGTAAGCGGCATCGGCGGTAAGCCGATCATCCACCACTTCCACGCGTTTGGGTGGTGGCGTGCCTGCTTCCGAACGCCAACGCGCCGAGCGTTCTGCGCCTGCTTCGTTCCAATGGATTTCGGGGTAGTCGCTCATTGTGTTTTGCTGACCACTGGCGATTCCGTCATGGGTGAAAGGACGTCCCCCTTCCCAACCCTTCCCCCGGAGGGAGAAGGGCTTAACTTCCCTCTCCTTATCTAGGGAGGGTATGAGGAAATGGTTATGTGGGTTTGTGGTCATTAGTATTATTGAATTGGTGGGTATCGGAACAAATAGGTGGTTCACGTTTCCGCGATTATCGTCACCCATAAGCTATGGCTCTGCACCCTATCTACTCCCCTCTCAATGGTCAATAGAACAAACAACACTTTTTTATTCGGCGCGGTTTTGCTACATTCCACGCATTCCCACATCAACACGGCCATTCATCATGTCCAATGTAGACGCAGTCGAAATCGAAAAATTCTCAGCACTCGCACACAAGTGGTGGGATCCGAACAGTGAATTCCGGCCATTACACGAGATCAACCCTTTGCGTTTGGACTACATCGACCGCATCGCTGAGCTTTCCGGAAAGACCGTTTTGGACGTGGGTTGCGGCGGCGGCATATTGAGCGAAGCGCTGGCCGGTGCAGGCGCAACCGTGACCGGCATCGACCTCGCCGACAAGTCTTTGAAGGTCGCCGCATTACATCTGCTGGAAAGCGGCAAACAAGTGGAATATCGCAAGGTGGCTGTCGAGATCTTGGCGGAAGAGCGCCCTGCCCACTATGACGTGGTGACCTGTATGGAGATGCTGGAGCACGTGCCTGATCCTGCCGCCGTGGTGACTGCCTGCGCCAAGCTGGTGAAACCCGATGGCCATGTTTTCTTCTCCACACTGAACCGCAATCCGAAATCGTATCTGTTCGCCATTCTCGGGGCGGAGTACGTACTGAATCTACTGCCTCGCGGCACGCACGATTACGCCAAATTTATCAAGCCTTCCGAGTTGGCGCAGTGGTGCCGAAATGCCGGCCTGAATGTGACGGAAGTTACCGGCATGAGCTACAACCCGATCAACAAAAGTTACTCGCTGGGACGCGACACCGGCGTGAACTACCTGCTGGCAAGTCAGCGTGGTTGACGCTGTCCTCTTCGATCTCGACGGCACTTTTGCCGACACCGCACCCGATCTGGGGCAGGCGTTGAATCATGTATTGAGTCTGCGCGGCTTGCCTGCCCTGCCACTGGCGACCATCCGTCCACAGGCTTCGCACGGTTCGCGCGGTCTACTCAAACTGGCACTCGGTATCGAGCCCGGCGACGCAGACTACGACTTTGTGCGCGATGCCTTTTTGTATCACTACGAGACACATATCTGCGACCGCACCAAACTTTTTGCCGGTATGGCGGCGCTGATCGCAGAACTGGATGAGCGCGACTTGCCTTGGGGAATCGTCACCAACAAACCTCACCGCTATACCGTACCCCTGATGGAAAAGCTGGGTTATGCCAAACGCGCGTCCTGCCTAGTGAGCGGCGATACCTGCGAACACGCGAAACCTCATCCGATGCCGCTGTTACATGCCGCCTCGTTGATGGGTGTAGAGCCGACCCGTTGCCTCTATCTGGGCGACGACCTGCGCGACATGGAAGCCGCTCAAGCCGCGCAGATGATCGGTATCGTGGCCAGTTATGGTTACCTTGAACCCGGTGCAACCACACGAGACTGGCCTGCCGCCGGCAGCGTGCAAACTCCTTTTGCATTATTGCGATACTTGTCCCTCTGAACCGCAGTATTATTTCCACGTTGCTTCAGACTGTAAAAACAGTTGCAAGAAATGGCCTAAGTAGACGAACACAATAAACACAAGGTTCGCAATGCTCCCCAAAAGAATCTATAGCGGCGTCAGACCTTACCTCACCGCAGTCGCGGTCATTGTGGTAGTTGGGTTACTCGTTTCGGCGATCTTCTTTACAGACCTTGGCATGCAATGGATCACCTTTCTGACCGGCATCCTGATCGCCTCGGTGCTCGGCATGGCCAGCCGTGCATCACGTGCCGAATGGATCATCACACGTCGCACTGCCCAGCTATCTTCCATCAAAGAAAAGTTGGAGCATGAGACCCAACTGCGCAAAAAAGCGTCCAGCGAACAACAACAAACACATTCACTGCTGGAACAAACCGAACAAGCCTTCAATCGTCTGATCCCGCGCCAACTGCTCAAGCTTTTGGATAGAGACAGCATTCTTGACGTCAAACTGGGTGACCAAGTCGAACGAAAATTGACCATCATGTTTACGGACATACGCAGCTTCACCACGTTATCCGAGACCATGACGCCACAGGAGAACTTCAATTTTCTCAATTCCTATCTGAAGCAGATGGAACCCATCATCGGCAAGAACAACGGCATCATCGACAAATATGTGGGAGACACCATCCTGGCTTTGTTCCCCCGGGGGGCGGACGATGCATTGAGCGGTGCGATCCAGATGCTGGAAAAGTTGGAGGAATACAACGCCGGACGCGCCCGCGCCAGTTATGCGCCCGTCAAAATCGGATTTGGACTCAATACCGGATTGGTCATGATCGGTACAGTGGGTGGGGAAAATCGGATGGAAAGCACGGTAATCGGTGATGCCGTCAACCTGACTTCACGCATCGAGGAATCGACCAAGATTTACAACACCCCGCTGCTGATCAGCCAGAACACGTTATACGACCTTGCCATCCCGGGAAAATATGACATCCGTTTTTTGGATCGCATCCGTGTCAAAGGTAAAACACAACCCCTCTCCATTTACGAGGTATTCAACAACGATCTCATCAAGTTAAGGGACGCCAAACGCGCCACCAAAATCAAATTTGAAAAGGCCGTAATGTATTACCACCTGGAAGAAATTCCGCTGGCGATGGAGCTGCTTTCCCAGTGCATCACAAGCGCACCGCAAGACCTTCCGGCACGCATCTATTTGTCGCGTTGTCATTCATACCAATCCAACGGGCAACATGTCAGCACCGGTGAGCTAAACAACCCTCTGGAATGGAAGGACGAATTCCAGATCGGTATCGAAAACATCGACGTCTCGCACAAGTTGCAGTTCGACAAAACGAATGAATTCATTTCCGCCTCGCTCACCGGGGACACCAAAAAGATCCAAGAAGTTTTTTCCGAACTTGCCAGCCATCAAATGGAAAGTATCACTCTGGAAGAGCAGTTGATGCGCCAATACAACTACCCGTTTCTGGATAGCCACCTGCAAGAACATAAACGCTTCATCGAAAACTATTTGGCTCTAAAAGAAGAGGTCGAAGCAAAATTCTGCGACTTGCCTCTGGTGATATTTCGCAGCCAACTTCTCCTGTTCGACTGGTTCACCGGACATATCGCAAAAAGCGACAGACACTTCGGACGCTACCTCAGCCACGCGATGACGCCCTCCGTATCGGCACAAAATACCCAATCGAAGTAACACCGCACCCCATCTGAATTTTTCTGGCTTTCCAACAACCCCATACGCTACAATCCGTCCGCTGGTAACAAACAGAACCGGGGGCGACCTGGCTTCGACGTGGGTTACAAAGCAGTGTAGGGCATACCGAGGACCCGCCACCTCGTAAATCAGCTGGAAAACCAATAGTCGCAAACGACGAAAAGTACGCTCTAGCCGCTTAACCGGTTAGACCTCACACCCCGCTGTCCGTGGAGGGGCTTGATACCGCAAGGTTGAGATGAGTGAGGTCATTTACACGGAATCGTGTTGTGCAGGGTTACTTTGTACAACATTAAATTTAGGTGACTCGTCCTGTAGCAGCCTGTCGGTTGGCGTCTGCCGGATAAAATTAAATAACTGGACTAAGTATGTAGAACTGCCTGTAGAGGACTTGCGGACGCGGGTTCAATTCCCGCCGCCTCCACCAATAACATAAGGTCAACGCTTCTCCGTTGGCCTTTTTTCTTGTGTGCTCCCGCGTGCTCGTGGAGGTTCATGGGGATAATCGTGAAAAGATGCGGACTTCCACTTTTGCTATTCACTCACGTTTTGGTCGCATTCTTCTCTCTCTTCACCGATATTCTCTCTACCCTCTACAGAACGCCCAACTACGAAGTCCGCATCTTCAGTTTTTTTGTTCTATTATTTCCAATGAGTTAAATGCGGACTCGGGAGAGTGGTTTGATATGGGAATTGGTAGGCGGTGGAAACTTCAGTCTGGGAAATTGAAATGGGCAGTCATTAAAGCAATCGGTGGCGACCGATCACAATCGACCCGATGCAGTCAGTCTTTCCGAAAAGCAGCCGTTCAACTTGGAATTAACTAGCTCTGCGCTTTTGTGTCCGGGTTGAATGTCGGGTTACATTCCTCACCTTAAACCAATTCTCCATGTGGTAAATAACTTCTGAGATTTGGACTTCATCTGTTGAAGCGCGCCCATCCCTCTCAACGACTTCATCGTAGAGGTAGGCCTGAAAGTCATTGAAACTGTCCCAGACCCTGCTACCGCTATCACCTCGCTTCAACTCTTCCGTAACAAACCAATCTCGGACCGCGATAATGGCTTTGTCAACTTCATTGCCATGGTTTTTTATGTCTGAACCAGACAAGTCTGAAAGCGCTTTCTGAAAGCGATACCGCTCTTTCTCTAGGATTAAGATTTTCTTTTGCGACCACTTGCCACCTTTAAGCTTTTGACACCCGTAGTCGATACCAAGCTCAAAGGGCATGTTCATTCGATAATGCTCCTCTTTGCCGGAGGATATAATTCGCGATAGGTCATGAATCCCAAATTTGGATTCTTCTATTAGTTCGAGAATTTTCTGGATTCTTGATTCGGCAGAATCAGCCCTTTCCAAGGATAGCCTTGGCTTGTAACCGAAGTAGCTAATTGTGAATACGATCCCAAGTAGCAGCTGACGAAAATCATCATCAAATGGACAATTCACAAATACGCTTTTTCCGAATTCGCTCGCCACGATGAATCCTACTTCTTATCCTTCGGTGGGCAGGGATCTCTGCCGTAGCTGTCCTTCTCTCTAATCCTGCCATCGCGGCCATGGACATAGAATTCTGCATTTTGGGAACGCGCAATCTCGCGACCGTGCTTAATGGCTTCTTCTTGAGTCTTATGAACCTTCGTTGCCTTAGTCGAGCCGCCTTTCTTCACGGCCCAACCACCATCGGGGTTCTTGACTACGTGCTGAGTATTTTTTGTCATGATGGATCATGCCTCATGAAATATAACGTTTGAATTCACCTGCCTGTGCGGCTTCCCTCCGCGCATCATAGTATGTACAGATGCGAATGTCTCCATTGGAGAAAATACACGAATGACTGCTACTGGCACCATCAGAGTCGGCGACCTCTCGAATCAGCTTGCCACATTGCTGACGTTCAATTTTGGACTAATCGAAAACTAAAGAAATCTCAACCCACAAAATCAATGAGCCTCGGGATCATTATCACCCGAGGCCCATCTAGTTGTGTTGTATGACAAGGCTCAACAGCCCCGGCTTACGGTTTTTTAGGCCGCCATAGCGAAGTTTTCATCGTTTGCATTTACATGCTTGCTTCATTTACGTCGATCGCCTGACGTGTCGCCCCGAAACCTATCTGCTCACTGTCGAAACCAGGTCATCCCCATCATCAGCACACTGACCATCTAATGCACTCATGGTGGAGATGGGCGGAATCGAACCGCCGTCCAACAAGCCCTTATTGAGCCGGAGTTTTCGCAAACCGAAGTTTGCTCACAACAATGTGGAGAATTTTAGCACAAACGTCGCCTGACAAATCAAATCACAAAGGTTAAGGCGCAGGCGCAGCGTCTTTCTCCTGCGCGCCAAATACACGTTTGAACTGCTCATCCCACAGCAGAGCCGGATTCACCGCCAACTCAAACAGCGTGATCTGATCTGGTAGCGTGTCATCCAGAATGGCCGCAACGATTTCCGGCGCAAGCGTGGTCAGGTTGACCATCCGACTTATGTAGCTGTTGTCCACACCTTCTCGGACTGCCAGTTCGCTCAAGGTGCTTACCTCGCCTGATTCCAACATGGACAGCCACCGGTGACCACGCGCAAGTGCCTGCATTCTTTCTCACACCCAATCCCTCACTTTCAATCGAACTATTCCAAGCATTTATGCAACGCCCTGCGAATACCGACTTAATGAAGGTCTGCCTAGAATGGTACAGGCGGCCCCCTAAATCCCTGCCAGGCAATATCGGGATGCGCGATGATCTCGGCAATATTTTCAAGCTTGAACTTCACGGCCCGCGCGTTACTGGCGTTTGGTGAAATGCATGCGCTCGCCAAATCAATAGCGCGGCAAACAGCTCATTAAATTGCTTGGTTGATCACTTGCTCAAGTTGGCGTGTTGCCTCAAGAACCTCGGCAAAGTCAGGCACCTCACCAAAAATCATTCCTGACATCGCTTGGTAATCACGCTTGAGTGCATCCTCCATCTCGGGCGTCGGAGTGATCGCAAATGACCCAGGCTTGGCATGTATCAAATCCAAGTCCGTGCTGTTGAAAAACATGAGTGCGTGGCGCGCGCAGTCAAGCGCAAGGGCGCGATCCTTTGCTGCTCGCTGCCCCACGGGAGATCGGCTAAGTTTGTAGATGTCGTAGTAGTGCCGTGAAACGCGATGCCCTTGCTGGCGCAATGCACCCCGGTTGTCATGCCAACGACGCAGACCATGCAGGATCACGACCTTATCCCAGAACGTGCGCTCGGCATCGATGGTAACTACGTCCGACACGATGAGATTGGTCGTCGGCATGTCGTCAGCCACGTAGGGCTGAATGGAAGCGGACCGATGCGGATCAAGAGCGGATTTTGCACCAGCTTCGATCTTAACCGTTGGCTTCACGTACTCGTCTGGATTGGTACTCACTGATGGATACCGCACCAGCAGCGTCTGCTTATCCGGATCGTCAGGGTCCTGCACTACGGGGTCTTCTGTGATTGAGACGCCCGCATCGCGGAATGCCGCTTTAATCTGCCGGTTCAGACGTTCCTTAAGTGAGCCTTGAATGTAAATTTGGCAGGCTTGCTTAATTGCCTCCAAGCGAAGACGTTGCTGTTTACCCGAGAGTCCCTCCAAATCACCCACTTCAATATCCTGACCAATGTCCTCGCGAAACACGGTGATGTCGATGTCTTCAGAAAACCGGGAGATCAGCCCGTATGCCTTGGACAGCGAGGTGCCCCCCTTGAATAGAAAACGAGGCTCGCTGGCATCGCGACCATTAAATAGCAGATCGAGAACCCACGACACCCAGAAATCTTTTTCCACATTTTGGAGTGGCGTACCGAGCCGATTGGCTGTCGCCAAGAATAGGCCACGACGATCCTCGGGGCTGGCAGCGATAACGCGGAGAAATTCGGCATTCATAGTTTAGCCTCAGTAGTGACGGGTTCCGATCGGGCAAGCAGATCTCGAATCCACCGTTGCATCCACGACGGTACGGTGTGCAAACCAGATCGCAGATCATCACGAATCGCGACCCCTTGGTTTGTGTCGTGTAACAGCCGTGTGAGCTTGGCTTGAATCGCATCCTGATCGATTTGGGTGTTATCTCTCAAGCCATCGCGCAGCCAGTAAAGTGCCTGCACCACCCGCATCGCTGGATGACCTGCCCAGTAGAGCTTGCTTGGCGCTGTCAGTTTAAACTGAAGAATTAGCTTGCCCAACTGAATCGGTCGTAGCCGTCCATCGGTATGCACAATGACTTGCCCCGGCACAGCATTGGTTAATCCCAGATCGTTGGCAGCCGTCATTCCGTCAATCAGCACCCGCACTTGATCACGGCGACCGACGGCATCTATCACACTACGGTAATCAGGGGATGCGGGCTGACCAGTGAGAGTGTTCGCCCTGAGCTGGTCATACAGCCCTCGATCAATGCGACGCAAATCATTACTGGCCACCATGCGCTGCAGAGTCTTGTCCACCGCATCGCGCCCTCCCAGGTCGAGAAAATCCGCCGGCGTCCAAACTTTGGATATCGGGGCTTTGCTGATGCGTTGCATCACCTGCGATTTAATAGCGATAGATTGATTGAGCACGACATACTCCTTGTCCGATAAGTATATACATATTTCGGACAGCATCAAGGGAGGAAATGACAAATCCAGCTGTTAACGCAAATCGTTCCCAAATTCATGGGACGTCGGTTCAATTCCCGAAGGCTCATGACAAACATTACGGCGCGTCGATGCGGACAAGCACGACTCCTCATATTGCTCGATATCGCACTGCCTATAGAGCACACGTCCCCTTAGCTTCAAAAACACAGGTCCAATTCCCTCACACCGCCAACGCTCAAGAGTAGCCCCGCTGACACTCCAGCGTTTTGCGAGTTGTTGTTGCGTAAAATGTCTGACTTCCATTTTCACCCTTTCAAAATCGATGGATGACCATGAACGCTCTGTTCCGCTAACAAGGCAATGCAGATCTTTGGGACACCGGTTCAATTCCCGAAAGCGCAATTGAACCGGCGTTCGCAATCACTCTACCGCCGACAAAACAACTGGGGAAATTCCTGATAAGATGCAGTCCATATAGGGGTTTTTGCTATTTTCCGCGTCTATCTTTGATTGCCTTTGGCGGCTAATGCGCTACAGTGGACCCATCCGTCAAGACAGAAATCAGTCTAGTTTAAGCTGGTGTAA
>CAZRZH010000093.1:0-10969 GCA_964604485.1 uncultured Sideroxydans sp.
GACCGAGTGGCACATTGTCACCGCCCTGTTTTGTTACGGCATTAGCGTGGTGGTTTGGATACTCGCCTTGTCGCGCGTACCGGTCAGCATCGCATTCCCCATGTTGTCCATGGCCTATGTGGTGAATGCGGTCGCGGCCAAATACCTGCTCGGCGAAGACTTCAATCCGACCAAATTGGCCGGCATGGCCATCATCATTTTTGGCGTGATCGTTATTTCGAGAGCATAAAAAATGACCGTCATTCCCGCCCTTCGACAGGCTCAGGATAAACTGCCCTGTGGGCAGGCGGGAATCCAGCGGGTTTATTCAACATGCTTTTAGTTTTTGTCCTTGCTGTGCAAGGAATTTTTATTTCGACTGGATTCCCGCCTGCGCGGGAATGACGGATTGTTTAAGGATGGGCTGTCTAAATGAACGATTTTCTTCCCTTCACCAAACCCTACATTGACGAAGCCGCCATCGCTGCCGTGGGCGATGTATTGCGATCCGGCTGGATAACCTCCGGTCCCAAAGTCGCGGAATTCGAGAAACAACTCTCGGCCTATTTCGGCGGACGTCCCGTGCGCACCTTCAACTCCGGCACCTGCACCATGGAAATCGCCTTGCGCATCGCGGGCATAGGCGTCGGAGACGAAGTCATCACCACGCCTATTTCGTGGGTAGCAACGTCCAATGTCATCCTCGAAGTTGGCGCAACACCGGTGTTTGCCGACATTGATCCGGTCACCCGCAACATCGATTTGGACAAGGTAGAAGCCGCCATCACCCCGCGCACCAAAGCGATTATTCCGGTCGATCTTTCCGGGCTGCCGGTGGACAGGGACAGGTTGTATGCCATCGCGACCAAACACAATTTGCGCGTGGTGGAAGACGCGGCACAAGCCATCGGTTCGTTATGGAAAGGCAAACGTATCGGCAGTTTCGGCGACTTCGTCTCATTCAGCTTCCAAGCCAATAAAAATCTCACCACTACCGAAGGCGGTTGTCTGGTGCTGAATAACGAGGATGAAGGACGCCTCGCGGAAAAATATCGCCTGCAAGGTGTCACACGCAGCGGTTTCGACGACATGGACGTGGATGTGTTGGGCGGCAAATACAACATGACCGATGTTGCCGCCGCGATAGGCCTCAATCAGCTGCCGCAATTGGAAACCATCACAACGCGGCGACATGACTTAGCCAAACATTACTTCGCCACTTTTGGCGCGGATTTTGAAAAGCACACCGGCACACAATTGCCGATCCGGAATTTTGAAAATAGCAACTGGCACATGTTCCAGATCGTGCTGCCGCACGGTGTTGTGCGCGCCGAGTTCATGGAAAAGATGAAAGCCCGCAACATCGGCTGCGGCGTGCATTACCCGCCCATCCACCTGTTCCATATGTACCGCGCGCGCGGCTTCAAGGAAGGCATGTTTCCTGTCGCCGAAAGTGTGGGAAAACGCATCGTCAGCTTGCCGATGTTCCCGAAGATGAGCGAGGGAGATGTGGAGCGGGTGGTGGGGGCGGTTAGGGAAGTGTTGGCAGTCGACTAAGTTATGTTGCATTACGGAGTTATTTCCCATGAGAGCTAAGGCATCCGTGTTCATTGCCACCAGCCTCGACGGCTTCATCGCCAGACCAGATGGACGTATTGACTGGCTCAACGATGCGAACAAAGTTGTGCCGAGCGGCGAAGACTGCGGTTACAACGAGTTTATGAAGTCCGTCGATGTCCTCGTGTTGGGCAGAAACACTTTCGAACTGGCGTTGACCTTTGACGCTTGGCCCTACGAAGACAAAAGAGTTGTGGTGTTAAGTAGCAAGCCGCTAACAGTTCCTGTTGGGCTGCCCAACACGGTTTCTGCGTCTTCCGAATCTCCTGACGTATTGGTTGAACGATTGTCCGCAGAAGGCGCCCAGCACCTGTACGTCGATGGTGGCATAACCATTCAGCGTTTCTTAGCCGCCGGGCTAATCGACGACATCACTATTACCCTAATTCCGGTGATTCTTGGCCAGGGAAGGCCGTTGTTCGGCCCGATAGGAAATGACATCCCGCTTGCCCATGTGGCGACCAAGACATTCGAGTTCGGTTTTGTACAGATCAAATATTGTGTTGCACGCCATGTATAACCTTGTGCCCAGGCCGGGCTGCACAAAAGCACTGTAGCGCGGTAGGGCGCAATAACCAACGGGCATTGCGCCGTATGGATCAAAATCAAAACATCCGGTGCAATGCGCTACGCTTATTGCACCCTACGAAAATTCCCGATTTCGTTACCCCCCGTCTGCGTTAAAATGCCGCCCCTATGAATACCCCCCAACTTTCCGTCGTCATCCCCGTCTATAACGAAGAGCAGGGACTGCAGTCCCTGTTCGACCGGCTGTATCCCGCACTGGACAAACTCGGTATCGGTTATGAGGTCGTGTTCGTCAACGATGGCAGCCGTGACCGATCCGCAGCTATTCTGCGCGAGCAGTTCCAAAAACGTCCCGATGTGACACGTGTCATTCTGTTCAACGGCAACTTCGGCCAGCACATGGCGATCATGGCGGGCTTTGAGCAGTGTCGCGGGCAACGCATCGTGACGCTGGATGCCGATTTACAGAATCCGCCGGAAGACACGCATTTACTGCTGGCGAAGATGGACGAGGGGCATGATTACGTGGGATCTATTCGCCGCCAGCGCAGCGATAGCTGGTGGCGTCATGTTGCTTCGCGCGCCATGAACGGTCTGCGCGAAAAGATTACACGCATCAAGATGACCGACCAAGGCTGCATGTTCCGCGCTTACGACCGCAACATCATTGACGCCATCAACAGTTGCAAGGAGGTCAACACCTTTATCCCCGCGCTGGCTTATAGCTTTGCGCGCAACCCCGCCGAGGTGGTGGTAGGACACGAGGAGCGCGCGGCGGGTGAATCGAAATATTCGATGTACAGTTTGATCCGTCTCAATTTTGACCTGATGACCAGTTTTTCGCTGGTGCCATTGCAGATGTTCTCCATGGTGGGGATGCTGATCTCGCTGTTCTCCGGTTTGTTTTTCGTATTCCTGGTGGTGCGCCGCTTGATCATCGGGCCGGAAGCGGAAGGGCTGTTCACGCTGTTTGCGTTGATGTTCTTCCTCATCGGCATCGCCTTGTTTGGGATTGGTTTACTGGGTGAATATATCGGCCGTATCTACCAGCAAGTGCGCCACCGTCCGCGTTATCTGATCGAGGCGGTGCTGGAAAAACGCAATGAGTAGTGCGGTCGTCTTCGCGTATCACAATGGAGGTGTAGCCGTCATGCCACGGTGGGCGCAGCCCCGGTGCGGGCATGACGAGCCGGACGCCATGTACTTATTGCAGGGTGCAAGCGATGAGTAAGGCCATTGTTTTTGCCTACCATAATGTTGGCTTCCGCTGCTTGTCGGTGTTGCTGGCACACGGAGTGAATGTCAAATTGGTGGTGACACACCGCGATAACCCGAATGAGACTATCTGGTTCGAGAGTGTGCAAAAGTTGGCGGAGTTGCATGGCATCCCGACAATCACCCCGGAGAATCCGAATTTGCCGGAAGTGGTGGAGCAGATACGGGCTTTGCAGCCGGATTTTTTCTTCTCCTTCTATTACCGCGAGATGTTGAAAGCACCGCTGCTGGCCATTCCCAAGCGCGGTGCTTTAAATATGCACGGTTCATTGCTGCCCAAATATCGCGGAAGAGTCCCGGTGAATTGGGCGATAATTCGCGGCGAAAAAGAAACGGGCGCGACGCTGCATTACATGACCGAGAAGCCGGACAACGGTGATATTGTGGTGCAGCAGGCTGTACCCATTCTGCCGAACGACAGCGCGCTTGAAGTGTTCCAGAAAGTAACTGTGGCAGCCGAGATGGCCTTGCACGGGGTGTTGCCGGCGTTGTTGGCAGGCACGGCGCAAGCGATGAAACAGGATTTGAGCCAAGGCGCTTATTTTGGCGGACGCAAGGCGGAAGACGGCATCATTGACTGGTCGAAATCGGCACAGGAAATACATGATTTGGTGCGCGCCGTTGCGCCGCCTTATCCGGGCGCGATGACGCAACTGCTGGGCAAACCGATGCGTATCCTGCAAACACTGGTTAGCACTCAAGCGAGCGAGGGGCAACCGGCCTTCTTCGTGAAAGATAGCAGTGCATTTGCGAATTGCGGCAACGGAGTTTTACGCGTCGTGTCTTTCGAGTTGGATGGCATTGAAATGAGCGCGGCGGATTTTGCGGCGCAATACGGCACTGAAAAAATTGAATTTAATCGTTAAGGAAATACACATGAAAAAAGTCCTGATTCTGGGTGTGAACGGCTTTATCGGCCACCATCTGTCCAACCGCATCCTCGCCACCACCGACTGGGAAGTTTATGGCATGGACATGAGCAGCGAGCGTATCTCCGACCTCATCGGCCAGCCGCGCTTCCACTTTTTTGAAGGTGACATCACCATCAATAAAGAGTGGGTCGAATACCACGTCAAGAAGTGCGATGTGATTCTGCCGCTGGTGGCAATCGCCACACCTTCCACCTACGTCAAACAACCGTTGCGTGTGTTTGAGCTGGACTTTGAAGCCAATTTGCCCATCGTGCGTGCGGCGGTGAAATACAACAAACATCTGGTGTTCCCCTCGACCTCGGAAGTGTATGGCATGTGCCACGACGAGGAATTCGACCCGGCCGAATCCGAGTTGGTGTGCGGCCCGATCAACAAACCGCGCTGGATTTACTCCTGCTCCAAACAGCTCATGGATCGCGTGATCTGGGGCTACGGCATGGAAGGTTTGAACTTCACGCTGTTCCGTCCGTTCAACTGGATCGGCGCCGGACTGGATTCCATCCATACCCCGAAGGAAGGCAGTTCGCGCGTGGTGACGCAATTTTTGGGTCACATCCTGCGCGGCGAAAACATCAGCCTGGTGGACGGGGGGCATCAGAAACGCGCCTTCACGTATATCGACGACGGCATCGATGCACTGATGAAAATCATCGACAACAAAGATGGTGTTGCCACCGGCAAAATCTACAACATCGGCAATCCCTCCAATAATTTCGCCATCCGTGATCTGGCCGACATGATGCTCAAACTGGCCAAAGAATATCCGGAGTATCGCGATGCGGCGGCCAACGTGAAGATTGTCGAAACCACCTCCGCCGCCTATTACGGCAAAGGTTACCAAGACGTGCAGAACCGTGTGCCAAAGATCACCAACACCTGCGAAGAGTTGGGTTGGAAACCGACCACCACCATGCCGGACACGTTACGCCAGATATTTGACGCGTATCGCGGCCAGATCAACGAGGCGCGCGGTCTGGTTGATTAACGGCCGGATTGGCGGCGAGCTTTTGCGTAAACGCCCGCCGCCAGTCAATAGATCAATCACTATCACTCGCGCTCTGTCCTGCCTTTCGACTCTGATATGAAAACAATCGCTCTCAAAATCGACGTCGATACCTATCGCGGCACACGGGAAGGTGTCCCGCGATTGGTGGAAACCCTGCAACGCCATCATGCACAAGCCAGTTTCTATTTTTCGCTGGGATGCGACCATACCGGACGCGCCATCAAACGTGTGTTTCGCCCGGGTTTCATCGGCAAGGTGTCGCGTACTTCGGTCGTGGAACATTACGGCATCAAGACATTGCTGTACGGCACGTTGTTGCCTGGGCCCGACATCGGGCGCAATTGTGCGGACTTGATGCGTGCAGTGCGCGATGCGGGATTCGAGGTGGGAATCCATTGTTACGACCACATCCGCTGGCAGGATCACGTGGCTGTAAAAGACGAAAAGTGGACCCGGCGCGAGATGCAACGCGCCGTGGACAGGTTCACCGAGATATTCGGGGAAGCTCCCAAATCTCACGCGGCGGCGGGTTGGCAGACCAACCGTCATGCGCTGCGCCAGACGCAACATCTCGATTTTGATTACAGCTCCGATACTCGTGGCACGCATCCGTTCATCCCTACCTGGGATGCCGAGATCATCGCTTGCCCGCAGTTGCCGACCACCTTGCCGACACTGGACGAACTCATCGGACGCGATGGCATCACCACCGAAAACGTGGCGCAACATCTGCTCGACCTCACGCGTAAAGAGTCAGCGACCGGCCATGTGTATACCTTGCATGCCGAACTTGAAGGCCAGAAGTGGATGCCAATCTTCGAACAACTGCTGCAGGGATGGCAACAGCAGGGATACGAAATGATTTCAATGCAACACTATCTGAAATCGTTTGTAGTTGCCGATCTGCCGAGACACGAAGTTAATTGGGGCGCAGTCGAAGGCCGCAGCGGTAGACTCGCGGTGCAAGTCTAGTTTTCAACATGTCCCAAACGCTCCGCCAAATGACTCCTTTACAGGCTACGCTTTGGCTGATCGCGGCGAGTTCCCTGTTGCGACTTTTGGTCGCCGGTGCCAGCGGACTAAGTGTGGATGAGGCGCATTACGCGCTGTACGGTTTGTACCCGGACTGGAGCTATTTCGACCATCCGCCATTGGTTGGCTGGATTCAGTCGTTGACCTTACATTTTGGGGACTCCGAGCGGATGTTGCGCCTACCCGCGATACTTTTGTTCGCAGCCACCAGCCTTGTGTTGTTTCGATTTTGTGCAGTCGCTTTCCCGCTTGATTCCCGCTGGCTGGGTTTCTTCAGCGTTGCCATATTGCACAGTGCCGCGATGCTGCAACTGATCGGCTTCGCCCTGCTGCCCGAATCACCCCTTCTGTTATTTGCCCTGCTCAGTTTGCTTGCGTTGCACGCTGCGCTTTCGCGCGAAGGATTAACGCCCTGGTTGTTGCTTGGCGTGTGGCTGGGTTTTGCCGGGCTGTCGAAATACACGGCGGTCACCCTGATTGTGACCGTGCTGCTGGTTTTTACGGTGAACAAACAATGGGGCAAATTGCGCAGTGCCGGACCCTGGCTCGCGCTGGTTCTGGGAATGGTGATGATCCTGCCGATCCTCTATTGGAATATGCAACACGAGTGGATATCGTTCAGCTACCAGTTGCAACATGGCGCGCGAAATCCCGACTGGGAGTGGCAGCGTTTTGTGGCTGCCCAACTTGTGCAACTGCTTGTTTTCGGCCCGCTGATAATCTTGTTCGGATTGCTGGCGCTGGTGCTGAGTTGGAAAGAAATCAGGCATCCCGGCGTGTTGCTATGTGTGGCGACGGCTTTACCGGTATTGTTTTTGTTCGGTGCGGGTGCAGGGCGCGAAATGACCTTGCCACATTGGACCGCACTGGCATGGGTGGCGCTGATTCCGCTGCTGGCACGCCGGACCATTTCGAATTGGCGAAGAGCTTGGGTACGCGTGGCAACTTGGATTTCGGCAGGATATGCCGTGCTATTTTTGCTGCTGATGTTTGCCGGATTGGTTTTTCCGCAGATATTGGGGAAAGGCCAGTCAAATGCGTTGGCTGATTTATTTGGTTGGCAGCAGGCCGCGCAAAGCGCCGAGAAACTTCGGCGCGAGATGGCCGCAACGGCAGGTATTGAGCCGGTGTTGTTCGTCAGCAACTGGACACAGGCCAGCCGGTTGGCCTGGTATGCAAGACCGGCGAAAGTACAGGTGTTGGATGAGCGCCACGATCAATTCGATCTTTGGTATGGTCATCCTTTAACCGGCGCGCGCGGCATTCTGGTGATGTGGCCGGAAACTTCCGCTGCGGTGCTTGGAATGTTAAGTCAACAATTCGACCACTGTGAGATCTCCGGAAATTATGTCGCGAGTGTGCATGGGGCTGAAATGTCGACCTTCAATTTTTATCAGTGCGCGGGTTGGCATGGACGGTAAGCGGATGTCGGGTGAAATCCCCAACCTTTCGATTTGGCGGTGGGCGGTTCCATCCTCCGCATTGACGCTGATGCTGCTGTTGTGGGTGATGGATGCCAACACACACGTGTTTGTGTGGCTGAATCTTGCGTCTACAACGCTGGGTGATACCTTCTGGAGTTATGTCACCGTCCTGGGCGATACGGTTTCACTTTTGTTGATCTTGCTGTTTTGCGGACGCAGACCGCAGGTGGTTTGGCAGTTTTTTATCGCCGCGTTATTTGCTATTTTATGGACACAGGGTTTGAAAGAACCGCTGGGTGTTCTGCGGCCGCCGGTCGTATTGGGCAGCGAACAATTCCATCTCATCGGTGCTGTGCTGCAACACAATTCATTTCCGTCAGGTCACACTACGACCATTTTTTTACTGGCCGGAATACTGTGTTTGCAACGCCTACAAGCCCCCATAAAAATCGCTCTGTTAAGCCT
The DNA here is from genome assembly GCA_964604485.1 of uncultured Sideroxydans sp. Classification (GTDB taxonomy): domain Bacteria; phylum Pseudomonadota; class Gammaproteobacteria; order Burkholderiales; family Gallionellaceae; genus Sideroxyarcus. Next base: position 8,259 of record CAZRZH010000093.1, read on the forward strand.
CGCTTTACTGGTGGGAATATCAAGAATTGCCTGCGGTGTGCATTGGCCGCTTGACGTATTGGGTGGCGCGCTGGGCGGTTGGGGAGCCGCTGTGGCGGGTAATTGGTTGGGGATGAGATGGCAGGTCGGACTGGGGCGTATCCTGCAAAGAATATTCGCCTTGTTGCTGCTTACTGTAGCCTGCTGGGTCATCTTTCACCGCCCGGATGAGTTCACCCGGACGCATTCCTTCCAGGTAACACTAGCACTGCTCGCCACGGCGATTTCGCTTCCCGCCCTGATGAGGTTGTTCAACTGGCGTAGTTAAAGAATAGAATTCGATTGCCGATAGAGCCGTTAGATTGATGAATGTGGGAGAGCCAAATGCCGCAAAACCAAGTCGGGGACATCAAACAATGGGTTGCCAAACTTTCATCCGCTGACATTCCGGTATTGAAGCAGACCGCACGTGAACTCGAAGCCTTGCGCACAGACCGGAACGAAATTAGTGCGCGGGGTGTGGCGGATGCAATCGCGGGCGACCCGATGATCACCGTGAAGTTATTGCGCTATCTCCAGCAACACAAACGTAGCAGCCAAACCAGTGAAGTTGTCCAAGTCGAGCAGGCGTTGATCATGCTCGGAATCGAGACCTTTTTTAACAAAATTTCCGCGCATCCGCTGGTGCAAGAGGTGCTAAAAGGACAAACAGAAGCGTTGATCCATATACTGCATGTGGTGCATCGCAGCCACCGAGCTTCGGAATATGCAAGTGATTGGGCAGTTCGCCTGAACAATATGCACTTCGAGGAAGTGCGGATTGCTGCCTTGCTGCACGATTTGGCAGAAATGCTGATGTGGTGTTTTGCGCCCCAAGAGATGTTGGAGATAGTCAAGATTCAACATAAAGACAAATCGCTGCGTAGCCGCGCGGTTCAGGAGCAGGTGTTGGGTTTCGCACTGAGTGACCTGCAAACGGAATTAGTCAAAGAATGGCATCTGCCTGAGCTGCTGTTGACCTTGATGGATGTCGGTAACCAAAGACAGCCAGCCGTTCGCAATGTCTTACTGGCGGTCAATCTGGCGCGACACTCGGCCAATGGTTGGGATGATGCAGCGTTGCCTGATGATTTTCGAGATATTGGAGAACTGCTACGTATCCCGCCATCCGATGCAATGGCGCTGGTAACACCGTCGCAAGGTATTTCCTGCGATCTGACCAAGCCGCATTGAACTGCATGTATATTCACTGGGAAGACAGTTTCAGCATAGGCAACCCGCTGATTGATGCGGAGCATCAGATGATGGTGATGTTGTGCAAGAAACTGGATTACGCCATCAAAGCGAATGCGGCCAAACCGGAACTGATCCGGGTGGTGGTTGAAATCAAGAAGTTCGCCGAATTCCACTTTGTAAGTGAAGAGAATCTCATGATCGAGATCGGTTATCCCGGATATGACAATCACGCAAAGATACACACCTCCTTATTGCGCGAACTCGATATGGTGGCATCGGGAATTCACAAACACGGCCAGATCGATGCGCAAGAATTGTTGGATTACATCTGGCGCTGGCTGGCTACCCACATCGAACACGAAGATTTGAAGATTGCCGATTACCTCAAGTCGATAGGCAAACACACTCTGGCTTTGGCTGCGTTCGAAAACATCTATCCGATCCGCGAATGAATCTGCCCGATCTTGCGCGACACCTGCGCGACCAGATCCTGACTTAGACAATCCACGTCAATGTTGTCCGTCATACCGCGCAACCAAGTGAGCTGGCGTTTAGCCAGTTGCCGAGTCGCGGCGATGCCTTTCTCTGACAACTCTCCTTTTGAAATCTCACCTTCCTGAAATTCCCACGCTTGGCGGTAGCCCACGCAGCGCATCGAAGTCATGTCGCGGTGCAATTGGTATTTCTCGCGCAGCCCGCGCAATTCATCCAGTAATCCCTGTTTCAGCATCTGCTCGAAGCGCACCGCGATGCGCTGGTGCAACACCGCGCGGTCGGAAGGGATGAGGGCGATGGGCGTGATGGCGTAGGGCAGCGGGTTTTGTTCCTGATGTTTGATGAGCTCCGACATCGGCTTGCCCGACACGAGGAATATCTCCATCGCACGCTGCACACGTTGCGTGTCGGTGGAATGCAAACGTGCCGCCGTCTCGGCATCCACCTGCGCCAGCTTGGCGTGCAGATATTCGATGCCGTGTTGTGCGATCTCCGCATCCAGTTGTTCACGCAAAGCGGCATCCGCCTGTGGCAACGAGCTTAGTCCTTCGCGCAACGCTTTGAAATACAACATCGTGCCACCCACCAGCAGCGGAATCTTGCCGCGTGACGTGATATCCGCCATCAAGCGCAAAGCATCATGGCGGAACGCGGCCGCTGAATACGCCCCGGTCGGGTCGATGATGTCGATGAGCTGATGCGGCGCTTTCGCCAGCGTCGCGGCATCCGGCTTGGCCGTGCCGATGTTCATGTCACAGAACACCAGCGCGGAGTCCACACTGATGAGCTCCACCGGCATACGTTGTATTAGCTCGACAGCGACGCCCGTCTTGCCGGAAGCGGTGGGGCCCATCAGGAAAATGGCAGGGGGTAACGTGGTCATTGGAAACAGGCGAAGGGAATACAATCAATAGAGCGGGTCATGGTTGAGCCGCCTTTTTTTGTTTCCAGAGGTAATACGGCCAAGAGAGCAGCATCCACGCCCAGAACGCCACGCCGAT
>CAZRZH010000094.1:0-10760 GCA_964604485.1 uncultured Sideroxydans sp.
AGACGAATCCGCAACCACATCGAACAGGCGGCGGCCCTCGCCGCGCAGGTGGACGCGGATCCGGACTTCGAACGGCTCGCACCGGTCCCGTTCTCCACCGTCTGTCTCCGCTATGCGCCCGCCGGGGTTGAGGGCGGTGAATTCGTCCAGGGTGATTTCGGCCAGTTTTGCAGCCACTTCCAGATCCATCGGTTTGGAGGTGGTGACGACGGCGAAATAGGGGCGATTGGGGATGTCGTGAAACACCAGACCGAAACGCGCCGGATCACTGACGATGTTTTTGACTGCCAGCAGTTTTGGCACGTAGTTGCTGGTCTCGCGCGGCATCTTGAGGCTGCTGTAATTGGTGGGCTTGCCGCGTTTGCGGTTCTTGGCCTGGGCGCGCGCTACGGCGTTCTCGCCCCAGTTATAGGCGGCCAGTGCCAGTTCCCAGTCACCGAACTGGTCGTGCAGTTTTTGCAGATAATCCAGCGCGCCGTTGGTCGCGCCGATGACATCGCGCCGACCGTCGTACCACCAGTTCTGTTGCATGCCGAAACTTTTTCCGGTCGAGGGGATGAACTGCCAGATGCCGGAAGCGCGCGCCACCGAATTTGCACCAGGATTGAAAGCACTTTCGATGACGGGGAGCAGGGCGATTTCAGAAGGCATGCCGCGTCGCTCGACTTCTTCAACGATATAGAACAGATAACGTTGCGCGCGTTCGCTCATGCGCAACACATAGTCGGGATGGCTGGCGTACCATTTCTCGTGGCGGCGGATCAGCGGACTGTTAAGTTCTTTCATGGCAAAACCGCTGCGTATGCGGTGCCATACATTCTCGTCGGGCAGCGCGGAAATTTCCGGATAGTCACCTTTGAGGTTGGTCAATTCAATTTGGATCGGTTCTTCTTCAAGCGGGAGATTTGCAGCAGGTTGAACCTGGGGTTCGGGTTCCGGTGCGACGATCATTGCCTCGCGTATGGGGGCGGGGTCTTGCGTTGTTATCGGGTTGACGGGAAGTGTTATCTGCTCGGCTGCGATAACGACCGGTGTGTAATTCACGGTGGCAATAAAAAACAACAGCGCGCCTAAGCGCGCTGTCATTCTGCTGCGGCGTGTGAGCCGATGATTCAACGTATGACCTCTTTGAGCTGCTCAAGGATGGCGGGATTCTCAAGCGTGGATACATCCTGAGTGATCTCTTCGCCCTTGGCGATGGCACGCAACAAACGGCGCATGATCTTGCCGGAACGGGTCTTGGGCAGGTTCTCGCCGAAGCGGATTTCATCCGGTTTGGCGATCGGGCCGATCTCTTTACCCACCCAGTTACGCAGCTCTTCCGCGAGTTTTTTCGCCGCTGCGGCATCGGCAGGGCGAGCGCCTTTCAATACCACGAAGGCGACGACCGCCTCACCCTTGATCTCATGCGGCTTGCCGACCACGGCAGCTTCCGCCACCAATTTATTGGAGACCAATGCAGATTCGATTTCCATCGTGCCCAGTCGGTGGCCCGAAACGTTCAACACGTCATCGATACGCCCCATGATCCAGAAATACCCGTCCGCGTCGCGGTGGGAGGAATCGCCGGCCAGATACGCGCCTTTCATCTCCTCGGGGAAATAGCCTTTTTTGTAACGTTCAGGATCACCCCATATGGTGCGGATTTGCGAGGGGAACGGCTTCTTGATGACGAGGAAACCGCCATGTTGATCGTTCACTTCGTCACCCGCCTCATTGACGATAGTGGCGATGATGCCGGGCAGGGGGAGTGTGCAGGTTCCAGGTTTGATCGGCATTGCGCCGGGCAACGGCGCGATCATGTGGCAACCGGTTTCGGTCTGCCACCAAGTATCGACAATCGGGCAACGTGCATGACCCACCGTGTTGTAGTACCACATCCAGGCTTCCGGATTGATCGGTTCGCCCACCGTGCCCAGCAGGCGCAACGAGGACAGGTCATATTTTGTTGGCAGGTCGCCGCCTAATTTAATCAGTGAGCGGATCGCGGTCGGTGCTGTGTAGAACGTGGTGACCTTGTGATCCTGGATCATTTTCCAGAAACGTCCGGCATCCGGGAAAGTCGGGACACCTTCAAAAATTACTTCGGTTGCGCCCATGGCCAACGGGCCGTAGGCGACATAGCTATGTCCGGTGATCCAGCCCACGTCGGCGGTACACCAGAAGATGTCTGTGGGTTTGTAGTCGAATACCCACTGCATAGAAACCATGGTACCCAGCAGATAACCGCCGGTGGAATGTTGTACACCTTTGGGTTTGCCGGTGGAGCCGGAAGTGTAGAGGATGAACAGCGGGTGTTCCGCGCCAACCCATTCGGGTTCGCAGGTGCTGGCTTGTCCGGCAACCACATCGTGCCACCACACATTGTGCTGGCTGTTCCACTGCACTTCACCGCCCGTGCGTTTGTACACGATGACGGTGTGTACGCCTTCGGTGCCGCCAAAGCTGAGTGATTCGTCGACAGCCGGCTTGAGTGCGATGACTTTGCCGCCACGATATTGGCCGTCGGCTGTGATCACTGCAACGGCCTGTGCATCGGTGATGCGCTCGTGCAGGCTTTTGGATGAGAAGCCGCCGAACACCACGGAATGGATCGCGCCGATACGTGCGCAGGCTTGCATGGCGATGACGGCTTCGATACTCATCGGCATGTAGACGATCACACGGTCGCCTTTTTTGATGCCGCGTGCTTTGAGTCCGTTGGCGAATTGGCACACACGTGCGTGCAATTCCCGGTAGTTGATCTTGCTTACGCTGCCGTCGTCAGCCTCGAAGATGATGGCGGTTTTTTCCGGTTGGGTGGTGAGATGTTTGTCGAGGCAGTTGTAGGAGACGTTCAGTTCGCCATCTTCGAACCATTTGTAAAATGGAGCCTGACTTTCATCCAGCGTCTTGGTAAAAGGTTTGTGCCAAAGCAAAGTCTGGCGGGCCAGATCGGCCCAAAATCCGGCATAGTTTTTGTCAGCCGCGTCACACATTGCGCGGTAACTTGCCATGCCTGAGACGTTGGCTTGTTTGACGAAATCGTCGGAAGGATTGAACACACGGTTCTCTTGCAGAACGGACTGGATATCGGACACTATCTTCTCCCCAAATTGTAATTGATCACTTCAACTCCCTAACAGCTGCTTCAAATCAAAACCCCAACGAGTGGGGTCTTCAGCGTTGGCAATGACTTCTTGCGATCTGCTCAAGTCTATCATTTCCGGCATTATCGGTTCATTGGATTTGGTCGAAAAAAATACCTTGACGATAGGCGCGAGCAGGCTTTTATCAGTCTGTTCGATGACTATAGCCAGCCTTCCTGACTTGAGCCTTACTAAGGAACCTGAAGGGTAGATGCCAATGGTTTTGACGAATGCCTGGAAGATCCGATCATCGAAATGACCGTCTTTCCATTCGGCCATTTTGCGTATTGCTTCGGCGGGCTCCCAACCACTCTTGTAACAACGATTGGAGGTCAGTGCGTCATAGACGTCACATAGGGTCCCCATGCGTGCGAACAAGGATAGTTGTTCGCCGCTGAGTCGATCGGGATAACCTTTGCCATCAACCCTTTCATGGTGGTGCAGACAGACGTCAAGGGACACAGGAGTGATTTCCGCAGAGCCTCGCAATAATTCCCAACCTTTGACGGGATGTTGTTTGACGATATCGAACTCTTGGTCGGTCAGTTTTCCCGCCTTGTTTAACACGTGGTCGGGAATCATCATCTTGCCGACATCATGCAGCAAGCCGGCGACGCCAACTTCTTTGAGATCGGTCGCATTCAGTCCGAGTTGTTTACCCAAGGCGATCATCAGGGCACAGACCGCCACGGAATGCATATAGGTGTAATCGTCTTTTGTTTTGAGACGCGATAGATTCAGGAACGCTTCGGGATTACGCGTGATGGATTGGTTGATCTCGTCAACCAGCGCGGCGGCGTCTGCGACCTTGATGGCGTTCCCCATGCGCACTTCTTTGAACATGGAGGTGACGGCCTCTTTGCTTTTTGCATGCAACTTTTTGGCGCGTTCCATTTCTTCATGGATCGGGATACGCTCCTCGACGAGCGGGGTTTCGGTAGCCAAGCGCTGTAATTCCTGAACTATTTGTTGCTGATGTTCATCTGCGGAAACAGCAACGACATCATGGGCGACATCAACACCTTTGTTCGTGTCTATCCAAACTTCTTGGATGTCGCAGTTCTGTAGAGTCTTCAGGTCTTCGGGGGATTCAAGCAGGAACGACTTTTTCCAGAACGGGTGTTCCATCCAACTGCCACACAATTCTTGTATGAACATGCCCTGGCGCACATCAAATACTGAGATTTTTTTTCGCATGATCAAATAGGATGGGGAAATAGAGGTACCAAGGCGAAAATTCTACTCCAGGCTATCCAAATCTCAACTTCAGAATTAATACCGTACCGGCCAGCAGCAGGGTGACCGAATTGGCGATGATGATCGGCCAAGCCTGCAACTGGATACCGTAAGCCAGCCACAATGCAACGCCACAGGTGAAGGTGGCGTACATGGCGAGCGAGATGTCTTGGGTGTGACGGGTGCGCACAACCTGCCACACTTGTGGCACGAAAGCGGCGGTGGTGAGTGTGGCGGCCAAACTGCCAATCCATTCACTTGGTTGCATTAATGTGCCTCGTGATGGTCGTTATCGACCCACAGTTGGTGGGCGTCTAACAATAGTCGATAGCGTGTTTCATTGGCATCCAGGCGGGCGATATTCTCGGCAAGTGAAGCTTCGAGTGCCAGGCGGCGTGCTACCAGTGTTTCGCCGAGACTGCTTTCGCCAAGACTATACGCGCGTGCAACCAAATCGGCATTCTGTCTCAAGGCGAGCGCCGCGTCGCGCGCCTGGTTCCATATCTGATAATTATTCACGGCTTGGGTGTAGGCAGTAAAAATGTCCGCGTCCAGACGAACACGTAATGTTTTTTCCTGGTCGTCAGCGATCTGTGCGGTGAGTTCGGCGCTGGAGGCCAAATTTGACCGGTGGCTGTAGCCAATGGGTAACGAAAAATAAATGCCGCTGATCTTCTGGCTGCCGTTCAATTGTGATGCATATCGCAAGCCGAGGGTGGGATCGGGAATCCGGTCGGCGCGGGCGCGTTCAGCCAATTTTTGCTGGAGTTGCAGTTCCGCCTGAATCATGCCGAGTTCGTGATTGTTAAGGGTGATGATCTGACGCCAGTATTCGATATCGTGTGGTATGGGTTGCGGTTCGATTGCGGGAATGTCCGGCGGAAGCTTGATGGCAGAAAATTGCCGGGCCAGTTCGTTTGCCGCCAGATCGGCTCTTAATTGTGCCTGCTGCAACGTGACACTGGCCATGGCGGCGGTCGCGTTAACCTGATTCAATTCCATACGGGGTGCATCTCCGGCTCTGACACGTTTTTCGGTCATCATCGCCTGCTGTTGCAGGATGTTCAGTTGTTGTTGCCATTGTGCAACTTGGGCACGTTCACGCTGCCAGTTGTACCAAAGATGAAGCACACCGCGCGATGCTTCATGACGGGCATCGCCCAAAGCATTTTTGCCCCGGCTGACGCCCTGAGCACCGATCGCATAATCGATAAATAACTTGTTGGGTAGCCTGAAAGGTCTTTCCACAGCGACTTCCCAATCGCGAAGATTCTCATTGGACGTAACAAAATAATTTTTTGCAACTTCACCGCGCAAGGTAAATTCATACTCTCCACTTTGCCGCTTGCTCTGATGGACGTGTTCGATTTTCAACTGGGTACTTGCATTCAAAACGGCCAGATGCTGGTCGAGTGCCTGGTCCACCTGTTCGTGCGGCGGCAGATCGTCGGGCGGGTTAGATTCGGCCTGTGAAGCAAACGAAAGCAAGCACAATAAGACAACCCGCATTAGTTTGAGTGTTCCACTCATCCTAACCTCCCGAATTCGATGATCGGGGTGATCCAATAGGCGATCTCCGGATTGCTTTCCGCGTGTTTTAGGTGCTCGATGAGTTGTTGCGCGTCGACATTGTTCATCACACTGACGATCTGCACCCGCTGTGAACGGCCGCGCACTTGTTCGAGCATGCTGGGTAGTTTTTCTTTCTGGCTACCACCCTCGATGCGGGTGACTGAAAACCCGCGTACCCATTCGGTGTGTTCCAGCAAATGGTCTACTAGGCGTTCTTCCAGTGATTTGTGGCAGACCAGAGTCAGACAACAATTCATCTCTTTCATGATTGAACTTTCAATTTCTCAAGACCGAAGCGTCGGTACAGGATAGGTAACATAATCAGGGTCAACACGGTTGAACTGATCAATCCGCCGGTGACGACGATAGCCAAAGGTTTCTGGATCTCCGAACCCGGCCCGGTAGCAAATAATACGGGTAGCAAACCGAATGCAGTGATGCTGGCTGTCATCAGTACCGGGCGCAAACGCCGTTTGGCACCTTCGAAAACCACCTGCGTGATGTCCATGCCCTCATCTTGCAATTGATTGAAGTAGGAAACCATCACCACGCCATTTAATACCGCAATACCGAGCAAAGCGATGAAGCCGACCGATGCGGGGACCGACATGTATTCGCCGCTGATCCACAAGGCAAACACACCGCCGATCAGGGCGAAGGGGATATTGGTCAACACCAAGGCAGCCTGGCGTACCGAACCAAAGGTGGCGAACAACAGCATGAATATCATGCCCAATGCGATAGGGACGACCACCGCCAAACGGGCGGCAGCTCTCTGCTGGTTTTCAAATTGGCCGCCCCACGTCAGCAAGTATCCCTCGGGTAATTGAATTTGTGCGGCGACTGCGGCTTTGGCCTCATCCACGAATCCCACCAAGTCGCGGCCGCGTACATTGCTTTGCACCACGACCATGCGCTGGCCATCCTGTCTGTCTACCTTGACCGGTCCATCGGCACGTTCCAATTTTGCAACCACGGAGAGCGGGATGGCTTGGCCGTTGGCCAGCGGCAATGTCAATGCGGCGAATAATGCGGGTGATTGTTGGACATCCGTTTGGCCGCGCATGATAAGGGGTGTGCGACGCGCATCTTCGATCACCGTGCCCAATTGTTGACCTTCGATTTGACCGCGCAAGGCGGTGGCGATGTCGTCAACGCTTAATCCCAATCGGCCTGCGGCAAGGCGGTCGATGATGACGCGGTAATATTGAACCCCGCTGTTCTTGACTGTGAACACATCTTCACTGCCTTCGATACTTTCGAGCACGGTCACCATTTTCTCGGCGGTTGCGTTCAGCGTATTGAGATCATTTCCAAAAATTTTTATGGCGATGTCGCCGCGCGCGCCAGTGAGCATCTCGGAGACACGCATCGCGATTGGCTGGGTGAAGTTGTATTCAACGCCGGGAAAATCATCCATGACTTTGCGGATTTCGTCGATGATGGCTGTCTTGTCCTGATTGCGCCATTCGCTCTGGGGTTTGAGCACCAGGAAATTGTCGGTCTCGTTTAATCCCATCGGATCCAACCCTAATTCATCCGCACCCGCACGTGACACCATGCCTTTGACTTCAGGCACTTGCGACAAAATGGCAGCTTGGATGCGTTTGTCCATTTCGGTGGTTTGTGCGATGTTGATTGAAGGCAACTTCGATACCTGCATGATAATGTCGCCTTCATCCATCTCCGGCATGAATGTCTTGCCCAGCAACGCATACACACCGCCGGTAACAACGAGCATGCAGAGCGCGCCAAAGATAACTACGCGTTCTTTGTTCAATGCGCGTTGCAGCAGCGGTTCATAGATTGCCATCGCTTTGCGCACTAACCAAGGCTCACCGTGTCCGGCTTCTTTTAAAAGGAACGAAGCCAGCATTGGCACAAAAGTCAGCGACAGTAGTAATGAAGCGGCCAGCGCAAAAACTATGGTTAAGGCCACTGGGATAAACAATTTGCCTTCCAGTCCCTGTAATGTCATCAGTGGCAGGAACACGATGATGATGATGGCGACGCCGGCGGCGACCGGTGTGATGACCTCTTTAACGGCACGATAGATGACGTGAAGGTGCGGGATATGTTCACGTTTGTGGGCGAGATGGTTGATGACATTTTCAACCACCACCACTGCCGCATCTACCAGCATGCCGATGGCAATAGCCAATCCGCCCAATGACATCAAATTGGCGGACATGCCGAACTCCTCCATCAAAATAAAGGTGATGAGCACGGCTAGCGGCAACGTCAGCGCCACCACCAATGCGGCACGCAGATTTCCCAGGAAAAGAACCAGCAGAATAACTACGATCACGATGGCTTCAGTGAGGGATTTTGTCACAGTGCCTACGGCACGTTCCACCAAACTGCCACGGTCGTAAAAGACCTCTGTGGTCACTCCTTTCGGTAGTGTCGGGGCGAGTTCCTGCAGTTTGGCACGGACACTATCCACCACTTTTTGTGCATTCGCCCCGCGTAGTCCAAGAACCAGCCCTTCAACAGCTTCTCCTTTTCCATCCTTGGTCACAACGCCGTATCGAGTTAACGCGCCAATGCGAACTTCGGCTACATCACCTACCCGAGTAGGGCTGCCTTGCGCGCTGGTGATGACTATTTCGCGCACATCCTGAAGCGTTCGGACGCTACCTTCAGCACGGACCAGCAATGCCTCGTCACCATCACTGATGCGTCCGGCACCGTCGTTGCGGTTGTTGGATTGGATAGCCTGTTGTAAAGCAGCAAAGGAAATGCCGTGGGCTGCCAGTGAATTGTGGTCGGGTATGATCTCAAAGCTGCGAGCCATTCCGCCCAGAGAATTGACATCGGCAACCCCGGGCAAAGTGCGCAACGCAGGACGAATCGTCCAGTCAAGGATTGTGCGCCGTTGTTCCAACGATATGCCTTCCCCTTCCACAGTGAACATGAACATCTCACCCAAAGGGGTGGTGATAGGTGCAAGACCGCCCGAAACATCTGTGGGTAAATCGCGTAATGCGTTGTTCAAACGCTCTGCTACTTGCTGGCGAGCCCAATAGATGTCAGTGCTGTCGTTGAAATCGATGGTGATATCCGCGATCGCATATTTCGAGATTGAACGCAACACTCGTTGATTGGGAATGCCCAACATCTCCAACTCGATGGGAGCCACGATGCGCGCTTCTACCTCTTCGGGCGTCATGCCCGGTGCTTTCATGATGATCTTCACTTGTGTAGTGGACACATCGGGAAAAGCATCGATTGGAAGGTCATGAAAAGCTGAGATGCCAGCGCCTACAACAAGTATTGTGAGCGCGGCCGACAACAAGCGCTGCGTCAGCGCGAATTCAACGAGTTTGGAAAGCATTATTCGCCCCCGCCAATTCCCATTGCAGATGATTTAAGAGCTGAAATCCCTTGCGCAGCGATTTGTTCGGTTCCTGTAAATTTTGCGTTGACTATACTGTTTTGCGCGCCTTCATGAACAATTGAAACCGGTTCAGTTCGGAATCCTGTTGCAGTCCTTACAAATACCACGGTACTGCTGTCGATACGCGACAACGAGCCGTTTGGAAGACTCCACTGAGTAGTCGAATTGCTATGGGTTGCGATAGTTGCTTCTACGAATTGACCGGGCCGCAGGTTTGCAGCACCGTCATGGATTAATGCGCGTACCAATATTGTTTGATTTCCCCCACTCAAACTTCTGCCGATGGCAATCAATTTTCCTTTTGCGTCAAAAGCCGGGATAGTCACTATGGAGCCAACTTTGAGTTGTTGTGCGCCCGACAACGGAATTTGGATCTCAAGCGCCAAGGGGGCGAGTTTCGCGACTTGAAATATCGGGATTGCGGCATCAAGTCGTTGCCCGGCACTAGCACTTTTTTCGAGAATCACACCTTCAATTGGGGAGGTCAGTGTAAGGACGCTGCTTAAATTACTACCCGTTTGAAGATGCTCAATCGCAGAATCCGTCATTCCTGAAAGCCTCAGAGCCTGCTTGCGCTCTGAAGTGGCGGCATTAGCTTCTCTATGTTGACTTTGCGTAGCTCTCAGTCGGCTTTCTGAAATGATCCCGTCTTTCCAAAGTTGTTCATCACGTGACAAGTTCTCTTTAGCGAGTTGTGATTGGGTATACGCCTGCAACAATCCGCGCTGTGCTTCTGCCAGAGCAGGACTCTGCAGCGTAGCCAGTACCTGACCTTTGTGAACAGAATCCCCAACCCCGACCAGTGTTTGCTCTACCATGGCTGCCAAAGGTGTGCTGACAGTAAATAACTGATTACCCGGAATGACAACTTGGGCGGGCATACCCGAGAGTTCACCTTTTTGTTTGGGCGGGAGAGGAATCGTCGAAATACCTAATTTATTAATTTGAAGTTCAGTAAGCGAAATGTTTTGTGCGTTGGAATGCTGTGATATTTGAAGCGAAAGCAGTATTGCTGTGACTATTATTTTCATTACCAGTTGCTCCATAACGTTGCCTATGAATCTATTATGACCTCGGAATCTATTTCTCTTTTTAGAAAATATCGCCAAGTTAGCGACATCTTAGTTATTGCAACTGACCGTAGTCACGCTACACATACAAAAGTTCCTTTTTAGCCAAGTTAATCTCAAGGCCGAAAGTTTGTCCTTGCGAGCTTCAGTTGTGCGTTGCAGCATTTCGTATCACAACGCTGACGTTGAGATTCCATAATAATTGGTGGTTCATACAGATTTTTATCGAATTGCTTGACCTTGTGTAGGGTTGTCAATACAATGCCGCCCCTCAGACGCGGGGTGGAGCAGTCTGGCAGCTCGTCGGGCTCATAACCCGAAGGTCGTAGGTTCAAATCCTGCCCCCGCAACCAG
>CAZRZH010000095.1:0-5953 GCA_964604485.1 uncultured Sideroxydans sp.
GATCGTGACTGGCGCTGGAATTGAACAGAACCTGCAAAGGTGCATAACCTGCGATAGGACTGCCCGTGGCAGCAGCAACTGGCGGCAGATTCTGGCTGACGTTGATCAGCAGCGTGGACGCTGCACTGTTCGCTTGGCCGTCGTTCACGACCAGTGAGATGTGGTAAACGCCCGCCACATCCGGATACAGGCTGGGCGTCGCCGTGTTAGCACCATTCAATGTAGCAATGCTGCCCGCCGGTGCTGAATCCAGTGTCCAGGCATAAGTTAATGTACCACCCGTCGGATGTGTCGAGGCGGTGCCATTCAGAAAAGCACTCTGACCAAGATAGATGTTTTGGTCAGAGCCTGCGCTGGCGATTGGCGGCATCGCCGATTCGTACAGCTCGGCGCTGGCTAGATAACCACTGGCACCGTCTCCACCTGCCAGCAGCACCTTGCCATTCGGCAGCAACGTACCCGTGTGGTTAGCCCTTAAGCCCAAACTGCCGACCGAGGTGAACGAGCCGGTGACCGGGTCGTACAGCTCGGCACCGGCAAAGCCCCAACCGTAACCGTAGCCACTTGCAATCAGCACCATACCATTCGGCAACAGCGTGGCCGTGTGGTAGGCCCGGCCACCTGTGCCTAGGCTTCCGGTCGGGGTGAACGTGTTTGTAGTCGGGTCATACAGTACGGCGTAGGCAACAATACCACCGAAGTATCCGCCAGTTACCAGCACCTTGCCATTCGGCAGCAGCGTTGCCGTGTGGGATTGACCACCTGTGCCTGCGCCCATGCTGCCGGTCGGGGTAAAGAGGCCGGTTGTTGGGTCATACAGCTCAGCGCTGTCAAGAAAGGCACCAATTGTTACTCCACCAGCCAGAAGTACTTTGCCATTTGCCAGCAGCGTAGCCGTGTGGAAAGTCCGAGCTAAACTCATACTTCCGGTAGGTGTGAACGTACCAGTGGCAGGGTCGTACAGCTCGGAGCTGGCATGTGTGCCGCAGTTAATACACCTCCCACCAGCCAGCAACACCTTGCCATTTGGCAGCAACGTGGCCGTGTGGGAATGGCGGCCTGCGCCCAAACTGCCGGTCGGGGCGAATGTGCCGGTGACCGGATCGTACAGCTCAGCACTGACAAGTGAGCCACCGTTACCAATTCCACCAGCCAGCAACACCTTGCCATTTGGCAGCAACGTGGCCGTGTGGAAATGGCGACCTGCGCCCATGCTTCCGGTCTGGGTGAACGTGTAAGTAGTCGGATCATATAGCTCGGCATTAGCAAGAATGCCACTGATGTTGCCTCCGCCAGTTACCAGCACCTTGCCATTTGTCAGCAGAGTTGCCGTAGCGGCAGACCGGGCTGTGTTCATACTGCCAGTCGGTGTGAAACCAACTGCAACCGCCTGGCCAACCGGGATTAATAACAAAGCCAGAAGTACTCCGATGAATGTCCTGGCAACTTTTGATATTGTTTTCATGATGATCCCCTTTCAATGTGATTGATGGATTCAACCCTGAAGTGCAGCTTTAATTTCGTGAATCCGGATTGCGGGATGCGTTAACTTCGAACCACCAAAACGACCAATGAAAAGGAGGGCTATAGATGAATCATTACGCACAGCACAACCGGTAAAAACTTTACTATTTTAGTGGGTTTTGTCAATATGCCAAAAGGTCTATATCTAGGTCTATATCTCGGCCTATATATTTTTGCTACTTGTTGATCCGACAAGGTTTTGTTTGAAGTATGTTCACATTGAGTCATCTCAGTCTGAACAGAGTTAAAACTTCACCGTGCTGAATTCATAATATCTTTAAAAAAAAACGAGCGCGTCACCCAAATTGGTGAGGCGCTGAAAAAAAGGGGGGGAATATGGCTAACGATAATCTGGTGAAGTTCAGCAATCTGGTCGGGCTGATCTACGAAGGGGCGACGGATCCCGGCCGCTGGACAAAAGATATTCTGCCTGCGGTGGCGGAATATCTTCAGGCGCCCAAGTGCGTGCTTTTCACACCCATGACCATGCCCCAGGACGGCGGCTTGGGTTTCATCCATGGCATGAGTCAGAAGCAGATGGAGTTGTATGCCACACGTTACCAGGCTGAGGATATTCAAACGCAAGCCATCTTCGCAAAAGGATTGGTGTTCGAGGGCAATGTGATACTCGACACGGATCTGATGCCGCGCGAGCAATTGCTTGAGTCCAGTTATTACAAGGAATACCTTGCGCGCGAGGATCAGGCGCAACTGATGACGACGGTGGTGTTCGGGCCCGATTCTGCAAGCGGTGTGACCGTCACCGGATGTTCATTCTTTCGGGGTATCAAGGCACCGTTATTTTCGGAGCAGGATCGGGAACGCTTAAAGCTGCTGGTTCCGCATATGTCGCGTTCATTGGGAGTGATGCAGCGCATCCGCTCGGCAGAACTGGCCGTTGCTACCAGCCTGGCCGTGCTGGATCGCCTGCCCAACGGCGTATTGCTCACCGATGCTTCGGGTACAGTGGCTTTCGCAAATCGTTCCGCGCAGCGCATGCTGGAAAATGGCGACGGCCTGCGTCTGCGCAAGTTGACCCATGCCGCAGGCCTGGGTGATCTGGTTGCGGAGGATGCGAAGTCCAGCAAAGCGATCAGAGAGGCGATCAGTGCCACCTTGAACCTCGACCCTTTTGCCACGCCGCATTTTTCCAAGTGTGTTGCGGTACCGCGCATTTCCGGCATGGCCAGTTATGCCTTGCAGTTCTCCGCGCTGGGAAAGCACAACGAATTCGGCGCCTATGCCGCCATCATTTTCATTGCCGATGGCGCGCAGGAAATAGAAATTGATCCGGCGTTGCTGCAAAGCGCCTATGGGCTGACAACTGCCGAAGCGAAAGTTGCCGTGGCCTTGCTGGAATCGGGCTCCGCACAGGAAGTAGCCGAAGTATTGGGAACCAGTCTGAACACCGTACACACGCACATTAAACAAATCTATCTCAAGCTCGGCGTGGATACCCGTGCCCGCTTCGTCAAGCTGCTGCTGGGGTTGGCCACGCATCGTTCATGATGTATTGACGCTAACTCGCCTTAAGCGCACCTCTAAATATTCATTTCTCGTCGCTCCCGCGTAGGCGGGCGCCCAGTCAAATCAACAAGCTGGATTCCCGCCTGCGCGGGAATGACGAATTATTAGAGGTTCCCTTTAACCCATGAAGGGCAAATTCGAGCATGGCTTCAGACTTTAACGGATTGCTTCTCCATTCTGTTATTCAACTTCCACCACATCAACATCAACCCCAGCAGCGCGGCCGCAGCACTGCACGAATACAACACCGATGCTCCCCAGTGTTGCCAGATCGGCCCGCTGGCCAAGCCGCCCAGCACGCCGCCCGCACCGTAAGTAAAACTGCCAAACAAGGCTTGTCCCTTGGACTGGTGGCGTCCCCTGAAATACTCGTGCACCAGCCCCACCGAAGCGGCGTGATACGCGCCGAAGGTCATTGCGTGCAGCACTTGTGCAAACAACAACAGCACGAGGACATCGACCGTCCAGCCGATTAGCATGAAGCGCAACACGGCTGCGCCAAAGCTGATGAGCAGAATGCGCTTGAAACCGAAGCGATTAACCAGCGCGGGCATCAGGAAAAATACGCCGATCTCGCAGATCACCCCCAGCGCCCACAAGCCACCCACCGCACTCTTGGCATAACCGTGTTCGACCAGATAAATGGAAAAGAACGTGTAGTAAGGTCCGTGCGCCACGGACATCAGGAAGCATGCACCCAACAATGCCAGCACTTTCGGTTGCAATACGATCTGCTTAACCGACTGACTGTCGGTGTGGTGCGCCACCACCTCGGTCTTGGGTATTTGCCGCGAAAAAATCAGGATGCCGACCTCGCACACCAACCCCGCCCACAACAACCATGCGATGGCGATGTAGTCGAAGGCATAACCCAGCCCCACCACCGATACGATGAAACCGATGGAACCCCATGAACGGATGCGCCCGTAATGCGCGGTATTCTTGCCGAGATAACTGAGCGTGGTCGCTTCGACCAAAGGCATCGAGGCGCTCCAGAAGAAGCTCATCAATGACAACACCAGAAACAATCCCCAAAAATTGGTGGTGGCGAACACGCCAAGGTAGAAGACCGCGCTCAGGGTCGCCGCAATTTGCACCACTA
This sequence comes from uncultured Sideroxydans sp., assembly GCA_964604485.1. Lineage (GTDB taxonomy): Bacteria > Pseudomonadota > Gammaproteobacteria > Burkholderiales > Gallionellaceae > Sideroxyarcus. The sequence continues at coordinate 4,154 of CAZRZH010000095.1, forward strand.
ACAAGCGCTTGCCCGTGTGGTCTGCCAACCACCCCCAGATGTTGGGCGCAATCATGCGCATCACCGGTTGCATGGACAACAACACCGAAATTTCGATGGCACTGAAATGAATAGACTTGAGGTACAGACTCCAATAGGGCGCGAACATCCCCACGAAAGCGTAGTAGAAAAAATAGAAACCGGCGATGCGCCAGTGATAGTTCTTGGTGGTGGACATAGCAGGAAAACGACTAAACGGCGCGCATTTTACATCGTGTCATCCAATCAACCTAAGCCGGACAAGCCGGAATCAAAAAGCGGTCGCGTCTGCGCATTCCTGCCGGGCACGGTGCGTGTGTGAGTTTAGTCGCGCTCGGCATCCGTTGTCGGCGCAGGCGCTTGCTTTTTGAACAGCGAATAGAACTTGTGGTCGGTCTTGAGCATATGCTGGGCGACGACCTCGTTGGCCAGAAAATCCACCCACTCGCCGATGCTCACCCCACCCGCCGCTATAGCATCGCGCAAATGCAGGGCGCGTTCCACCAGCATTTTGTGGGCACGGGCATGCTCTGCCAGTTCGCAGTAGTGATGGTGCGCGAGTATGGCTTCCTCATCGGCAAAGTGTTGCACCACATGCGTGAGGAGTTTTTCCAGGTTCGCATCAAATTTTTCGGGATGCTGTTCATGGGTGAATGCCGATTCAAGCAAGGCATTGGCCAGTTCGAAAAGCGTGCGGTGTTCTTGATCGATGGTGGACTCGCCACACGCGTAGGCCTCTTGCCAGATCAGGCGCAGCGTCGGAACATCCGCTTGTGCAACGCGACCCGTTGCCGCACAACGTTGCTCGACCACGATGCGGTTGCGCCCGCCACTCTTGGCTTTGTACATCGCCGTGTCAGCCCACTTGAGCACTTCTTCACGGGTGGCGGGATGGTTGAACACCACCACGCCGATGCTGGCGCTGCAACGATGCTCGACCGTACCCCCCGCATTGCCATCGTGCACGACTGTCAGCAGATAGGATTCGGATAGCGCAGCACGCATTTTCTCTGCCACGTTACCAGCTTGCACAGCGGATTCCGCCGCATCCGTATCCAGTTCGCCCAGCATCACCACGAATTCATCGCCGCCGAAACGGGCCGCCGTATCGGTTTCGCGGATGCAAGCGTTGATGCGTCGGGCCGCCTCCACCAGCAGCAGGTCGCCCACCTCGTGACCGCAGGTATCGTTCAGCGGCTTGAAGTTGTCCAGGTCAAGGAACATCAGCGCAGCCGTGCGTCCGTTGCGCTTGTTGGCGGCGATAGCCTGATCCAGCCGGTCGTTCAGCAAACGGCGGTTGGGCAGTTGCGTCAGCGCATCGTAAAAAGCGAGATTGCGTATTTGCGCCTCCGCCAGCCTGCGCTCGGTGATGTCGTGGACGATGGAGAACAGCAGCGACTTGTTTTTGTAGCTCACCGGGGAGGAATACACCTCGACGATGCGCCTTGCATCATTCGCCAACCGGTGTTCAAACACGAAGTAATTTCGCTCCTGCGCATTCGCCGCCTGTCGCTCACGCGCAATTTCTTCACCGGAAAGCGTGTTTATGCGGTCGATTTGCATGCCGCGCAGATCACTCAAGGGGTAGCCATAAAAATCGGCCGCCGCAGGATTAGCCTCCACGATGAGGCCGGATGACGGCTCGATCAACAACATCACGGCGCTATGCCGCTCGAACATCTGGCGGAAACGTTCTTCGCTTTCGCGCAATTTCGCCATGACCTGTATGCGTTCGGTGATGTCCACAAAGGTTGCGATCGCACCCTGCATCACCTCCTCCAC
>CAZRZH010000095.1:6053-10746 GCA_964604485.1 uncultured Sideroxydans sp.
TGCGTTCGGTGATGTCCACAAAGGTTGCGATCGCACCCTGCATCACCTCCTCCACCACGATGGGTTGCGACCAATATTCCACCGGGACGGCCGTGCCGTCTTTTTTCCAAAACACTTCATCCGCTACATGAATGTCCTGATTCAGGCGATAGGCGTTGTACATCCTGCACTCCGTCGCCGGATACAGACTGCCATCGGCATGGGAATGATGGATAAGCTCATGGATATGCTGGCCGATGATCTCGTCCGCATTTTCGAAGCCGAGAATGCGCAGGAACGACCGGTTCACAAAGGTGCAATTGCCGTTGATATCGACGCCATACGCCCCTTCCGCCATAGAGTTGAGCAGGGAATACATCTGCTGATGGGACTCACGCAACTCCGCCTCCACACGTTTGCGCTCGGAAATATCGGTGTGGGTTCCGATCATGCGTAATGGCTTGCCCGCGTCATCGCGGCGGATCACTTTGCCTCTGGCCAATAACCATTTCCACGAGCCATCCTTGCAGCGCATGCGAAACTCGATCACAAACAGCGGTGTGATGCCTGCAAAATAGTTTTGTACGGCGGAGACCACCCGCTCCTTGTCCACCGGGTGCAAATGATCAATCAACGCCGTACCCGTATTCGGAAATTCATGTTCGGTATAACCGATCATCTCCTTCCAGCGTCTGGAATAGATCGCCAGATCCGTTTGTGGATTCCAGTCCCACACACCGTCTTCTGCACCTTCCAGTGCAAAGCTCAAACGCTGTTCGCTGTCGCGCAGCTGCGCGGTGATCTCGCGGTTGCGCGAAATCGCTGCCAGTGCCATGGCTGCCAGTGCCAGGAAGACGGTAATCACCGCGACCAGGAGAGCCAGCGTGTTTGCAGTGAACATGGAAACTTCGGCATCCGGGTTGCCACGCATGAAATAGGTGGCGGACATGGCGGTGTAATGCATGGCAGACACCGCGATGCCCATAATGACGGCCACCGGCAAGACAGGCGCGCCGCGCTGTTGCTCGCGCTTGTCTTTGACGAACAACGCCAAATAGGAAAGTGCCACCGCCACCGCGATGGACAAAGTAAAGAGTGCGGGGTTATAGCGAATGAAACCATCCAGATGCATGGCGGCCATGCCGGTGTAATGCATGGTTCCGATACCGGATCCCAGGAGGAAACTGGCGAGCAAGGGAGAGAGATGTTTCCTGCCGTGTTGCCACACCACACCCAGTGCGACACCACCGGCCAGGATGCCGGGAATCATCGACACCAGCGTGATAAGTGGATCGTAGTGGATGCCACAGGGCAGGTTCAATGCCAACATGCCGACGAAATGCATCGCCCAGACACCGACACCCAGCGTGAACGAACTGATCAAAACCCAGGTCAGCCTAGAAAAGGTATCTTGCGAATGCGGAATACGCGCCGAGGCCTTCAACGCGGCAAAGGAAGCGAGAACTGCGAGCAAAACCGAGATGGTGACCCACAAGGGGCTATACGAGGCAGCATAGATGAGGCTGTCGTCCGGGGGCACAAGCAGGAAATGTAGCGTTTCGAACATTTTTCCATCGCCTTTTCGTTCTGCCGTGCATTCTACCGACAAGCTCACGTTTGAATTGCCTGACCTTGAAAAATTTATTGCCTTTCGCTCTTGAAATCCAAAACCTCGCCCCAACTAGCCACCAGTCGAAATCAGGAGAGCCTCATGGAACAGAACGAACACACCCCGCAGATCGAGCAACACGCAGCTACAACAGCCACGGAAGCGCCCGCAGAACAAAAGACTGAGGCTATGCCCAGCCTGGAAGATATGCTCAAGGAATCCGAACGCAAGGCACAGGAACATTACGACGCGTGGATGTACGCCAAAGCCGAGAGCGAGAACATCCGCCGCCGCGCCGCCGAAGACGTCAGCAAAGCGCAGAAATTCGCGGTGGAGCGCTTCTCCAACGAAATGTTGGCGGTGAAGGACAGCTTGGAAGCCGGACTTGCCGTGCAGACCGAGAACATCGAAAGCTTCAAGAGCGGTATGGAACTGACTTTGAAACAGATCTCCAGCGTGTTCGAGAAGTTCAACATCAGCGAGATCAACCCGGTCGGGGAAAAGCTCGACCCGCACAGACATCAGGCGATCACGATGGTAGACAGCGAACTGCCGGCCAATACCGTGGTGAGTGTGATGCAAAAAGGCTATGTATTAAATGACCGGGTGTTGCGTCCGGCGCTGGTGATGGTCGCCAAAGCGAAAGACTGATGCATCCCTTCCCCCTCAAAGGGGAAAGAATAGAAGCAAAGCCTGTTTAAGAGAAACGCTGGATTCCCGCCGGTGCGGGAATGACGCAGCAGGGACTTGAAATATCCAACGCCGCCCTGATGTTGGGCGGCGTGGCAACAACAGTATTCAACTATTTACGAATTCAACTGAAAGGAAAGCATCATGGGAAAAATCATCGGTATCGACTTGGGCACGACGAACTCTTGCGTGGCCATCATGGAAAACGGCAAGACCAAGGTTATCGAAAACGCGGAAGGTACGCGCACGACACCGTCCATCATCGCCTACATGGAAGACGGTGAAGTGCTGGTGGGCGCGCCCGCCAAGCGCCAGGCCGTGACCAATCCAAAGAACACGCTGTACGGCGTGAAGCGCCTGATCGGCCGCCGTTTCGAAGAGAAGATGGTGCAGAAAGACATCGACATGGTTCCCTACTCCATCGTCAAAGCCAAGAACGGCGATGCATGGGTGAAGGTTCGCGACAAGGAAATTTCCGCTCCTGAAGTCTCGGCGCAAGTGCTGATGAAGATGAAGAAGACCGCAGAGGATTATCTGGGCGAACCCGTCACCGAGGCGGTCATCACCGTACCCGCCTATTTCAATGACGCGCAACGCCAAGCCACCAAAGATGCTGGCCGCATCGCGGGTCTGGATGTGAAGCGCATCATCAACGAACCCACCGCAGCCGCGCTGGCGTTCGGCATGGACAAGCAGGAAGGCGACCGCAAGATCGCGGTGTATGACCTGGGCGGCGGCACGTTCGACATCTCCATCATCGACATCGCGGAAATCGAAGGCGAGCATCAGTTCGAAGTGATGTCCACCAACGGCGACACCTTCCTCGGCGGCGAAGACTTCGACATGCGCGTGATCGAGTTCTTGGTGGACGAGTTCAAGAAGGAAAGCGGCGTCGACCTGAAGAAGGACATGCTGGCCTTGCAACGCCTGAAAGACGCTGCGGAAAAAGCCAAGATCGAACTGTCCTCGGCACAACAGACCGAAGTGAATTTGCCCTACATCACCGCCGATGCCACCGGCCCGAAACACCTGGCCGTGAAAATCACCCGCGCCAAATTGGAAAGTTTGGTGGAAGACTTGGTCGCACGCACCATCGAGCCGTGCAGGATCGCCATGAAAGATGCGGGTGTTTCCAATGCCGATATCGCCGACGTAATTTTGGTCGGCGGCCAAACGCGTATGCCGATGGTGCAAGAAAAAGTTAAAGAATTCTTCGGCAAGGAAGCGCGCAAAGACGTGAACCCGGACGAAGCCGTGGCGGTCGGTGCGGCCATCCAGGGTGGCGTATTGCAAGGCGAAGTGAAAGACGTGCTGTTGCTGGACGTGACACCGTTGTCGCTGGGTATCGAGACCATGGGCGGCGTGATGACCAAGCTCATCAAGAAGAACACCACGATCCCGACCAAGGCATCGCAAGTGTTTTCCACCGCCGACGACAACCAGAGCGCGGTGACGATTCACGTGCTGCAAGGCGAACGCGAGATGACATCCGGCAACAAGAGCTTGGGCCAATTCAACCTGGCCGACATACCGCCCGCACCGCGCGGCATGCCGCAGATTGAAGTAACTTTCAACATCGACGCCAACGGTATTCTGCATGTGTCGGCCAAAGACAAAGCCACCAGCAAGGAAGCCAACATCACCATCAAGGCCAGCTCCGGCCTGAGCGAAGAAGAGATTCAACGCATGGTGTCGGATGCCGAGGCGCACGCCGATGAAGACAAGAAGGCGGTTGAACTGGTGACTGCGCGCAACCAACTGGACGCGTTGATCCACTCCACGCACAAGTCGCTGAAGGAATACGGCGAGCAACTGAGTGCTGAAGAAAAATCCGCCATCGAAACCGCTTTGAAGGATGCCGAAGCCGTGGTCAAGGCCGACGACAAAGAGGCTATCGAAGCCAAGGCCGAAGCATTGGCAACTGCGGCGCAAAAGCTGGGCGAAAAGATGTATGCCGCTGAAGCCGCCAAGGCACAAGCGACACAAGGGGGGGCTGCTCCCGCCAACGAAGCCAAGGCGGATGAAGGCGACGTGGTGGATGCGGAATTCACCGAAGTTAAAGACAAGAAGTAAAGGCGGGAAGAGTTAAGGGGGAAGGGAGAAGGGTGTGAAGCGAAATCACCGCAACCTGAAAGCTTGGCAACAAGCAATGGAGATGGTGACTGCGATTTACACCGCGACTTCTACTTTCCCTGCTCAAGAAAAATTTGGATTGTCCAGCCAGCTGCAACGTGCAGCTGTTTCTGTTCCAGCGAACATCGCTGAAGGCTTTGCCAGAAATGGAACGAAAGAGCTACTGCATTTTTTGGGCATCGCGGCTGGCTCTCTATCCGAGTTGGACACACTAATAGAACTTGCCGCGAGATTGGGCTACCTGAATAACGCAGAGGAGTTGAACGGAAAAGTGGATGAAGT
>CAZRZH010000096.1:0-10569 GCA_964604485.1 uncultured Sideroxydans sp.
TGTTGTCGGTTGCTAAACCTCCCGAAGGTATCACCGCAGGACGTGTCGCTGAATTAGCAATAGCTCGCATTGACCCCGTTTTTGAATTGCCATCATCCATCTGCAAATCCAATTGTTTGGCGTATTTGCCAAGCACGCCCGCTGAACAAATGATGTACGCGCCATTCAATTGGTATACAGGATTATTTGCCAGCGTGCCGTTAGTAATGCCGATGACGCCACCTACTGAATTGATTGGCAAAAGGTCGCTTCCAGAGGTAGGGCCAGGCGCCAGATTGCCTAAACGGATATGCTCCCAGAACATCGATGTTTCAGATGGTTTGCCGCCGGCGCCGTTACTATTGTCCGCATCCCACATGCCATCGATCACCCCATTACCATCGCCAAAGTGACCTGAGGCGGCCGTCACATGACTGACCGCCCCTTTGTCATCACCGGGCAACGAACGAAACTTGTCCTGATAGCCATAAATAAACACCGGAATATTCTTGAAATCGGTCGCGAGGTTTTTCACCTTGGCGCTATTGATAAGTTCTTGTCCCTTTAAAACACCGCCCAGCAACAGGCCAATAATCACCAGCACGATGGCGATTTCGATTAAAGTAAAGCCCGATTGATTGCGTTTCATTTGATTCCCCCGGATACAAATTTATGATTTAACTACTGGACTTGCTCTTTGCCTGTTCCTGAATGCAAGGGTCGTGCCAAATATCATGATGTGAATCTCTATTTCACGCGTCATTCCCGCGCAGGCGGGAATCCAGTCACTTGGAAAGCCCGCAAAGCGGTGTTGCTTAAAGGATTTGCCCTCTTTGCGCTTTGTTTGTTACTGCTGGATTCCCGCCTGCGCGGGAATGACAACCCAAAGTGAACATGAGCTAAGAATCGCAAGTTGAACACCCAAGAATGACGAAACACTGACATGAAATGACGGAATGTTGACACTCAATTCAGCCCATTGGGTACGCTCGGGACGCTGGCTCTCCTTCGCCATGCTGGTGCTGCTACATTTGGCGATGTGGCTGGGCATCGACAACATTTCGACGCGCCCGCTGCTCTGGACCCACCTTGGATTGTTCCTGAAGTGGCAACCGCTGTGGCGCAGCGAGACCAAGTTGGGCTGGGGCGATACCGCTCTGATTTTGGTCGGCAGCCTTTCGGCTTTGTTTTGGCTCAACTGGTGGCTGATCGCATTCTGGGTGAGCGGCCTGTTCGCGCTGGTCGGCAGTCGCGTGTTCTCCTTCTCTTCCCGCTGGCAGCGCAAATATTACCTGCTGGTGATGACCTATCTGCTTGCCCTGTTGCTGCTGTACATCGCCCCCCGCCTGATCGGATTGATGACGTTCGAAGAGGTGGGCAACAACATGATGGGCTATGCGCTGCCGCTTTTATTGGTGGTCATGGCACTCATCCCCGTCGAACGTGACCGCGCAGAAGCCGCGCAGGCAGTGGACTTTGTCTATGTGCTGCTGCTGTTCACACTGATGACGATGCTGGTCTTGGGCAGCCTGTCTTTCATGACACTCGGCCACATCGGTTATCTGGATGCGTTGCTGCGCACCCTGTTCATCATCGCCATTGCCTTGTTTCTCCTGGGGGTGTTGTGGAACCCGCACTTGGGTTTTGCCGGATTGCAGGCCGCCTTCACACGCTATGTCCTGTCGATGGGCACGCCGCTTGAAGAATGGTTGCAACGTATCTCAACCGCCGCCCGGCAAGAACAAAATCCCGACACGTTCCTCGACCGGGCGATGGCTTTTTTGGTCGAGATGCCCTGGATTACCGGATTGGCTTGGACATCGGACGAAGGTCGCGGCATGTTAGGCGAGATGACTCCGTACCCTATCGAGTTGGTCGAAGAAGACTTGAGCGTGACCTTATATCTGCGTCAGGCCTATTCACCCACCGTACTGGTGCATCTGCGACTGCTCATCCAGGTGATGGGCAATTTCTATCAAGCGAAACGCCGCGAGCAACGCCTGCGCGAGATGACCCGCCAACAAGCCATCTACGAAACCGGTTCGCGCCTGACCCACGATCTCAAGAACATGTTGCAATCCCTGTTCACGCTCACCTCGGTCGCGCAACACGACGCAGCCAAAGCCCAGCCCATCTTGAAACAGCAACTCCCCGTGCTCACCGAACGCATCGAAACCTTGTTGACCAAGTTGAGAGCCCCCGAAGCCAACGTCGACGAAATCAAGATGCCGCTGCAACTTTGGTGGGACACACTGCGCCAGCGCCACCAACATCGGGAAATTGAATGGGTTTTGGAAATGGAAAGTGTCTCCCCCTCCCTCCTTCGACAGGCTCAGGACAGGCCAAGCCTCCCCCGGTGGGAGAGGGAGTCAGTGCCGATGCGTGCGGGGTTTAGCCCCTCTCCCACCGGGGGAGGGGTTGGGGAGGGGGAACCCACTCTGTCGAAGAACAGCACGCAAGAACAGTCACAAAACAAGGCCGACTCCCTGCACATCCCTACCCACATGTTTGACTGCGCGGCCGACAACCTCATCGAAAACGCCAGCAACAAACAATTGCGCGAACCCGGAACCCACATCATCGTCACGCTGAATATCAATCCACTACGGTTTAGCGTCACCGACAGCGGCAGTCTCATCCCGTCCAAACTGGCACAACGGCTGATCCGCACCATGTTGCCCTCCGAAGATGGCCTGGGTGTCGGCTTATATCAGGCGGCGCGTTGGGCACAGCAACTGGGGTATGTGTTGCAACTCAGAGAGAACCAGCAGGGCAATGTAAGGTTTGAACTGGCACCGGCAGATTCGACCCAACTCCGCCTGTTGTAAAAATAGCATTCGGGAGGCACTGATTTATTCGTCATCCCCGTGAAGGCGGGGATCCAGCGCCTTGATTTGACTGGGCTCCCGCCTTCGCGGGAGCGACGTTGGGCGTATTTTTAGAAGTGCTCTTACAAATCTTCCGGTTTCAATCCGGTATGTTTGGCAATTCGGGATAGCATACGCGGACCGATTTCTTCACCTTCATGAAAAGCAAAAACAAAATCAGGCAACCCGCTTTTGCTCAAGGTTCGATGCGAACCGGATTGTCTTTTTAATGACCAACCGATGCCAAACAACGCTTTCAGTACCTGCTTTGCCTTTGCAGATGGCCACAAACTCATGCGGCTGCAAAAGCAATGTGAATCGGGATGGGACGATGTTCTCCGATTTCAATACGTTCGGCCAGCACCCGCAACGCCAAGGCTTCAGCTTTGCCAATAGCCTCGTCGCGGCTTGACCCGTAAGCCATCACCCCCGGAAGCGTTACCACCTCGGCCAGCCAGCGACCATCTTCTTCGCGCTCAAAATCAATTTTGAAATTCATCATCGCCTCCAACATACATTTTGTGTGCGGGCATCGTAGCACAGCAAAATGAACGTTGCTTTTTACAACCAGCGCCGACGGCTTCCCGTGTGCAGGGAAACTTAAGAAGCCGCTCCTGTTGTAAATTTGCAACAAAGCATGACATTCCTTTGACACCTCCTAGGACAGTTCGCTAAGGTTCGCCCCGATGTTCGCAAGGCAAGAGCCGAATGGACATTCAAATTTGGGTCATTCCACAAATATATTTCGAGGAGAAATAATGAAAAAAGTAGCTCTCTCTCTGGCAGGCGTATTGGCTGCAGTTGCCTTCGCACCAGAAGCATCCGCTATCCCGTCGTTTGCACGTCAAACCGGTATGGCTTGTAATGCATGTCACCAACAACACTTTCCAGTCCTGAATGGTTTCGGTCAAGCTTTCAAAGCAGCCGGTTACACCATGATGGGCGCACAAGAAAAAGTTGAAGGCGAGCACATCTCTATTCCTTCAGTACTGAACGGCTCCATGCTGTTGAAGGCGCGCTATCAAAAGTCCTCAACTACGGGCGCAGCAGCTGATGCAGTTGGCGGCGACACAACAAACTCTGGCCAATGGCAGATTCCTGACGAATTCAGCCTGTTCTTCGGCGGTCGTGTTGCTGACTCTGACGCAATGAAGGTTGGTTTCATGTTCGAAGGCAACACTACTGGTGGTATGTTGGCTGCTGGCCTGAAAGTGCCAGTCGTGTTTGATCTGGGCGCTGTCAAGCTGATGGCCATTCCTTACCTGACCGACGCTTTGGGTGCTTCTTACGGCTTTGAACAATCCAGCACAGGCGCAGTTCGTGGCGTGCGTTGGGCTGAACACCGCAAAGACATCTCGGCTCAGCAATATCTGAACACTGATGGCGCTGCAACTGGTGTAGCTTTCGTAGCTTTGCATGAAATGGGCTATGTCAACTTCTCGCGTTATGCACCAGCATTCTCTGGCGCTCCTGGAGCCGCTCAAACTCTGACTGCTACTTACATCCGTGCTGCGGTAACTCCAACGGTTGCTGATTGGGCAATCAATGCAGGCGTTCAAATCTGGTCTGGTAGCGTGGTTGCTGGTGGTGCTGGCTCAACTCTTGAGTTCAACCCGAAGGCTTCGGCATTCGACTTCCAGGCATTTGGTCAAGTAGCTGGCATGGAAACAGGTCTGTATGCAACATACGGTAGCGTTGCAAAAGACGGTTTGGGTTATTGGAGCGATGCTGATGCCAAAATCACTAACTTCAACAAAGACCGTAAAGCATTCACCGTTGGCGCAGACGTGAGCGTAATCCCTCACATCTTGCATATCGGTGCTGCATACCGTAACGCTACCCGCAACGTTTCCACAACTGCGCTGAAAGACAACTCTATCACCGGCACATTGGTGTATGACTTGGCTCAAAACGTGGCAATCCACGCCAACCACTCTATCCGTTCCGGTGCAGTGGCTGACGCAGGTTCCACAGAAGCCAGCCTGACAACATTCATGTTGGAAGCAGCTTGGTAAGTTAAAGCTGACGTAGGATGAACTAGCGCAAGCGAACTCATCACACAAAAGCTAAGCAGTAAAAAAACAGGGGAGACTTCGGTCTCCCCTGTTTTTTTGTGCTGTTTGTTTCTGCTACACTGCTTCGCATACTTACTGGAGATTGTTCATGGCTACATCGGCGCTTAGTGTGGTGGTTGATCGTATTTATTTCATACGCGGGCAAAAGGTGATGTTAGATGTCGATCTGGCGGAGCTGTATGGCGTAACTACTAAACGATTCAACGAGCAGGTGAAGCGCAATGCAGAACGTTTCCCCACCGACTTTATGTTTCAGATAACGGATGAGGAGTATTTAGCTTTGAGGTCGCAAATTGCGACCTCAAATAATGCTCGCGGGGGCCGCCGATATATGCCATATGCCTTTACCGAGCACGGTGCAATTATGGCGGCAACCATTCTAAACTCGCCCAAAGCCACTGAGATGAGCGTATTTATCGTGCGCGCCTTTGTGCAATTGCGCGAAGCATTGTTCTCGCATCAGGAGTTGGCAGGCAAGCTGGATGAGTTAGAGCGCAAGGTGTCTTCTCACGATCAGGCAATCACGGGTTTGCTCCACGCCATCCGGCAGTTGATGGCGACTACGCCTTCAGAAAGTCGCCCCATTGGTTTTACGGCAGATATCAAGAAAAAGGAATAGCCAAGTAGGTAGGGCAGGTTTTAGTGCCCACGCTGAAGTTGCGTGCAATCCAAACTTTTGATGTGATACGAGGAACATTACCGCACGGAGCGGCCTTGCTGGTCAGCGAGTGGGCATTACAACATTGGATTGAGCTGATGGAGGACTGGAAATTATGCGAACAATTACAAACTCCCAAGAAAATTTCGCCGCTGGAGTAGGGCGGCCGATACCATGGCGCGTGATAAATGTAGGGCGCTTCCTGCGTATAAAATATTCGTGAAATTTGCGGATGGTACTGAAGGCCAAGTGGATATGCTCGCTTTTCTGGAACGCGATTGTGGCGTATTCAAAGTGCTGCGTAATGTGGAAAAGTTCAACGCAGTGTTCGTTGAGCATGGCGCAGTCACTTGGCCGGATGAGTTGGATCTAGCGCCAGACAAAATGCATGATCAGTTACAACATTTAGGTGTGTACGTGATGAATTGACGAAGGTTTTCCTTTGGCAGCTAAGCAGTAAATAAACAGGGGAGACCTTTCGACTGTCGCTCAAGACAGGCTTCGGTCTCCCCTGTTTATTTGTGCTTGGAGTTGTGAAGGGCTTTTGCTAGACTGCCCCAACTGGATAAATGGGGGTGCAACATGAGTTCGATTACTTTTGATACGCTGAAATTTGCGCAACGGCTAGAAAAGGCGGGGGCAACTCGCGAGTACGCTGCTGCTGAAGCCGAGGCACTGGCGGATGTGTTATCTACGGGTTCTAAGGAATTGTCCACTCAGGGCGACCTGAATACCTTACGTTCTGAAATACGAGAAATGCGCACTGAAATCAGTGGCGAGATGAAACTTATTCGCTGGATGGTCGGACTATCGCTGGCTTTATCAACGGGTATTTTGGCGTTACTCGCGAAACTTTTTTTCAGCCTCCCGCATTTGTCCTAAAACAAAAAATGGCAGACCTTATCAATGAGCGTTTGGTGACTAAAGCGGATTTGGATTTGCGGATGGCAGAGCTAAAAACTGAATTGGTGAAGTGGATGCTTGGAATTGCGGTTGGTCAGGCAGCCTTTTTATTGGCGTTGCTGAAAATAGGGAATTAACGTGTGCTGATGCGTCGCCGCCAAATTAATGAGCTTGCTACCAAGGCGGATTTGTCAGAACTGAAAACTGAGTTGATTAAGTGGAATGTGGGCACGTTGATTGCGGTTGCAGGCATCGTCTTAACAATCGCCAAATTTGTTTTGGTAGGGAACGGTTGAACTAGCGCAAGCAAAACTTATCACACAAAAGCGAGTAGTAAATGAACAGGGGAGACTTCGGTCTCCCCTGTTTTTTGTTTTGCATCCAATGCTGCAATCGGTGAAAATGCGGCATCTAGTTGAAATTGAAAGGAGTTTGAAATGCCTACCGTCCTCGATATGCCGCTGGAATTAGCGCAGGGAAAAGTAAAATCGTTTGGAGTGTTCGGACCCAAATATGAAGTTGGCAGTGCGTTGCGCCAATTGGTTGATGGCGACTGGATGGTGCGCATCAAGTTGGTGGAAACGGGTGAGGAGGCAGAGTATCGCTATTCTCATTTGATGAACGATCCCGAGGCGCGTTAAATGTACGCAGTCGCTTTCGATCTGGTGGTGGCAGATACCGAACAACATCATCCAAAAGGTGTTGCGCAGGCCTACTCGGATATCGGTGCAATCTTAAAAATGGCTACGGATTTCGCCGCGTTCAGGGCAGTCTCTATGTGACCGAAAACGAAGATATGGCCTATCTATTTTTGGTCGTTCAGTCGTTGCGTGAGCAAGCGTGGTTTCCAAAGTAGGTGCGCGATATTCGCGCGTTCCGCATTGAGCAATGGTCGGATTTTACGCAGGTGGTGAAGGGATAACCGTGAGCACCGTGACATTTGATACTTTGAAATTTGTTAAAAAGCTTGAGGCGGGTGGTTTTGAGCGGACTCAGGCCGAAGGGATTGTGGTCGCTTTTCGAGATGCTTTCGCGGAACGTCAGTTGATGCGAGAAAGGCAATTGAAAATCGATACAGCAAAAGCCAATGCAAATTTTGCAATTCTGAACTGGATGATGGGACTCAGTGTGTGTGGCATCGTCATTTTGGTTCTGAGAGCGTTCTTCTAATTCACAAAAACTAAGCAGTAAATGAACAGGGGAGGCTTCGGCCTCCCCTGTTTTTTTATGCGTGCGTCTCATTGCGCCAATCGCGGGTATCGGCAACAATGCGCCATCCGTTGCGAAAGTGAATGAGTTGCTCGTGACACTTTATGGAGGTATGTATGGGCATTACCTACGCAGATTTAAGATTGGCCAACGATGGGCGAGATGATCTCGAAGAAATCGATGCGAACGCGGTTGTTGACACTGGTGCGCTTCACTTGTGTATTCCTGAACATATTGCAATGCAATTACAACTGAAAGCACGTTCGCAGCGCGAAGTGCAAACGGCTGATGGGAAGTCGCACATGGTCGACTATGTTTCGCCAGTGCGAATCTCAATGCTGGGTCGTGAGTGTACAACTGGCGCGCTTGTGATTGGTAATCAGGTGTTGTTGGGGGCTATCCCAATGGAAGACATGGACCTAATCGTTGAGCCAGCGCGGTTGCGTGTGAGTGTGAATCCGTTAAGCCCCAATATCCCCTTGTCGCTTGCTAAGGGTTTAAAGTAATTTAAGGTGTGAATATGAAGACATTATTTGTTCGTGCAGAGTGGGACGATGAGGCCAATGTTTGGGTCGCTACTAGCGATGATGTTCCCGGCTTGGTTGCCGAAGCAGACACGGAGGAGGCATTGCTTGCCAAGTTGCATGTGTTGATTCCAGAATTGCTTGATGCGAACGGTTATCCTGATGGGGACGAGTTTCCATTCGAGTTGTTCTCTCGTCGATTTGATGTGGCGCATCGGAAATCCGCCTGATGGTTGCGAGTTTCACCGCCCAGCTAAAAGATTTGTTATTGCAAGCGGGTTGTCGTTTTGAGCGGCAAGGCAAAAGCGATCACGAAATCTGGTTTAGTCCAATCACCGAGATTCGCTTTCCAGTTGACAGTAAAATCAAGTCACGCCACACCGCCAATGCAGTATTGAAACAAGCAGGTTTGCCCAAGAAGTTCTAGCGCGATGCAGTAAAATCGCGCGCCATGAAATCCGTCTTATCCCCCATCGCCCAGCGTCGTCTGGCGCGCATCCAACAACTCTCCGCAATCGAATATCCTGCCGACCTGCCCGTGGTGGCGCGGCGCGAGGACTTGGCACACGCTATCGAGAAACATCAGGTCATCATCGTGTGCGGCGAGACCGGATCGGGCAAAACCACGCAACTGCCGAAAATCTGTTTGAGCCTGGGGCGCGGGGTGTTGGGTGTCATCGGCCATACGCAACCGCGTCGTGTGGCGGCACGTTCGGTGGCGGCACGTATCGCGCAGGAATTGAAGTCCGAGTTGGGCGGCTTGGTCGGCTACAAGGTACGCTTCAACGACAAGGTATCGCCCGACACCTGCATCAAACTCATGACCGACGGCATCCTGCTGGCCGAGATACACCACGACCCGCTGCTCAAAAACTACGACACCCTCATCATCGACGAAGCGCACGAACGTTCGCTGAACATCGATTTTCTGCTGGGCTACCTGCGCCAGCTGCTGCCGCGCCGCCCTGATTTGAAAATTATCATTACGTCGGCGACGCTGGATGCGGACAGGTTTGCCAGGCATTTTGCGGGGAGTGACTCAACGACCTTATCTGCGTTGAAAGAGCATTCCCCCTCCCCAGCCCTCCCCCGGGGGGAGAGGGAGCTAGAGTTACGGAGTGCTGGGTTTAGTCCCTCTCCCACCGGGGGAGGGATTAGGGAGGGGGAAGAGCCCAAGCGCCACGCTGCGCTCCCGGAAATATTGCTTACCCACGCCCGCGAATTGCGATCAAACGCGACCGATGCAGAAAATTTGCTGTGGCAACTCCTGCGCAGGAATCAAATTCTTGGTTTTGGTTTTCGCCGTCAACATCCACTGGGTTCGTACATCCTCGATTTCTATTGCCATGAGGCGAAGTTGGTGATCGAACTGGATGGTGGGCAACACGCAGAGGATGCGCAGCTGACGCATGATGAAAAGCGCAGTGCATGGTTGAAGGAGCAAGGAATTACTGTTTTGCGTTTCTGGAACAACGAAGCGTTAGCGAATACGGAGGGGGTGCTTCAGGTTATTTTCGAGTGGTTGAACGTATATTTGGTAACTTCAAAAGAAACCCCCTCCCCAGCCCTCCCCCGGAGGGAGAGGGAGCGGCGAGGCTCAGAACTGAGTTCATCTGCTCCGGGTTTTAGCCCCTCTCCCACCGGGGGAGGGGTTGGGGAGGGGGAACCCTCTAGCAGCGAAGCTCAACCCACAACTTCACAACCTGTCCCCATCCTCCAAGTCACCGGCCGCACTTACCCGGTGGAGGTGCGTTACCGCCCACCGCAACAAAATGAAGAAGGTGATTTGCAAGATGTGCCGCAAGCCATCTCTTGTGCGCTGGATGAATTGTCTATCGGCGGACTCAAAGGTGATGTGCTGGTGTTCCTTCCGGGTGAACGCGAGATTCGCGACACGGCCGAGGCGCTGCGCAAGCATCAGCACAAGGGCATCGAGATACTGCCGTTGTTCTCGCGCTTGTCTATCGCCGAGCAGGATCGCGTCTTCAAACCCGCTTCGGGGCTGCGTCGCGTGGTGTTGGCGACGAACGTGGCGGAGACTTCGCTTACCGTGCCCAATATCGGTTATGTGATTGACAGCGGTTTGGCGCGTATCAACCGGTACAGCGTGCGACAAAAGGTTGAGCAATTGCGCATCGAGAATATCTCGCGTGCGGCGGCCAACCAACGTTCGGGGCGTTGCGGCCGGGTGATGAGCGGTGTGTGTATTCGCCTGTATGAGGAGGCGGATTTTTTACAGCGTCCAGAATTCACCGACGCCGAAATTTTTCGTGTGTCTCTGGCAACGGTCATCTTGCGTATTAGTGCGTTGGTGCTGGGCGAAGTCGAGTCATTTCCTTTTATTGAGCCGCCAG
>CAZRZH010000097.1:0-10272 GCA_964604485.1 uncultured Sideroxydans sp.
TTGCTGTGGAATTCAGACTTCGATTGCATGAATCGTCCCCCTGTTCAATTGTTGCCGTTCAAGAAAAATAGTCCAGACCATTGTATAGGGCAGCCACCAACCCCGCTTCGTCTTTTTGGGCCTGATATCCGGCATGGATCGCCACCCCCACGACACACACCAATTCATCCCCGCAATACAGCAGGGGCAGGCGTTCGCGTTGCCAGGGCGGGACGCTCTGTTCCTGCAACAGGTTTTTCAAACTGCGCGTCGCTGAATTGGGATGGGGCCGCAAACTTTCCCCGCCGCTGCGCAAGCGCAATGTCACCTCGGCTTGCTGCAATTTTTCAAGGCTGATGCCTCTTCCCTGCGCCATGATGAAGGACAGATGCCCGCCCATCGGCGGCCACTCCAGTTCGACCTCGCCACGCCACGCCACTGCAATGTCCCGGTCGAATTCACCCAACGACCGGATGACAAAGACCTTGTCCTGATACCGGCGCACTTGCCATTCGCCAAATTCGATGCACACCGCCGCATCGTCACGCGCGTCGCGCAGCTGGTGCAACATGTCGTCGAGTTGTGCCGCGTGCGGCATCGGCGCGTGTTGTTTGTGCAAGAAATACCGCAATAGATTTTTGGCGCGGGAGGGAGAAAGCGCGCGCAGGTTAAGCACATCAAGCTGGGACTCGCTTGCCAGCCCCTGCATATCCTGCTGCGCCAGTTCGTCCAGCAAGCCTTCCGCCTCGGCGAAGTTTTTCGCGCTGCGGGCCAGGGTCTCGCGATAGGCGGGAAAATGCGCTTCGAACGATGGCAGCAAGGTGTGACGCAAGAAATTTCGCGGAAAACGAACGTCGGCATTGCTCTCGTCTTCGACCCACTCCAGTTTTAACAGGTGGGCGTATTCGAGCAACTGGCTGCGCGGCACATCCAGCAGCGGACGCACGATCGCGGGTGCCATGCCGATTGCGGGCCGCAGCACCGGCATGGCCGCCACGCCCTTGACGCCCGCACCGCGCAGCAATTGCAGCAAAACGGTTTCCGCCTGGTCGTCGGCGTGGTGGGCCAGCGCAAGGAAATCACACGATTGTTTTGAGAAGGCCGCGTACCGCAACTGGCGCGCCGCCGCTTCGACGCCATGGTCGTTGCGTAGCGGAGCAATATCGACGCGTTCGATTTGCAACGAGATGTTCAGGCGTTTACACAGCGTCCGGCAGAAATCAGCCCACGCGTCGGCGTAAGAGCTGATGCCGTGATGCACGTGCAGCGCCTTGATGTTCCACTGGAAGTTGGGGGCGACGAGGCATAGGAGATGCGCCAACAACACCGAATCCATGCCTCCGGAGAGGCCAACCAGGATGCTACTGTGTGAAGGGATGTGCGGCGCGAGTCGTGCCGCAACCGTCTCAGCTAAGTTCGATTTCCTTGAACTTGCCATAACTCATCAAACGGCTGAAACGCTCCTGCAACAGCTCGGCTGTCGGTTTGCTTTGCGCTTGTTTGAGTGCATCGCTCAGGGCTTTTTTCACACTCTGCATGGTTGCCGCATAGTCGCGGTGCGCGCCGCCCAAAGGTTCACTCACGATCTTGTCCACCAGACCCAGCGCTTTGAGCCGGGTTGCGGTGATCGCCAACGTTTCGGCCGCCTCTTCCGCCTTGCTGGCACTCTTCCACAGAATCGAGGCGCAGCCTTCGGGCGAGATCACGGAGTAGGTGGAATATTGCAGCATCAGCAACGCGTCGCCCACCGCAATCGCCAACGCACCGCCCGAACCGCCCTCGCCCACAATGGTGCAGATAATGGGCGTGCGTAATTCGGCCATCACATACAGGTTCTTGCCTATGGCTTCGGATTGCCCGCGCTCTTCGGCGCCCACGCCGGGATAGGCCCCCGGGGTGTCGATGAAGGTCATGATGGGAATACCGAATTTTTCAGCCAAGCGCATCAAACGCATGGCTTTGCGGTAACCCTCGGGACGCGGCATGCCGAAATTCCGGTACTGGCGCTCTTTGGTGTCGCGGCCCTTCTGGTGACCGATCACCATCACGCTTTGTCCGTTGAAGCGTGCCAGACCGCCGACAATCGCAGCGTCGTCGGCATACGCGCGATCGCCGTGCAATTCCTCGAAATCGGTGAACAGGTGCTCGATGTAGTCCAGCGTGTACGGGCGCTGCGGATGGCGCGAGACCTGCGATATCTGCCAGGGCGTAAGCTTGGCGAAGATATCTTTGGTCAAGGTTTGGCTTTTCTTTTGCAGGCGATCGATCTCGTCGGAAATATCCAGCGCGGAATCGTCCTGCACATAGCGAAGTTGCTCGATCTTGTTTTCCAAATCGGCAACCGATTGCTCGAAATCCAGGAAGGTCAGTTTCATTTTCAGTGTCTCGAAGATTCAAAGGCAGGGCGCATGATACAACAAGCCGCGCCAGACGCTAAATGTTCAAAGAGAAAAAACGCTTGATCGTTTCCAGGATTTCGTTGCGACTTTGTGATAGGTCGCGTTGCGCAGTCGTCGCGTCGATCTCCTGTACCGCACTGTTGAGTTGTGCTGTGCGCAGCGCGAGGATTTGCGCAACATCCTCCGCGATCGCCGGACGCGCCCTCAAGACCTCCTCGAACGAATCTTTATCCAGCCTAAAACATTCGACATCGGTCTTGGCCAGAACCGACGCCCGGCGCGGTGCCCCCGTCAACAACGCCATCTCGCCAAAGAAATCGCCTTTGCCCAGGGTGTTGATCATGCGTCGCTGCCCATCCGGGGTCGCCAGAAACACTTCGGCTTCGCCGTTCATGATGATGTAAAGCCAATGCGAACGCTCATCACCTTGGCGTGTGATGAGATTACCCCGCGCAAAGGGGGAATATCTCAGATGTTCCGCCAGCGCATGCAATTCTGTCTCGGACAGGGAAGAGAACAATTCCACCCGGCGCAGCGTCTTGATACGCAACAACACTTCCCGTTGATGCAGCGCCTCTTCATGTTTCTCATTTTCTTTGGTGATGAGGATGCTGCGCTCTTCCATCGCCAGCTTCAGACCGGCACGTTGCAGGGCGGTCATGATGTGCCAGCGCATCACCCCGTCGGTGGGATCGTCCGCCGCCAAGTCCGTCAGCCAATAACGCAAGGCATACCGCGCGTAGCCTTTGTTGTCCATGTCCATCAGGACGCAATTGGGCGGGGGCGTTTTGGCGACATTGGTAATCTCGGTATGCAGGACCGCATCTTCCACCACGTTGATGACTTTTGAGGGGGATGTTTCGAGGCTGACGTTGAACCAAATCCAGCGCCGCCACTGCACCGGCTGGTCGGTGCGCCGGCCCAGCACCAGAAATTTGTTCTTCATCAATTGGCTGTTGGGAAACACCACCGTTTCCCAGTTGCGCGTTTCGACCAGTGTGGAGCGCCAACGAATATCCACCACCTTGCCCGAGATATCATCAACCTTGATCCAATCGCCCACTTCGATCGAATTATCCAACTGCAACGCCAAACCGCCGAGAATATTGCCCAGCGTGTCCTGCATGGCAAACGCGACCACCGCCGTGATCAGTGCCGATGTTGCCAGGATGCTGCCCAAATCCAGACCGGCATAACGCAGGCGCACCATGAACCAGGCCACGTAGGCGACGATCACAAAAAGGTCTTCGGTGATGCGCGGCGGGGTGAGTTTGACTGCGGGCAGCAGCAAGCGAAACACCAGCTGTCCCCACAAGCGGATCACCGCGATTCCCGCTCCAATCAAAAACACCTCGTGCAGGATATTTCCGGCGCGCGCAAATTCCAACGCAAACACCACACCGCTGACCATCAAACCGAACAGGCAGGCGAGATAGAACCCCAGCGTGTTGGCCAATCCGGGCCGGTCTTCGCTGCGGAAGTAGTAGAGCAGGGAAAAAATCGCCAGCACCATCACCAGCAACGGGAACGATTCCGGCCCCCAAAAGAATCGGGTCGCGTTGTTCCAGATATTCATCGGTCAACTCCCTTCAAACTTCGAATGTTTCGTCACGTCATAAGCCGACAGTGGCTTTGGCCAGCGCCACACTTTCCAGATTCCGGCCCGGTTCAATTCATATCTGAATATTCCCGAATCCAGCGCGACCTCCAAGGTCAATGCCTGCAATTTTCCCGAACGCAGCGCCTGCCAAACGGGCAAAGCGATCTCCCGCTCCAGCGCTTGCAACGCATCACGCCAGGCGTGCCAGTCACCCCGTTGCCACGCCGTACCCAAAGTCGTATTCACCCAACAAGCCTGCGCACCGCGCACATCCAACAGTTCCGCCATGGAGGTGACAACCCGAAGACCGCTTGCCTTGGCAAAGGCCGCAGACAAAGCCTCGTCTCCGCCGACCGTGTCAAGTGAGGTGCTCAAGGGCGTCGATTGTCCCGCACCCCATAACCAAAGACTATTGATGGCGGGCAGTCCCTTTGCCTCGCGGCTTTGGTTGATTTCATTTTCGTGCAATAACATTTGAATTTCATTGGATAAACGTTTCCACACCAGCGCCTGCGCACCCTGCGGCTGAAAGAGTTTCACATCGCGCCATGCGGCCAAACGTAAAGGTCTGAACGCCACATCCGAGGGATTGGCCGAGTGAATATACCAACGTTGCGGGTGCGGCGCATAAAAGGTCAACCCGTCTTCGGCAAAATGTGCGTTGAGCACTGCACACAGCGCCGTGGCTTCGGCCGCTTCACACTGAACATCCGGCCGCAAAATTACCTGAGACTGCTGCAATTGCAAGTTGACCGGATCGGCGCACACCCAATATCCGGCGCTCGCATCTAGGCCGTCTGCCGCCGCACGGGTCGGTGCCACAGCACTTGAGGAAAATTGGGCGCACAAGGAATCTTCGAGTGTCCTTCCGGGTAAAACACTTGACTCACTTCGCGCCAGCAATTTTTCCAAAGCGGGCAATTCCAAGCCCGAAAAAAGTTGCGCCGAGACTTCCTGCGGAAGCAGCAGATTGGAAACCAGCAGATTCAGATGTCGCATAGGTTTCGGGAAATTAGAAAAATTTGTTCAGAGCAAAATGCAAATTCTTTTATTGCGGCGCCAGGCCAAAACTGAATACGCCCGGTGAAATTTCCGGCCCCATGTGATGCAGCAGCGCCGTGAGTACGACATATTGATCACCTTGTCCGGCTTGGGCGGTCCCACTAAATTCGAGCCCTCTTCCGGGAACTGTTTTGCCTTTCCCGCCCAGTTGCAGCACACCGCCCAAGGTGGAAAGTTGCACCGACATGTCCTGCCCGGATGCCTCGATCAAAATGCGGTAATCACCCAGCGGATAAATATCGGTCAGTCCGGAACCGGCGTGATTCCAATCCAGCGCGGCCTTTCCATAACCGCCCTGGCTTGAGAAAACAAGCGAGTCTGTTGAAAAATCGATTTCGCCGCTCAATTGGTAAGGCCTCAATTGCGGGGCAAGCAGTGACAACATTTGTGCGGGCAAGGTTGCATGCCAGTGCGCCAACTCGGCTTGTCGCTTCAGGGGGAAAATACGCAGAAACATCGGTCTCGTGTTTTCGCCCTGTGTCACGTCAAATTCTACTTGCCCTTCAAGCAAAGCCGCAGCTCGCCAATGCCAGTTGTAATGTCCGAGCACGATGAACTGGGTATTGTCCCTGAACAACACGATGCCGCTACCGTTCCACAGAGTTCCCTTGGCGTCCGACACATTCAGTTTGCCTTCGGTGAGTTTGTCCAAAGCGCCTCCCAACAACGCGGCGGGCGCCATCACGAGCAAACTGAAAACAAAGAGTGCGGAAAAAATAAAGAGGGCGAACGTGTTGCGACCTTTCACTGCTCTGCACCGTTGGTCAATGTGCCGTTGATCTTCACCAAGCCCTGTGCCGAGGACGGGGATATCGACAGCGTGCCCACACGAATGTGGTGTACCGATTCAAGCTCACGCAAGAAATTGAGCCAATTCGCGAACGGGAGGCTTTCAGCCACGATGCGCACCTCGTTCTTCTCGGTGAGTTCCAGCAGGAAAGCCGGGGCAGCCCATCCTTCGCGCGCAGCGGCGCTTTCAACGATTTTTTTCAACGCCGCGCCATCCAATGCAGCAGGAAGTGCCGACTGGCGCAACGATTGAACCTCTTCAGATTGCGCCTTCATCTGCACTAATTGCGCGCGCAACGGGGGCAATTGTTTTTGCAGCTTGGTAACTGCGCTATGCGCCGGTTGCCACAACACCGCATAGGCCAGCAGCGGTGCCAGTATCCACCCACCCCACAGGAGGGTTCGCTGTTCCGAGGCGGAGCACGCATTCCAGCGCGCACGTAACGTGATGATGATTTTATTGTCAGCAATCAAACTCATTTCACCCCCACCCTCAGATGCACATCCACAGCACTGCCGCTTTCCCGGAAATCAATCAATTGAACTAACATGCCCTGCTCCAGCAAACTGCGTTGAAATAACTCCCACGCGCCTTTCGAGGTCAGTTGAATTTCCACATCCAGTTGCCCGTCCGCATAACGCGCACTGTTCACTTTACTTCCGGGCAGCGCGCCCGTGTGCGCGGCAAAACGCTCCAGCAGCGGGATGAAGTCGGCATCGTCACTCTTGCCCGCCGCATGTCGCGCCCGGGCCAGACTGCGCCGCATCTGCAATGCCGCATCGACCACGGTGGACTCGGCACCGAAGGTCTCCTGATAAACACGGTCCATGTTGAGCTGAATCTGTTTCTTTTCGCTAGCCAAAGTCCACCATTGCAGATTAGTGCCGAGCGCTTCCAGCACAAACACCAGCAAACCCAGCCACAACAACGGGCGCAGTTTTGGCCACCATTCCCGAAAACGCGGCGCGGGCGCCAATTTGCCCCACAATAAATTGGGCGCATCGGTTGGGATAGCGGCAATGCGCCAATCCCAATCCTGGTCGACACGGATAAAATTGACACCCGGCCAGACAGGCCAAAGACGTTGATCGGCGGGGATGTAAGCCTTGTAAAAAATGCGCAACACAGCCGGCGTGGTTTGGTTCATGTGCAGCGTCAGTGTCGTCGGCGCTTGCTGCTCGCTGCCGTTACCCAGACCTGCCCCGGCATATTGCCCTGTTGCGACAAAGCCGGATTGACCATCCCAGGCCACACTCCATTCCCCGTCCCGCACCGGCAACAGACAATATTCCGGTATGACGCTGCGCAAACGCAACGATGCGCTTGCGCACACCTGCACAAAACGGCGCAGCCTGTCTTTGTTGATGGCGTAAAGCAAGGTCTCGCCGCCGGGAAATTTCGCGCCGGGCACCACGTGATTCTCGGCCACCTCGCCCAGCACCTGTTCTTCCAGCGCAAAAGGCAGCGCCGTTTCCAATTGCCTTGTTTTGATCTTGGGCAACAAAATCGCGACACTCAGCACCTGTTCGGCAGACACGATGGCGACCACTTCATCCGCGTGCGGCAAACTCGCCAGAATACCTGTGCCGGACTCCATCACTCTTCCCCGTTCATCCAGCAAAACCCACGGGCAGGGCGATGTCGCATCCTGCCACGGCGTGTCCAAATAAATGCGTAACTGGCTCATATCACACTCTGCCTGACGACTCTCGCCCAAAAGTTTTGCCTGAACAGTAAGGCCTGTGCGGAAAATTCAGCTTGTCCTTGCACTGCATGTCCTTCCACTAAAAAGTATTGGCTACCCACTGACAATTCGGAAAGCACGCCCCGCTCCGTGCCGGCCGGCAATTTTCCCATGAATTCCGGCACCGACCCGAACGGATGATCCTTGCGCCACGTCACCAGTTCGCGTGCATCCTGCAACGGTAATCCGGCCACCATCGCGGACAACACTTCCGCGCTGGCAAAATTCACATTCACCTCAGTGCGCCCCGGCAGTACGGTGACGTACCCGCTCAATTTTTTGATGGCAGCCTCATCGAAACCCTGCACCCACATCAACTCCGACAACTCGACCAACGGGCGATTTGCGGCGCGGTAAGGTTTGGGCAGGTTCAGATAATAACTGTCTTCCGCCCCGCCCGACTCCATCGTCAAATTATCCGTATCCATCCAGTCCGCCAAGGCCACGGCCATCTCGGGCGGCAAAGCCAGGCTGGACAACAAACGCTGGAATCTGACCAACGCACCCGGACTGACACTGCCGGCCAGCACCAGATTATTCAAATTGAAAAATCCCTGCTGGTCCGCGATCAAACCCTGCACCTCGCCGCCCTCGATCGGGATAGGCGGCAATTTCATCGCCCACATCTCGCGCGGATGGTCGATCGGATTGTTCGCTTTATCATCCGCCAGCACCGCGCGTGCCCAATCCACGCCAGCCTGCGCAATGCGTCTGGCTTGCGCGCGGTCGCGGCTGTTCTCAAACTCGCGCTGCCAAAACCCCTGCTGTTGCGCCATAAACGTGGCAATCGTCACCGCCATCGCCACGATAAGCAACACTGTAATCAGCGCCACACCCTGCTGATAATTCCTCATTGCAGCGAGAAAATTCGCACGAATTTTTCCCCCGTTTTCAACACCAATTCGACCTCCACCGCCTTGGGTGGCGGGACCAGCGAAGAGGTCGTTCCCCACTGATTTTCCCAGACCATAGACGGTGAAAGATAACGCAGATTGAATTCACGCACGCCCTGCAACACCTCATCTTCCACCGGTTGACTGAGTGGCGCCTGATCCAGCACATCCCAGCGCAACATCTGGATGACACCGTTGCGCAAGCGGTAGCCGACACGTTGCGGCGTCAATACACTGCCCAGCGCGTTACTTCCGCCGGCGCGTGAAAAAAGCAATTGCGCCTGCTCCAGACTGCTTCCGCTCGGCGGGAAACCCACCCATGCCGCCTGTGTTCCGCCGCTCGCGCCGCGCACCGGCCGGTTATGAACCTGCGCCACCTGCTCATCCAGCCGCGTAAAAAAACGCGACAGGGACTGATATTTGCGCGTCTCCAAATCAAGATGCGCGCGCGTCTGCAACAACGCATTCAAGCCCCCATAGCCCGCCATCGCCATCAGGCTGAACACCAGCAACGCGACCAGTAATTCGATCAGGGTAAATCCTGCGCCGTGGCGGGGTAAATGCGATGACGGCCCAACTACGCAGAGGCATTCCCCACTTTGTAAAGGGGGGGCTAGGGGGGATTTGCATTTCGCATTGATACAAAAATCCCCCTCAATCCCCCTTTTGCAAAGGGGGAAGGTCGTGAATTTTTTCAATGGAATATTCTGGTTCATCCCATCCTCAGCGCGAAAACTCCACCAGATAACTCGTCATCTGGCGCAAGGGATGATCCGTCGCGTCGGGTGCATACACACTCACCACGATGCGCCGCATGGTCGGGTTGGGTGTGGCACTGATCTCTTCGCGCCAGGTGAAACGTCGTTCGGCTTGAGTCTCTTCACCGTTTTGAATTCCCACCGGCAACCAGTCACCGCGTGCCGTGTGCAAAGCCAGGCGGTTTTGCGCCACCCAATCCGCCAGGGTGCGTTCGCGTAAAGCCTCCACATGGCCGGTGCCGGAACCCGCCGCGCGCGAAACCGCCGCCATACTCACCGCCAGAATCGCCAGCGCGACCAGCACTTCCAGCAACGTAAACCCTGCTGCGCTACGCTTCATCGCGGCATCACCGACACGGCACCCAAGCCGTTTCCCGCGATTTTTACCTGCCGCTCGCCACTGACCAGGCGGATGCGAAACAGTGGCGCTGCCGTTTCCGGACTGAGCAACACCATCGTGCCGGGCGGCATGGCGCGTCCGCCGATTTCCAACGCGCCGATACGCACATCCCCCGCTAATGAACGGGAACGCAGCAATGAATCCTTTTCCACACGTTGCCATTCACCCTGTTTGGATTTATTCCAGAAACGGAATTCTTTGCCGGTGCCGGACCACGCCAGTGGCAGGCCGGCAGCCCGCGCACTCGCACCGGCCTGATCCATCAGCGCGGCCAACCGTTGTGCTTCCTCGCGCAACTGCGCCTGCTCATCCGGCATCAATTTCACCGTCACGATCCCCAGCATGATGCTCATCACCACCAGAACGACCAGCATCTCCAGCAGCGTGAAGCCGCGCTGAATTTCATAGAAGTATTCCCCACTTTGAAAAAGCCTGTCCCGAGCTTGTCGAAGCGGGGGGACTAGGGGGGATTTGAATTTCGTACCGCTACTAAAATCCCCCTCAATCCCCCTTTTACAAAGGGGGAAGTGTGCAGAATTTCCCAACGCGTTATAGGGGTAGATTACTGATCCCACGAACCGATATCCGCATCGCCGCCTTCGCCGCCGCGCTCGCCGTCCGCCCCCAAACTAGCCACATCGATTTCA
>CAZRZH010000098.1:0-10188 GCA_964604485.1 uncultured Sideroxydans sp.
TGTATCTGCTTGGTTTCGTCTGTTTCATCCTGCTGGGCAGATCACGTTTACGCGCCCCTCTCCCCAGCCCTCTCCCGCAAGCGGGCGAGGGAGTTGCTACATGGGACGACAAGTTACTTGATGACCTGTTGTTCTACGGTGTGCTCGGTGTAGTGCTGGGCGGTCGTTTGGGTGAGGTCTTGTTCTACAACCCCGGCTATTATTTTTCATACCCGTTCAAAATCCTCGCGGTATGGGAAGGCGGCATGTCGTTCCATGGAGGCTTCCTCGGGGTGTTGTTGGCGATGGTGATTTTCGCGCGCAGCCGCAAGATCCAATGGCTGGCGCTGATGGATTTCATCGCCCCACTCGTACCACCCGGTTTGGCGTTCGGGCGCATAGGCAATTTCATCAACGGTGAACTGTGGGGACGCCCGACCGATGTGCCTTGGGGCATGGTGTTTCCGCAAGTGGATAACATTCCGCGCCACCCTTCGCAGTTGTACGAGTTTGCGCTGGAAGGTGTCGCACTTTTTATTTTGCTCTGGCTGTATTCACGCAAACCGCGTCCTGTCGGCGCGGTGTCGGGCTTGTTCCTCATCGGTTACGGCAGCTTCCGCTTCATCGGCGAATTCACCCGCAATCCGGATGACGGCATCTTCGGGCTGATGACGTTCGGGATCAGCATGGGCCAATGGTTGAGTCTGCCGATGGTGGTGGCGGGCATCTGGATGATGGCGCGGGCAAACAAAAAAGCCTTCTCAACGTGAGTCCATGTGCATGCGCTTCCAAATACTTTCCTTGCTGCTCGGTTGCCTTGCGGGAATAACACTGACTTTCTCAAATCCCGCTTTCGCGGCCAAACCGAACTGGAAGGAATGTGGTGACAAACAAAATGCAACGGAGCGGCTGGCTTGCTTTGACCGGCTGACCGGTAAGCATTATTCTGGCCGTTCCTTCCTGACACGTGCCTGGGATCTGGATGGACACGGCAACCCCGACAAGGACGGCGTTCGGCGCTTGGAGCCTTATCGAAACAATTATGTTACGGTTCATCACACCAGCCGCATTAATCCTCAGCCAGTATCGCCTGCGCCTTTTCATTCAGTGTCCGCACCCTACAACTACCAACACACCGAGTTGAAATTCCAGTTCAGCGCCAAATCCGAGGTTGGTGGTTTTCGCGAAATCGATTTTCTTTATTTCAGAAATTTCCGGCTGTGGATTGGTTACACCCAGCAATCGTATTGGCAGTTATTTAATGGCGCAGAATCGTCGCCTTTCCGCGAAACCAATTACGAACCGGAGGTCATCGGCACTTTGGGCACCGGCAATGTCAGCGGCTGGAAGCTGCTCAATCTTGGCCTGTCACACCAGTCGAATGGCCGCGCCAATCCTGATTCACGCAGCTGGAATCGGCTGTATGCGCTGAGCGGGTGGGAGTGGGATGATTATCACCTGCTGGCACGCGGCTGGTGGCGCATACCTGAACCTTCCTCAAAGGACGACAACCCCGATATCAGCCAATACATCGGCATAACGGAATTGGAAGCCCATTGGTCTCCGGACAGCGAAGATGAAGTTAGGTTGCTACTCCGCAGCAATCTGTCCGTTGTACAACCACGCGCTTACTTGGAATTGAATTGGTCCACGCCTGTTCGCTTCTTCCACTTATCCCGCTTGGGACTTCAATTTTCTTCCGGCTACGGTGGCAGTCTGATCGACTACAACCACCATCAAACCGCACTCGGGGTCGGATTGACGTTCAAGGATTGGTGACCCAAAATTGACACCCACTCTCCCCTCCGAGATACTGCGCGCCTTGTCTTAGCAAGGACTCTGCGCTTTGGATGATTATTCGTTAAGTACCCTGTTTATCACGCTGGTCACGATCCTGATTTGCTCCGGATTCTTCTCGGCTGCAGAGACCAGCATGATGGCGATCAACCGCCATCGTCTGAGCCATATGGTGCGCAAAGGCAACAAGAGCGCCAGGCTTACCGCAACGTTGTTAACACATACCGATAAATTGCTTGGCTCCATCCTGTTCGGCAATACGCTGCTCAATGTGGCGGCCGCGACGCTGGCCGAAATCATCGTGCTGCGACTTTTCGGACACGATAATAGTTCGGCACTGCTGGTAGGTTCGCTGACGATTGCTTTCGCGATCTTGGTTTTCAGCGAGATCATGCCCAAGGTCATCGCCGCCAGCCACGCCGAAAGAGTCGCGCTGCCTTCCAGCTACCTGCTGTCCTTCCTTATCAAATTGTTCTACCCGGTGGTCTTCGTTGCCACTTCGTTGGTACGCGGCATGTTATGGCTGATGCGCATCAAGGTGCAGACTGATCAAAGCAAACAGAAAATGACGATGGAAGAATTACGCGGACTGGTGCTGGAGGCGGAAAACTTTTTGCCGCGCAAGCACCAAAAGATGTTGCTGAATCTGGTCGATTTGGAACGCATCACCGTCAACGACGTGATGATTCCGCGCAATCAGATCGAAGGCTTGGATATCGATTCCGACCCGGCCGCATTGCGCCAGCAGATCATCACCTGTCACCACACGTTGTTGCCGGTATATGCCGGAACGTCCAGCAACGTCGTGGGCATCTTGCATATCAAGCGTGTTTTGCCTTTGCTGCTGGCAGAAGAATTGGATGTCGCCCAATTGCGCGACATCCTGCACGATGCCTATTTCATTCCTTCCGATACGCCTCTGCTCAAACAATTACAACAATTCCAGGAACGCCATACGCGCTTGGGGCTGGTCGTGGATGAATACGGTGAGTTGCTCGGGCTGGTGACCCTGGAAAATATCCTGGAAGAAATCGTTGGCGACTTCACCACGCAGTCACCCGCGCAAACGGGCAAATACCTGCGGCATGACGATGGCAGCCTGTTGCTGGAGGGCAGCAGCAGCCTGCGCGATTTGAATCGCAAACTCGGACTGCATCTGCCCTTGGGCGATGCTAAGACACTGAACGGCCTGATCCTCGAACATTTGCAGGACATCCCCGAGGCCGGGACTAGTGTGAAGATTGGCAATTATCCGATTGAGATTATCCAGACGCAGGATAGAGCGGTTAAGGTTGCGCGCATCTATCCCGCTCAGGTGAATAAATCCGCTCATTAACCCCATCAATACACGCTGACAAAACCATGCAGCGATTTAAATATTCTTTATAATCTGGCGCGATTGCATCAAGTTCAATTTACGGAATCTTCACCATGGCAGCATTTGAGTCGAGGTAACACGATGGCTACCGAAAAACCCGTCAAGGTCAAAGAGATTCAATACAGCTGGGAAGGCAAAGACAAATCCGGCAAAATTCTCAAAGGAAATACGCGGGGCGCCGGTGAGGCTTCCGTTTCGGCGCACCTGCGCCGTCAAGGCATCACCGTCACCAAGATCAAAAAAAGCGCTTCGGGCGGCGGCAAAGTCACCGAGAAAGACATCACACTTTTCACGCGCCAGTTGGCCACCATGCTGAAATCCGGAGTCCCGCTGTTGCAGGCTTTTGACATCGTGGGCAAGGGGCACGACAACCCCGCCGTCGCACGCTTGTTGTTGGACATCAAGACCGATGTGGAAACGGGCAGCAGTTTGGAGCAGTCCTTCCGCAAATTCCCGTTACACTTTGACGAACTGTATTGCAACCTGATCGGCGCAGGTGAGGCCGCCGGTATTCTGGACAGTTTGTTGGATCGTCTGGCCACCTACCAAGAAAAAATCCTGGCCATCAAGAGCAAAATAAAATCGGCGTTGTTCTACCCGATTTCCATTATCGTGATCGCCTTCGTCATCACCGCCGTCATCATGATCTTCGTGATCCCGGCCTTCAAAGATCTGTTCAAGAACTTCGGTGCCGACCTCCCCACACCCACACTGGTCGTGATGGCCATGTCCGATTTCTTTGTAACGTGGTGGTGGGCGATCTTTGGTGGCATCGGCGGAGGCATCTACTGGTTCATGTACACCTGGAAACGCAACAAGAAGATGCAGCGCGCCATGGATACCCTGATGCTGAAGATTCCGGTGTTCGGCCCGCTGGTGCGTAAGGCCACCATCGCGCGTTGGACGCGCACGCTGTCCACCATGTTTGCCGCCGGCGTACCGCTGGTCGAAGCGTTCGATTCGGTGGCCGGTGCAGCCGGCAATGCGGTGTATTACGATGCGACGAAACAGATTCAGCGCGAAGTCACGGCGGGGAGCAGCTTGAATATCGCCATGCAGAATTCCAATGTATTCCCCAGTATGGTGCTGCAAATGGTCGCCATCGGTGAAGAATCCGGGTCGATCGACAGCATGTTATCCAAGGTGGCGGATTTCTTCGAGGCCGAAGTGGACGACGCGGTGGAGGCACTTTCCAGCTTGATGGAGCCGGTCATCATGGTGATTCTGGGCACGCTTATCGGCGGCATGGTGGTGGCGATGTATCTGCCGATTTTCAAGATGGGTCAGGCGGTTGGCTAAGCCACTTTAACAAACACAGGCGCGGCGTTGTCCGCGCTTTTTTTATATTCATAAGGTGTTAACGATGCTGCTCCTGCTCCAATCTTCTCCGCTTGTTTTTGCGTTATGCAGCGGCATCCTCGGCCTGCTGGTCGGCAGCTTTCTCAATGTCGTCATCCATCGCCTGCCCAAGATGATGGAGCGCGACTGGCAAAGTCAGTGTGCCGAATTGAACGGTCAAGTGCCCTCACAAACTTCGCCCTATAACCTTGTCGTACCGCGCTCGGCGTGTCCGCATTGTGGTCACGCGATCACCGCTTTGGAAAATATTCCGGTACTGAGTTATGTGTTTTTGCGTGGCAAGTGCGCGGGTTGTGCTGTCGCCATCTCTCCGCGCTATCCGCTCGTCGAAGCGGTGAGTGGCATGTTAAGCGCATTCGCGGCCTGGCATTTCGGTTTTGGTCTGGCCGGAATCGCGGCAATTCTATTCATCTGGGCCCTGATCGCACTCACCTGCATCGACTTCGATACCCAATTGTTGCCCGACAGCATCACCTTGCCACTCCTCTGGCTTGGGTTACTGGTCAATCTCAACGGGGCGTTCACCACACTCGAAAATTCCGTGATCGGCGCGGCGGCCGGATACCTTGTGTTATGGAGCGTTTACTGGATGTTCAGGCTGGTCACCGGAAAAGAAGGAATGGGATTTGGCGACTTCAAGTTGCTTGCCGCCATCGGCGCCTGGCTGGGGTGGAGCATGTTGCCGCTGGTCATTTTGCTCTCTTCGGCTGTCGGGGCCGTAATCGGAATCGCGCTGATTATCGTCGCCAAACATGGCCGCAACATCCCCATTCCCTTTGGCCCCTACCTTGCAGGCGGAGGATTGATCGCATTATTTTGGGGTCCGTCGCTAACCCAAAGTTATCTGCAATTACTCGCCGTATCATGAAGCATCCCAGTTATGGCTTGACTGGAGGAATCGGCAGCGGAAAAAGCACGGTCGCAAAATATTTTGCCGAACTCGGTGTTCGCATCATCGACACGGATCTGATTTCGCACCAGCTCACCCAGTCCGGTGGGGCGGCTATGCCGCTGATTCAAAATTCATTCGGCACTGAGTTTGTCAATTCCGCAGGCGCATTGGACCGCGCCAGGATGCGCCAGTTGGTGTTTTCCGATAGCGATGCCAAACACCGCCTGGAAGCCATCCTGCATCCTCTCATTTTGTCTGAATCCAAAGCTCAAGCCGACATGTTCACTGAAGCACCGTACACGCTGGTTGTCGTGCCATTGCTGTTCGAAAATGGCCGATACATAAACTGGCTGCAACGCGCCATCGTGGTGGATTGCCCGGAACAACAGCAAATTGCCCGAACCATGCAACGCAGCGAACTCACCGAACAGGCTGTGCGTGCCATCATCGGACAGCAGATAAATCGCGCCCGCCGCCTGCAACTTGCGGACGATATCCTGCACAACCATGGCAGCACGGAAGAATTACGGGAACAGGTGAGCACATTGCACAGTCGGTTGATTTCCCTTTGAAAAACCATTGACGACAATCTGCTCTGCCTATATCTTTCGCAACCAATAAACACCCTCCAGCGCTAGGCGAATGTGATCAATTACGAGTTCCCGCTCAATGAACGTGTGCGCACCATGTTGCGTCTGGAAGATCTGTTTTTGCGAATCAATCGTTTCATAACACGCTTTGAGCGAGCCGATCATCATGCTGCTTTGGGTGTCCTGTTCGAGATACTCGAAGTAGCCTGTCGCGCCGATTTAAAATCCGAACTCTTGCAGGAACTGGAACGCCAGAAAAAGGCGCTCAATGCGTTACACAACAATCCGGACATTCTGGAAGATGCACTCGAAAGCGTGCTTGGCGAATTGGAGCAAATCAGCGCAAACCTGTTGAGTATGACGGGCAAGATCGGCCAGCATCTGCGTGAGAATGAATGGTTGATGGGGATTAAACAGCGAGCCTGCATTCCTGGCGGCGTTTGCGAATTTGACCTGCCGTCCTACCACTATTGGCAACATCAATCCGACGAGATCCGCCGAGCCGATCTGAAAGCCTGGATCCAACCCATGCTGCCCCTGCGTGACGGGATCGACATCATGCTCAAGTTGCTCAGACAAAGCGGCAAGTCATACCATTTCATCGCGCATCAAGGCACCTTCCAGCAAATGCAGGGCGGGCGCGTCGCGCAAATGTTGCGCATCTCACTGGACAACGCGCTGTCTTGCATTCCGGAAGTCAGCGCCAACAAATATGCCCTCAACATTCGCTTCATCGAGGCAAATTTTAGCGCCAAGACCACGCTGCACGAAGACGATGTCGAGTTCAATCTAACCTTCTGTTCGCTGCAATGAGCAAGCCTCCCGTCGTCTCGTGCCCGC
Source organism: uncultured Sideroxydans sp. (assembly GCA_964604485.1). Classification (GTDB taxonomy): domain Bacteria; phylum Pseudomonadota; class Gammaproteobacteria; order Burkholderiales; family Gallionellaceae; genus Sideroxyarcus. The sequence goes on from CAZRZH010000098.1 coordinate 6,836, forward strand.
ATTGCGGCAAGCAACATCAATGGGACACCGCAAACAAGTACCGCCCTTTCTGTAGCGAACGCTGCAAGATGATTGATCTGGGGAAGTGGGCTAACGAAGATTATCGCGTGGAGTCTCGCGAGCAAAATCAGCCGGAAACGGATCACCAGGCCTGACGTAACAAGGCAATTCCATGCGCGCCGTTCTGCCAGGCTGTTTGCATGTCTTCCTGCTTCAAACCCCCGAGTGCATACACCGGAATTGATGAGCCCTTCGCAAGTGCCGCAAAGTTTTCCCATCCCAGATGCGGCGCACCCGGATGGGTCAACGTCGGCAACACCGGACTCAACATCGCGAAGTCGCATCCCAGTGCTTCGGCACGGCGCAATTCTTCCACGTTATGGCAAGACGCCGCGCACCACTCCACTGCGGGCCGTTCACTCAATGCGGCAATTTGTGGCGCGGTCAACTGCACACCATCTGCTCCCGTTTCCCGCACCAATTCCACATCACCATTGAGCAACACCTTGGCACCCCGCGCATGCGCCAGCACTACCACACGCAACGCCAACTCGCGCAACTCCTTGCGCGGCAGTAGCTTCTCGCGCAACTGCACTAACCTCAAACCTTCATCCAACCTGTTCCGCAGTCTGTCCAAGAATACGTCCACACCCAGTTCGGCAGCATTGCTGATGGCATACAAATCAGGCAATTCAAGAGCGCGCAGGATAGGCGCGTTTGCGGGAAGGATAGGCTCAACCGAGCATCGACTCCCCACTTTGGAAAAGGGGGGCTGGGGGGGATTTATTTGCCAAGCAAACTCCTGACTTTCATGCGGATGCAACTCACCATTCCACTCTGTCACGCGAAAGAAACTCAGGCGCACCGTTGCGTGCGGATAGGTAAACACCCGCGTGAGCCACGGGTAGCTGGTTTGTACGGTGATGCCCAGTTCCTCGTGCAACTCGCGCACCAGCGCATCATGCGCCGTTTCGCCCGGTTCGATTTTGCCACCGGGAAACTCCCAGTAGCCTGCCCAGATTTTGCCGGGAGGGCGCTGCGCCAACAGGTACGAGCCATCGGGTCGTTGCAGAACGGCGGCGGCAACATCAATGAAGTTAATGTGGGGCATTTCTAACAAATCACCCACATTTTGTTATCACGCTCAAATTTTCTGGCTTCCTTTTCTTTACCCTGCGCTTCCAAGCACCGTACAATCATGCCGTGAACATTTACCAAGTTGGGATCATCCCTACCGTTAGCAAAAATAAAAGCCGCATGTACTTCTTTGTAGATCTCTTCAGCCTCCGAATATCTCTCTGCTTTCATTAAAAAGTTAGCCAGCGTAAAGGCTATGTGGGCAGTTCGGGGATGTTGAGCTCCATTTAGCCTCTCCATGACAGTCAATGCATGTCTTAAATGCTTCTCTCCTTCTGGATCGTCTCCAACCTCCAATAACAGCTCTGTTAGATCACCTTCCGTTTTTGCATATTTCTCCGATTCTTTTCCAGACAGATGCTCTCTGATGGCCAAGGCACCATACGAAACTTCTATCGCCCCTTCATGACCTTTAATTCGTTTCTGAAAATACAAATTGAATGCAAGGCTAGTTAGCGCATCAGCATATTCTTCGGTTTCTTGAAGAGATCGGCGCTCCAATCTCCTCATAAGATCTCTATCCGTTTTCTCGGCATCCTCATATCTCTTCTGCCCTTGTAGTGCCTGACTTAATACCAAGTAAGGCCCAATCTGGTCCATTACGTCGACATCATTTAATTCTTTGGCGCATGGTGTAACCAGTTGAACCGCACTTTCAACTTTTCCTGTTTCTACCAAAAGCGACCCCAGATTTGCACAGTGTTTTAATGTTTTCCACTGGTATTGCCCCAGATTCCTCAATAGGTAGTTATAACTTTTTTCAAAGTATGGGATCGCCAAAAGTTGATTTCCCTTTCGTGCTTGTGCCACACCAATCACCCCCAGAGTGGTAATGCACTGATCGCTCTCTTGCCCACAAACAAGCGCCTCGGCTTGCTTGGCCAACATAAGTGCGTCATCGAATTTCTCATTATTCAAAGCCACCTGTGAAGCTTGAATAAAGCACCCCGCCGCAAGCAGCGGGGTATTAACTGCGCTTTTTTAACCTGCTGGCTTTTAGCCAGCCTACGCCCCAAGGGGCGGGGAATTGAACCCTCAGAGATTCAACTTACTCCAATTGTCTTGCGCCAACAGAGGGCTTGATGGCAGCATACAAATCAACAAGAGGGAAAAGTTCTGTACTATATTAATAACCAGATATTTTCGAAGGCCCTTTGGAATTAGCAGCTGTTTGCCATTACCCATCTTGGCCTCCCATCTGACCGCACCAATCTTTAGCGAACTGCCCAGCCACTCGCCCGCTACGCGAACCACGCATCAGCGACCACTGCAACGCTGCCGTGCGCACTTCATCAGTGAGTCCCTGTTGAAAACCATGATGAGATAACCAGTGCGCCGCCACGGCGAGATATTCATCCTGCGTGAAGGGATAGAACGAAATCCACAGACCAAAGCGCTCGGAGAGCGACACCTTCTCCTCCACACTTTCGGCCGGATGCACTTCATCGCCGATATGCTTTGTGGCAAGGTTGTCCTGCATGTAATCCGGCATCAAGTGGCGACGATTGGATGTCGCGTAAATCAGCAGATTGTCCGAGAACGCCACCAGGTCGCCGTCCAGTGCGGCTTTGAGTGCTTGGTAGCCGGGTTCATCCGCATTAAAAGACAAGTCGTCGCAATACAGAATGAAGCGCTCGGCACGCCCCTGCACCAAGCCCACGATGTGCGACAAGTCGATCAGCCCCTGCTTGTCGATCTGGATCACGCGCAACCCTTGCGCCGCATATTCATTCAACAAAGCTTTGACCAGGGACGACTTGCCCGTGCCACGCGCGCCGGAGAGAAGCACATTGTTCGCCGTGCCACCGCGCACGAATTGCAACGTGTTCTGCCGGATGCGTTGCTTCTGCTCGTCGATGCCGAGCAGGTCAGAAAGCGCGATGCGTTGGAAATTGGGAACGGGGTGCAACCTGCGTTGCTGATGATCCCAACGGAAAGCGGCGGCAGATTGCCAATCGGGGATTTGTTGCTGCGAGCTTGGCAGGATGACTTCCAAGCGGGAAAGCAGACCTTCGGCACGGTCAAGGAAGCGTTCTAGTTTTTCCATCACTCAACTATGCTTTCATTACCCATTCGCGCGCCTGTTGTATTCGCTACGGCAAGTGGCTGAACTTAACCACCACCTGCTAAAGCAGGTGGGTTAGCGCAGCTAGGCGCAGAGGACTAAAGTCCTCTTGCTCGCGCCAAGCTAAGCGCGCAACACCAGCAAGGAGGAA
>CAZRZH010000099.1:0-10171 GCA_964604485.1 uncultured Sideroxydans sp.
GCGATCCGTCCGCTGCCCGCGTCGCTACCGGATTGCCCACTTTGGCGATGTAGCGCTGCACTTCCCGCTGCGTATTTTCGCGTCCGGCCACGACGTGTTCTTCACCCCAAACAGTGCGCTGCGTATCAAACACCGCACTGTTGATCGTCACGTCCGCCGCGCCTTCGCGGCTACCGGAAAACCAGAATGCGCGAATACCCCCATCCTTTAATTCGACCAACGAAGCGGCATGGGTCGAGGTGTGCAACTTGCCTGATGCGAAATAGGTGTTGAAACGCCCTTCATTTGTGCTGGTTGGCTGATCCTGCCCGGCACGCTGGCGGTGTTTGTATTCCATTGTCGGTTGTGTCGCCTGCAGGGATTGCACCGGTTGCTCGGGCAAACGGAAACCATAATTTACAGACCAACTTGCCGCCTTGAACAAGGCCAATGAAAAAGCACCCAGCACAAATGCCAGCAAAAAAATCCTGCGATATTTACCCATCAACGACACCCTTCTTCTTGTCGAGCGCTTGCTGATGCGCCACTATTTTGCGGCGCTTCGAGCAACCACTCCCTGACGAACAGATGCCGGTACACCTCTCCCCCGAGCATCGCCTGCAATTCTTCGTTGCTGTGGCGACTGCGAATCTCCAGCCGTTGGCCGATTGCTTTGCAGTCCGGGCAAACCTCTGCCGTTAACGGCAATTGCACGGTGAATAACGGATAACGTGCCGCAAGTTCATCCACAGTCAGTTTCCAATTTTCGTTGTAACCGTGTACCTGCGCACCGTTCAGCAGGAAGCGGTGCCCTTCTTCGTTTGCGCGAAAATTGCACGACACCCACACTTCTTTGTCCAACACGTAACGTTGTGCCGCTTCGCTGTATGTGCCCAGCGCACCGTCGAAGGGTCGCAAGAATGTTGCCAGTCCGAGCAGCGTGAGCACCACCACCCCATTCACCAGTCCGCGTGTCCAGGAAGATTTGAGCACCGCCAACAGTAGCAGCACGATCGTCGCGCCCATCAACAACCAATACTCCCATGTGTATAACCCGCCCACTTCACGATTCAAACTCAGCGCCAGAAATGCCAACAAGACCAACACCGCAGCACACGCCATCAGTGTGGCGAGGAACACCCAGCGCGGGATCCTTTGCCAGTTCAATGCACATAACAACGCCACACCCGGCATGGCTTCCAGCAGATATCGCGCGGAACGCTGGCTGGGTATGGCAAAGATAATGAACAACACGGCCATCCACATCCACACCAGTTTTTCCGTATCGCTCAACTGGTAACGACGGCGATAGGCCACCACGAATAAGGCCGCGACCGGAAATGCCAGCAGTCCGGCATTCATCGGATAACCCAGCAGCAAAACCCACACACTGCTGCCGCCCCACAACAACTGCGCCCAATACCCTTGGCTGTGCGCGTCGAATTTTGCAGCGTTTTCACCCACCACAAATTCGTTCCACACCGCCTGCGGATCGGGATCAAACGCGAACCATAAGGCGAACAAAATCAGCGCAACGATGCCGGTCAACAGCGGTTTTGCGGCATCTTTCACTGCAAATTCCAGCCACCGATAACGGCGCTGAAACAGATACCACCCGACCAGTACCAACCCGATCGGTGCCAGCAGGGCGAACGACTTATACAGTAGACCAATGCCGACCTCGATCCCCAACAGCAACGGAATCCACAGCCGGGATTCAAAACTCAGCGGGCGCCAATACAACAGCGTGAAAAACGGCAAGAAGAACCAGAACACCTCGGCCGGATTAACCAGGAAGGGCCGGCCATATCGGTAGGTGCTGAAGAACGCCATAAAGGTGAGCGCGGCGATGAATCCTGTCTCAGCCTGTCCGCTAATTTTCTTCCCCAAAAAAAACAACAGCAGCGCGGTGAGCAAGGTGTAAACCACACTGGGATAGCGCAGATGCCACCAGTCCCATTGTTGCCCCCAGTGTGTCGAGGCGATTCCCTGCCAGAACAGCAACGGCGGCTTGGTATTGCGCATATTGTCGAGCGCGGATTGCAACGGCAGCAGTTGCCCGCTTTGCGCGGTCAGCCGGGTAATGTGCGCATATACATCCTCATCGCCATTGCGCGGAATGTGCTGGCTGTCGAGTCCATAGAAATAGACGAACACCGCCAACAGGGTCGCCGCGAGATACCAGAACGGACGCGCGGCGGCAACGCGGCTCAACATGTCATGTGTCCCGCTTGCTACCGGCCAGCAGTTTGGCGCGCCCGAAAGTCCAAATATCGTTGAGCAGGAAGTTCAACACACTGGTGACGCCGATGGCGATGAGATTGGCGAGTTGATAATAGAAATGCGGTGCCAGCAGATTGGTGAACAGTATCTGCAAGAGGATGCTCAAGCTGCATGCCAGCGAATATTGGCCGAACTGCGCGGGCAACGAAAGATGGTGATATTGCTTGCGGTCAGCCCAGGTCCACAAACGGTTCCAGAAGAAATTGTTCAGGGTGGCCAGAAAGATCGCCAGCGCCAGTGAAAGATTAAGCCTGATCTCGGTGGATTGCACCGTGTTGAAAATGTATTCCTGCGCCAGGTACAACACGCCGATGTTGACCACCGTACCCGACGCGCCCACGGTGCCAAATTTCAAAAAACGCTTGGAGAACAGTCGGCGCAACAAAGACGCCATGCGCATACGCACCTTGAAGGGAGAGGTCATACGGCAGGCACCCCGTTTAACAATTCGCGCGCTTTTGCCAACACCTGCTCCGCTGTGATGCGCTTCAGACACTGGTTGTCGCCGTCGCAAGGCGAATTGCGATGGTTGTAGGCAGTGAGACAGGGTGAGCAGGACAACGCGGTGTACAGGCAGTGGATATTCGGGGCAAGGGGACTGTACAACGCGGGCGTTTCCGGCCCGAAAAACACCAGTGTGGGCAACGGCGTGAGTGCGGCAAACTGTCCCGGCCCGCCGTCATTGGTGACCAACAGGCAAGCACGATGAAAGATCGCCAGCAAATGCCGCACCGACCGGGTGTAGCCGGTGAGGTCAATACAATGGTCATGGGCGCAATGCGCCGCAATCTCCTGCGCCAACGGTTTGGCCTCCGGCAAGCCGATGAGGGCTAGCGCATAACCTTCCTGTAACAAGGCATCGCAAAGTTGTTTGTAATAAGCCGGAGGCCAAGCGCGAATCGGCAGGATGCCGCCATCGGGATAAACCAGCACCAATTTTTTGCCCAACAACACCGGAAAGTCGGCGTGTAATTGCGCGGTAATTTCCGCCACCTCATTGGGGGCGAATTGCAGCAATGGCGGGGCGCTCAGTGCATGGAGTTCGCCCTTGGCCAACGGCCGACCCTGCGACTCGATCGCGTCCACCATCGTCAAAAACTGTTGCGACAGATGACGATACGGGTTGTACAGCACGGGCCGGTTGATGAACGAGCCGCGATACAGACCCTCTTGTGTATGCGAATGAAATCCGACATGGATGCGCGCACCCGACAAGTAGGAAAAGAGGCTGCTGGCCCGCGTGAACAATTCGCAGTCGATCACCACGTCGAAATCCAGCGAGCGCATCCGGCGCAATGCTTTCAGACTGTCTGCCGCGAACGATCCCAGCGCTTTGTCATTCAGGGTGATGACATTTTCTTTGGGCATCACGCCGAGCAGGTCCAGCACTTCGCGGTTCTTGCGAAACATCAGCATGTACAACTCGGCATTCGGATAACGCCGTTTCAATTCGGCAAACATCGGCTGCGCCAACACCAGGCTGCCCATCTCGGATAACAAGACGATCAATATCCTTTTGGGATTTGACGGCATGGTTTCGCGCACGAAAAACAAGCGCAGCTTTTCAAGCAGCGAAAAAAAGGCACAAATGGGAACGCCGGCAATACGGTCAACGGCGCGTTGGAAGTCGATGTTCAAAAGATCAATCCTGTCAAAACGAAAAGCGCCGGTCGCATGATGCCCGGCGCGGCGCGATTATCGGCGAAAGCGGGCGCCTGAACAAGCCAACTTGACGCCAAACCGGGTTTAAGATCAGGACAATTGCACCATTCCCGCTGCCTTAATTGCTGTCTTATCGAACGAGACCGTATGCCCGCACCCATGAGCACAGCCCACCCGTTCTATCAAACAATCGGCGAAATCGGCCTTGCCATTTCTGAACACCCGCACCGCCTGCCACACCACTTCGGCATCCTGCACACGCAATTGCTTGACGCGCAACAGCCGCTCCACAATGGCGATGACCTCATCCTTGGTGCTGTCGTAACAACCTTCCAGCACCCAAACCACCTCAACCAGCGACACCACTGAAATAAATCCGGGGTTGGATACCGTAAGTGTTTCCTCGATCAACTTCGTCGCAAGCACCGATTGCGCTTTATCGTCTTGAGCCAGATAACGCACCAAAACGTTAGTGTCCAATCCGATCATCTCCTGGCCCCACGTTTGGCAATCACGCTGTTCATCGCGGTGAGCGACACCGGCGCGGCAGGCTTGCGCACCAAACCTTTCAGCGAAGTCACTTCTTCGACTGCCGCCATAATTCCGAATTGGTTGTTACCCAGATCGACAAAGTCAACACGATCCCCCTGATCCAATCCCATCTTTTTGCGAACATCAAGCGGAATCGTCACTTGGCCTTTGCTCGTCATCACGGCAGTAGACATGAAACACCTCCATTAAATTGGTTATCCTTACTTTATGGTAAGGAGATTATCCAGTCAAGCGTATCGAAGGAATTTAGATAACCTTACTTCCCACGAACATGGGGGGATTTTTATTGCTCGAATTGGCCTCTTCCGTGTTCGCGCAGGGTGAGAGGTTGTAATTGTGGTTTTTTCCCAACAGACCCACCGGGACAAATCATCAGGTAACAAAGCACGAATACACTATCTTGGTGTAAATTAGCCAGCCAAAGCCGTAACATTTCAACCGAAACACAGATGACCCGTCATTCCATGCATCGCCAATCGCATCTCGGCAAATACAGTCTGATCCGCAAACTGGGACAGGGTGCGACCAGTATTGTGTATCTGGGGCACGATCCTTTTGCCGACCGCGAGGTCGCGATCAAATTGATCCGGCAAGAATTCCTCGACGATCCGAAACAGGGCCGACAGAACCGCAAACAGCTGCAGAACGAAGCCGCGCTGGCCGGCAAGCTCATCCATCCGCACATTGTGATGACCTACGATGCGGTGATCAGCCCCGAGGAAAGTTTCATCGTGATGGAATATGTGCCGGGTGGCACCCTGGAAAAACACATCATCCCGGACAATTTGTTACCGCTCGACCGCGTGGTCGAATACATCTTCAAATGCTGCCGCGCGCTCAACTACGCCGAGTTCAACGGCGTCATCCATCGCGACATCAAACCCGCCAATTTGCTGCTGGCCGGACCGGACCAGATCAAGATCTCCGACCTAGGGGCGGCCATCCGCCTGGATGCCGAGCAAACCCGCAGCAATGTCGGCTCACCCAATTACATGTCGCCGGAGCAGGTTCGCGGCGAGGCGGTTAACCACCAGACCGACATTTATTCACTCGGCGTGGTGATGTACCGCCTGCTCACCGGGCATTCGCCTTACAGCCCAAAAAATCTGGCGCACTTGTACCAGCAGATCATGCACGGTACGCCGGTGCCGCCCACGCAACTGCGCAATGATTTGCCGCCGCAACTCGAACGTATCGCGATGCGCGCCATGCAGCAGGAGCGCTCGGAGCGCTACGCCACCTGGCGTGATTTCGGCAATGAACTGGCTGCACTCGGCCACTTTGAGAAGAGCGATCTCGAAGTGAATGAAACGGAAAAATTCACCACCCTGCGCAAATTGCATCTGTTCCAGGATTTCAACGATATCGAATTGTGGGAGATCCTGCGTGTCGGCGAATGGCACAAGCAACCCGCCAAAACCGTGCTAATCCGCGAGGATGAAATGGGCGATGCGTTTTATGTGCTGATCGAAGGCAGTGTCAGTGTGACGCGCGGTAACCGCCTGCTCAACGCCCTGAGCAGCGGCGACTGTTTTGGCGAGATGGCCTATATCAGCGGTCGCAGGATGCCGCGCTCGGCCACCGTCACCGCCAACACCGAAATCACGCTGATGATGATTCATCCCTCCCAGCTCTCGCAACTTTCCGACCACTGCCAGTTACATTTCAACCAGGCGTTCCTGCATGTACTGGCAGACCGCTTGCGCATGGCGGATGACCGTTTCTCAAAACTAATCAGTTAGAATCCGCCGCTCTCTATTCAGGAGGCAACATGGCCAACAAGACAATCATCCAGACACCCGACGCACCTTCAGCCATCGGCACCTACTCGCAAGCGGTGCGCGTGGACGAGACCGTGTACCTGTCCGGCCAGATCGGACTCGACCCCAACACCATGCAGCTAGAAGAAGGCATCGAGGGACAAGTGAATCGCGTGTTCCAAAATCTGCGCGCCGTGTCCAGCGCGTCGGGCGGCAGCCTGAACGACATGGTGAAGATCAACATCTACCTGACCGACCTCGCGCATTTCGCCAAGGTGAACGAGATCATGGCCACCTATTTCCACCAACCGTATCCGGCCCGCGCTGCTGTGGGCGTCGCTTCGTTACCGCGCGGCGCACTGGTGGAAGCGGACGGGGTACTCGTGTTGCAGGATTAATTCTTCGCAAAAGAGCGGCTTGAACATGACAGATCTCACTTTGACCCAACCCAGAAACATCGGTAAATATTCTGTCGTCAAGAAGCTCGGGCATGGAGCTTCAAGCACCGTATTTCTCGCCTTTGACTCCTTCTCAAAACGTGAAGTGGCGATCAAGATGTTGAAGCAAGACATCCTGAACGATCCAAAAATGGGCAAGGTGTACCAACAGCAACTCGATAACGAAGCCTCTTTGGTTGGCAAACTCGAGCACCCGCACATTGTAGAGATCTACGATGCGCTGATCGGGGATAACGAGAGTCATATCGTGATGGAATATGTCAACGGCGGCACGCTTGAACGCCATACAGAACCGGACAACCTTCTCCCCATCGACCGCGTGGTGGAATACATGTTCAAAAGTTGTCGCGCATTGAACTATGCGCTTTACAACGGCGTCATTCACCGCGACATTAAACCTGCCAACATGTTGATCACCGAAGAGGGTGACATCAAGATCTCCGACATGGGTGCGGCCCTGCTGCTCAACCTGGAACAAACTCAAGTTAGCAATCTGTGTTCTCCAAGTTATATGTCGCCCGAACAGGTTCACGGCGAATTGCTGACCCACCAAACAGACATTTATTCTCTCGGGGTAGTGATGTACCGCTTGCTCACCGGGCACGCTCCCTACCAAGCCCAAAGTTTGGCCAGCCTGTGTCACCAGATAATTCACATCACACCGCCCACCCCACGGTCACATCGGTCAAGTATCCCGCCAGAATTGGAGCGCGTCGTGATGCGAGCCATGAATAAGGACAAGCAGGATCGTTATCCGAACTGGAAAGATTTCAGCAGTGATCTCGCGACGTTAGGCAAATTCGAGCAAAGCGACGTCGAATCCAACCAGACCGAAAAATTCATCGCGCTTCGCGAGATGCAATTATTTCGGGATTTCACCGACACTGAACTGTGGGAAATATTGCGTGTTGGTAGTTGGCAGAAACATCCACCGCAGACATCTCTCATGCGCGAAAACGAGATGGGCGATGACTTTTACATCTTGATCGGAGGCCAGGTCAACGTCACCAAAAACGGATACCTGCTCAGTAGCATCCGCAAGGATGACTGTTTCGGCGAAATGTCGTACATCAGCGGCAGAGTCGTTCCCCGTTCCGCCAGTGTCACCTCAAGTACCGACGTCACGGTGCTCAAAATATCCCCCCAATTGCTCAATCAACTTTCCGACCACTGCCAATTACACTTCAATCAAGCCTTCTTGCGCGTGATGGCAGACCGACTGCGTTTGGCCGATAACCGTTTTGCCAACATCCTCGCCAATTGACCTGTTCGGCGACTTGAGCGCACCCGCAAAAATCTCTCCGGCAACACTGGCCAAACTTGCCAAACTCGGCATCCATCATCGTGCCGATCTGTTGCTGCATTTGCCGTTGCGCTACGAAGACGAGACCCACCTCACGCCCATCGCCGATGTTCAACCCGGCATGACGGTGCAGGTGCAGGGTGTCATCACGCACAGCGAGGTGATGTTCCGTCCGCGTCGGTGCTTGGTGTGTCGCCTGATGGAAGGTCATGAAGAACTCACCTTACGCTTCCTCAATTTCTATCCCAGCCAGCAGAAACAACTCGCCCTCGGCAAACAGATACGCGCCATCGGCGAGGTGCGCATGGGCTATTTCGGGCTGGAGATGGTGCACCCGAAGTGTCGCGCGGCGGAAAACGACACGCCCTTGCAACAAAGCCTCACCCCCATCTACCCGACTACGGCGGGGCTGGCGCAACCGGTGTTGCGCAAACTCATCAACAATGCGCTGGAGACCATCCCCCTCACCGACACCTTGCCTGCTCCGCTGGTGAAAAAATTGAATCTCGCGAACTTCGGCGACAGCTTGCGCTTGCTGCACAACCCGGCAGCGGATGTCTCGGCGACCGCATTGGAAGAGCACAACCACGCTGCATGGCGGCGCATCAAGTTCGATGAACTGTTGGCGCAACAACTTTCCATGCGCGTGTTTCACCGCGAACGCAGCAAACGCATCGCGCCTGCCTTGCCGCCTCATGCAAAACTGACCGCCGCGCTGTTGAAAAAGCTGCCGTTCAAACTCACCGGCGCGCAACAGAAAGTGTGGAAAGAGATCGCGCACGACCTAACACTTTCCCATCCGATGCAACGTTTATTGCTGGGTGATGTGGGCAGTGGCAAGACCATCGTCGCGACACTCGCCGCGTTGCAAGCCATCGAGAACGGTTATCAGGTCGCCTTCATGGCGCCGACTGAGATACTGGCCGAACAGCACTACCTCAAGTTAAGTGAGTGGCTTGTACCGCTCGGCATCACACCCGTGTGGCTATCTGGCAGTTTGAAGAAGAAAGATAAGGCCGCTGCCGCCGAGCGCATCGCATCGGGCGACACGCTGCTCGCTATTGGCACGCATGCGCTGTTCCAAGCCTCGGTCGAGTTCAACAAACTCGGTCTCGTCATCGTGGACGAGCAACACAAGTTTGGAGTGCAACAACGGTTGGAGTTGCGCAATAAGGGCAAGGAAAACGTAGGTCGGGCTTCTGAATCTGTAGGTCGGGTTTCAACCCGACAAGACAGCGTCGGGTTAAAACCCGACCTACAAACAACAATCGAGCCGCATCAGTTGATGATGAGCGCCACCCCCATCCCGCGCACCTTGGCGATGAGTTACTACGCCGACCTCGATGTATCCGTCATCGACGAACTGCCTCCCGGACGTACACCCATCGTCACCAAGTTGGTGAGCGATGCACGGCGTAACGAGGTGTTCGAACGTGTGCGCGCCGCTTGTTTGGCAGGGCGACAGGCGTATTGGGTGTGTCCATTGATCGAGGAATCCGACGCGCTCGAAGTCGAATTGCAGAACGCCATCGAGACACATCAACAACTGACCGAAGCGCTCCCCGAATTGAAAGTCGGCTTGGCGCATGGACGTTTGCCGTCCGCAGAAAAAGCCTCTGTGATGGCTGCATTTAAAGCGGGCGAATTGCATCTACTGGTCGCCACCACCGTCATTGAGGTCGGCGTGGACGTGCCCAACGCCAGCCTAATGGTGATCGACCATGCCGAACGCATGGGGCTGGCGCAACTGCATCAACTGCGGGGCCGCGTGGGTCGCGGTGCAGCGGAGAGCCTATGCGTGCTGCTGTTCATGCAGCCGCTTTCCGAACTGGCGCGCGAACGCCTGAAGGTCATCTACGAGAACACCGACGGCTTCGTCATCGCGCAACAAGACTTACAATTGCGCGGCCCCGGCGAACTGCTGGGCGCACGGCAAAGCGGCGTGGCGATGTTGCGTTTCGCCGACCTGACCGAAGACGAGGACCTGTTGGAACAGGCACGACAAACCGCAGACGAACTGCTACGCGACGCGCCCGATGTGGCGCGCGCACACTTACAAAGATGGATGGCGAACAAACATGATTTTTTGCAGGTGTAGACAAAGTCACCCTCACCCTGTGCGTGTGTTGTTGGGGCTTCAGCCCCGTACAACCACGGCCTACCCCTTGCGGGTG
>CAZRZH010000100.1:0-9986 GCA_964604485.1 uncultured Sideroxydans sp.
AGTCTTTGCCTAAGATGTCTCGGTTAGGTGTGAGGGCAAATTACAGTGGACAAAACGTATGTGGACACCTTGGCATTTCAGCGCATCCGCCAAAGTCAAACAGCGCATGAAATGCCCAGTGCCGATTTGGCTGGTTGCATCAGTGCGAAAGGCGATGTTCAAAACACTCACTCTGTTTTGTTTTCGGCGCGCACTATTTTCAAAAGGTGCTGATCCAGTGTCAGTAGCTCTATGCCGAAACAAAGTGCTGTTGCAGCAATGATCGCGTCTGGTAACTTGATTTTGTGTGATTGGCGCAAAGTAATGGCACGATCCTCAATATCTTGGGATAACGGCAGATAAGCAAAATGCGCTAACTTTTGTTTGATCAGTGCTTCTTCTTCCTGCGTGATTCGGTGAAATCCAAGTAGCTCCATTCGCGTAATTGCGCTGTATGAACATTCGTCCGCCAAGATACGGTGCGATGACAATTCCGCAAGAACCTGTACATCAGACTTCAATGTTCCGAGTATGAAGTTGGTGTCCAGTAGATATTTAGTTCCACTCATCACGCAGCCGTTTCTGAATTACTAGAGGATCGCCCGCAAACGTAGCCGAGTTTTCCAAGCCACCTCGCAAATCAATCAACAATTCGTTCGTTGAGCGCGATTGTCTATCTGACATCTTTGCGCGCAAAAACTCAGCGAAGTCGAGTAGCTCCGCCAGTATGGGCTCCGGCATGTCTTGCACAGTTTTATATAATTTCTCTGCTGTAGTCATAACGCTTTCTTTCGTTAGCTCAAAGACTGATCAAATCAAGTGCTGCATGATACCGAATCCCGCATTGCTCTGCTTATTTCAGAGCACCCGACTTGCCCCATTGGGCGAGGGTGTATTTTTCCAGTGGTTGTAGTTGTTTGTTTGTTCATATTTATGTTTTCATTCCCATAAATAATTTGGGGGGGCTTGTCGGGCTGCACCCGCAAGGGGTAGGCCGTAGCTGTAAGGGGCTGATGCCCCAACACCACACGCACAAGCGCCACCTACAATTTTTTGATTCATGTCGGGCTGAAGCCGAACCTACCATCGCGCGTGTTCAGCGAGGTTGTAATAAAAGCTGGGTTGCGTGCACTATGAAAAAGGCCATAAACAACAACTCGGTTGCCTTCAATCCGGTAGTAACAGGAAAACGGAAATTGGCGCAGTAAGCTGCGATGAAAATCTAAATATACTTTCGCATAGATGAGTGGATTCTTGGCCAAACGATCAACGTTATCGTAAAAGACATTCAGAAATTCATTGCCCAAGCCCTTTGACTTGACTTCGTACCATACGAAGCCCGCATATAAGTCTTCTTCTAGTTCGGGCGCAAAGCGCAATGAATAATTCACGTTCTTTGCGCTACCTTTTGTTGTAGTTCTTGCAATGTTAAAAGCGAATCTTGTTTGCCTTCGTGCCGAGCCAGTCTGGCGGATAGTTCTTTGGCATGACTGGCTAGCACAGGAACTTGATCGTCGTGCTGGGCGATGCTGTCCCACAAGTTTTCAACTAGATTTATTTTTTCTGCAATGCTCATCGCTTGTATTTGTGGCAGCTCGATTACGTTCATGATTTTCTCCGGGTTGTTTCTCAGACCTCAGGGTCAGACACTCTTTGCGTTCCAAAAATGCGGTGATGCCTCGAAATGCATCAATAACAAAGTCCCCTCTTTCGGATCATTATTCAAAGTAACTTTCCTTCTTTGAAAGCGATGTCGTGTATTGGCAAGTGCATCAGGTTAGGCGCACTCAGTAGCACATCCACTTTGCGTCCCTGCATGGCGCGCGAGACAAGGGCGGATACTTTTGCGGCCATCAGAGCTGCGTTTTCTACGGGTTCGGGCAGTTCGAGCATTAGGTCAAGATCGCCGCCTCTTTCTGCATCATTTAATCTGGAGCCAAAAACGCGCACGCGTGCGTTTTGCCCCCCGACTGAGAGGGCCAGTTGGCGAATCGCTTGTATTTGATTTTGATTGAGTCGCATGGCTAGGTAACGGGTTTGGGAAGTGTGCGGCCAAGTTAAGGTGATATGCCATTCACGCGGAAATAATACCACGCTGGTTAATTTCGCTGATAACTTGGCCGACGCACTCGTCCAAAGACGTAGCGCCGGTATTGACGGTGAGTTCTTGATTCTCCGGTTTCTCATACGGTGCAGAGATGCCGGTGAAGTCTTTGATCTGGCCCGCTCTGGCTTTTTTGTACATGCCTTTTACATCGCGCTGTTCGCAGATTTCGATGCTGCTGTCGCAGAAGATTTCAATGAAATCGCCATGCTGGACCATGCCGCGCACCAGGCGACGATCTTTGCGATAGGGCGAAATAAATGCGGTGAGGACAATGATGCCGGCTTCCATCATTAATTTGGCAACTTCCCCCACACGACGGATGTTCTCGATGCGTTGCTCTGCGGCAAAACCGAGATCGCCGCACAGGCCGTGGCGCACGTTGTCACCATCCAGCACGAAAGTACGGCAGCCACGCTGGTGCAGAATCTCCTCAACGGCATGGGCCAGGGTGGATTTGCCCGCACCGGAATATCCCGTGAACCAGATGATGGCGCCACGGTGACCGTTTTGAATTTCGCGACGCTGGCGGGTGACGGTGGCGTGGTGCCACACGATGTTGTTTAACTGGATTGGATTTATTTTGGTCATTACTTATTTTAGCCGTTGGTGGTCTGGATTAAAACAGACTTACGGTATTGGTTTTTGTTGGGAGAATAGTTGCAGGAAAGTGATCGTTTAATTTGCATTTCAACACGACTGTTCGATTGCGCGATTGATCCGTGTTGCGGATTCTTCATCCGTTTGCGCGAACACAAAGAACGCCGGATTGTGCAAATCTTCTTTGTTGTATTTCAAACCCATGCCGTTTTGATCTTGAACCACTCCACCCGCCTCTTCGACGATAGCATGAGCTGCTGCGGTGTCCCATTCCATGGTTGGGCCAAGTCGCGGATAGAAGTGTGCGGCACCTTCCGCCACCAGACACAACTTGAGTGAACTACCCATGCTGATGCAATGGTGTTCACCCAAATAGTGCAGCAGTCGGCTGGTGCGTTCGTCGGCATGTGAACGGCTGGCGACGACCTTTATGGGTTCACCGGGTAGGCAAGTTTGCACTCGGATGGGTTGGGGCGCTTGCGTGGCACGCTTGACGAATGCCCCCCTACCCCGTGCGGCGAAGTAGCAAACATCCAATACCGGCGCATACACCACGCCGAGTATCGGTCGTCCGTGTTCGATGAGTGCGATGTTGACTGTGAATTCGCCGTTGTGCCGGATGAATTCTTTGGTGCCGTCGAGCGGATCAACCAGCCAAAATCGTTGCCAGCTTTGACGTGTTGAATAATCAATCTGCGCCGATTCTTCGGAGAGTACCGGCCAGCCCATCCCTGATCTGGCCAAACCGGCTTTGATGACGCGATCCGCAGCAAGATCAGCCAGAGTCAACGGTGAGTGATCAGCCTTGGCCGTCACCTCATTCTTTTGATCGCCGTAGATCGTCATGATGGAATTACCGGCTTCGCGGGCGATTCCAATCACTTGGGAAAGCAACTCGGCCGGGGGGATGGAACCGGAAAGAAGTTGGTCGGTGTTGTGTGGTTTTAACGGGTTGAAATTACACATACTGATTCATCCAGCCGCAAGTCGGAATTTAGTTCAACACGTCGGGTTGTACCCGCAAGGGGTAGCAAAGCCGTGGCTGTACGGCGCTAAACTTGTTTTGAGCTTGTAGAAATGCCCCCAATAACACACGCCCAATACCGACCTGCAAAACAAACATTTTTACTACCTGCCCCGCGCATCGCCCCAGCGTAATGTAGTGCGATCATCGCCGATGTAATAGGTTTCACCATTTCCATGCTCGACACAATATTTGGGGGAAACAATACTTTCCACGAAGGCGTTACCGGGGCTGATACGGGTGTATTCAAGCAGCACGCTGCGGATGACTTTGGCATTGGCGCAGATATGTGATCCGCGTGATATCCATGTCGGCCCGATGATCTGTGCACCGGCCTCGATACACACACCCGAATCAATGTACACCGGGCCTTCGATCTGTACTTTGTCCCAGTTTATGCAGGTATTGATGCCGATCCAGACACCGGGTTTAATTTCGGTTCCGGGCATCTGCATCTGCGCCACTTCACCCTTGAGAACACGCTGCAACACGGCCCAGTAATCGGACACGTGCCCAATATCGATCCAATTGAAGAAGCGTTTTTGCGCATAAAACGGCATGCCTTTTTCTGCCAGCATGGGGAACAATTGACTGCCGATGTCGAACACTGTGCCTTGCGGGATGAGGTCGATCACTTCCGGTTCAAAGATGTAGATACCGGTGCTGGCAAAATTGGAGCGCGCTTCTTCGGGTTTGGGCTTTTCCTGGAACGCGATAATGCGTCCATCTTTTTCTGTCTCGACTACACCGTAATTGCTGACTTCAGAATTGGGCACTTCAAGCGTGATGACGCTGGCCATCGCTTTTTTGGTCTGGTGCTCGAACACGGCCGCACCGATGTCCAAATCGATCAGCGCATCGCCGCAAATCACGATGGTGGTGGTGTCAAAAAAACCGCCGAAATCCTGGATCTTGCGCATCCCGCCGGCAGAGCCAAGCGATTTTGGAGTGACCTCGCCGTGTTCGTAAACGCCCTCGTAGGAGTAGCCGATTTTCACACCCCAACGGCTGCCGTTGCCGAAGTAGTTCTCGATCTTCCAGTGTTTGTAGGCGACGTTGACCATGATCTCGTCGACGCCGTACTTGACCAGATGTTCGACCAGGTATTCCATCACCGGCTTGCCCAGGATGGGAATCATCGGTTTGGGCAGGTCTTGGGTGAGCGGCCTCACGCGTGTGCCCTGTCCGGCGGCCAGGATCATCCCTTTTATTTTTTTCATTTCCGAGTACTCGCAAGATCAAACAGGGGCGGATTTTACACTTTCCGGTTCACATTACTTCCACACATCCGTGATCTCCGATTAGTCCTTCCCGAACAAATCCCGGCTATACACCTTGTTCGCCACATCGCGGATGTCATCGGAGATGCGGTTGGCGACGATGATGTCGGCTTCTTGTTTGAAATGCTCCAAATCGTTCACCACCCGGGAATTGAAAAACGTACTCTCGGACAGCGCCGGTTCGTACACGATAACCTCAATGCCTTTGGCCTTGATGCGTTTCATAATGCCCTGGATGCTGGAAGCGCGGAAATTGTCCGAGCCGCTTTTCATAATGAGGCGATGGATGCCGACGATCTTGGGATTGCGCTTGATGATATCGAATGCAATGAAATCCTTGCGAGTTGTATTAGCTTCGACGATCGCGTGGATGAGGTTCTGCGGTACGTCGCTGTAGTTTGCCAGCAGTTGTTTGGTGTCTTTGGGCAGGCAGTAACCGCCGTAGCCGAAAGAAGGATTGTTGTAATGATCGCCGATGCGCGGATCAAGACATACCCCCTGGATGATCTGCTTGGTATCCAGTCCGTGCGTGGCGGCGTAGGTATCCAGTTCGTTGAAATACGCCACGCGCATGGCCAGAAATGTATTGGCAAAAAGTTTGATGGCTTCGGCTTCGGTGGAGTCGGTGAAAAGCGTTTCGATGTTTTGCTTGACGGCCCCCTGTTTCAGCAGGTTTGCAAAGGTTTCAGCGCGTTGAGAGCGCTCGCCAACGATAATGCGCGAGGGATGGAGATTGTCGTAGAGCGCCCTGCCTTCGCGCAGGAATTCAGGCGAAAAAATAATGGCGGGCTGTCGATTGGATATTTCTCCACCATTTTCTTGTCGGGATGAATCCCGACCCGCGATAGAAAATTGTTCTCGGATTCTGGCCGTGTAACCCACCGGAACGGTGGATTTGATAATCATCACCGCACCGGGATTGATGTCCAGCACATCTTGAATCACCGATTCAATCGAGCGTGTGTTGAAATAGTTTGTCTCGGGATCGTAGTCGGTGGGAGTGGCAATGATGACGTAGTCCGCTCCGCTGTAGGCTTCGTGTTTATCCAGCGTGGCTTTGAAGTCCAGCTTCTTGTTTACCAGGAAATCTTCAATTTCGGCATCCTCGATGGGGGACCGTTTGCGGTTAAGCATTTCGATTTTTTCCGGGACGATGTCAATAGCGACAACCTGATTGTGTTGTGCCAAAAGCATGGCGTTGGAGAGTCCGACGTATCCGGTTCCGGCGATGGCAATCTTCATAGGGGATGAGTCCAAAGTTACGGGTTTAAATTAAATTCCAAATCAGCAATTCGATCCGAACAACCCAGTTTTTGAAAGATAATTTCCAAGGCCGTGAAGGATATAGAACTTTCGTGAAGTTTCCAAATTCGCCGCGCCGCTTACCTTCAGTTTAGCTCGCGGATAATCACCATTCAGAAACGTTGCTTGGACACAGCGGCATCGTTTGGGGGAATTCAGAGGGTTGATTTAAACCACCGCGCGAAGACACGGCTAGACTGGCGAGAATACAACTAGGGGAAAAAGATGGGGTGATCGATGGGGCTCGAACCCACGACAACTGGAATCACAATCCAGGGCTCTACCAACTGAGCTACGACCACCATTGAATCGTTGAAGTCTGTTGGTGTGCCCGACTGGAATCGAACCAGCAACCCCCAGCTTAGAAGGCTGGTGCTCTATCCGGTTGAGCTACGGGCACAATTCTGTCGGCAACCTACAAACTTCTTACTACTTGAACCTGGTCGGGGTGGAGAGATTCGAACTCCCGACATCCTGGTCCCAAACCAGGCGCGCTACCAGGCTACGCTACACCCCGAGAGCGCGGCATTATACAGACCGAGCGTGAAAAATCAATTTGGTTTTCGAGATTTTTCCAATATTTGCGGCATGGCCAACATCAGGTAGTAAACCATCGACCAAAGCGTGAGGATCGCAGCCAGATAAATCAACAACGTACCGACCCATTTGGTCGATATGCCCAGCAGTGGTTCCTGAAACAAAAGGAACTGAATGGCCAACATCTGAAACACGGTTTTGACTTTGCCGATCATCGAGACAGCCACGCTCTTGCTGTTGCCCAGTTGTGCCATCCATTCGCGCAAGGCCGAGATGGTCAGTTCGCGCCCGATGATGATGAAAGCAATGATGACATCCACGTAGTCAAGTTTGATTAACACCACCAGCGCCGCGACCACCATCAGTTTGTCTGCCACCGGATCAAGGAACGCGCCGAAAGCTGAACTTTGGTTGAGCACACGCGCCAGATAGCCATCCAACCAATCGGTGATGGAGGCGAACCAGAAAATTGCAAAGCTCAACATATGTTTGTGATGCAGACTCAACGTTTCGTCCGGCACGTAAAATACGGCGATGAACACCGGAATCAACACGATACGAAACCAGGTCAGCAGATTGGGAATGTTCGTTGGCATCTTTAATGTAAATACTGGTAAATTTTCTCGGCGAGTGAGGGGCTTATCCCTTCAACTCGCGCCAACTCTTCCACGCTGGCTTGTTGCACCCCTTTCAATCCACCAAAGTGAGTCAGCAGATTACGGCGGCGCTTCTCACCGACCCCTTCGATATCCTCCAGTGAGGATGTGGTGCGCGTTTTGCCACGCTGGGCACGGTGGCCGCTGATGGCGAAACGGTGCGCTTCATCGCGTACTTGCTGGATCAGATGCAGAGCAGGATTATCCGGCGGCAATTGTAACGATTTTTCCACGCCCGGTTGTAACAATTGCTCCATGCCGGGCTTGCGTTCCACGCCTTTCGCCACACCGACCAGCGCAATGTCGGTGAGACCCAGTTCGGTCATCACCTCGACTGCCACACCCAGTTGTCCCGCCCCGCCATCGATCAGAACCAGATCGGGACGCTTGCCCTCTCCCGCTTGTAATTTCTGATAACGCCGTAGCAGTGCCTGGCGCATCGCCGCGTAGTCGTCGCCGGGTGTGATGCCGCGAATGTTGTAGCGCCGGTATTCCTGCGGCCGTATTGCCAGATCGTCATACACCACACACGAGGCGACAGTCGCCTCGCCCAGGGTATGGCTGATATCGAAACACTCGATGCGTTTCAGATCGGGTAAGACCAACGCAACACGCAGCGCCTCCAGTCGCAAGGTCTGTCCCGCTTGTTGACCGGCGCGCTGGCGCAAGGACAGTAACGCATTGGCCTGGGCCATCTCCAGCCACTGCCGGCGTTCGCCGGTCACCGCGTGACGTATCTGCACTTTAAAACCCGTCTGCTCACCCAACAAGTGTTCTATCGAATCATCGGCAAGTTCTTGACTGGTGATGATCAGCGGCGGCACGGTGCTCTCCAGATAATGCTGCGCCAAAAACGCTTCCAGCACTTCACCGCTATCCTGACCTTGCACGTTCTGCGGGAAAAATGGCTTGTCGCCGAGATGCCGACCGCCGCGCACCACCGCCAGATTCAGGCAAAGCACGCCTTCCGACTCGACCACCGCGACGATGTCCGCATCGGTGTCGCGTCCGCTTTCCACGAATTGCTTTTCTTGCACCGTGTGTAACGCCTGCAATTGGTCGCGTAACGCTGCGGCTTTTTCAAAATGAAACTCTGCTGCCGCCTGCTCCATCGTCGTGCGCAGAATTTTCTGCACTTCATCGAATTTGCCTTGCAACAACAGCCCGGCGTTGCGCACATCCGTGGCGTAATCTTCGGGGCTGATAATGCCCACACACGGCGCGCTGCAGCGGTGAATCTGGTGTAGCAGGCACGGCCTTGTGCGGTTGTTGAACACGCCTTCCTCGCAGGTACGCAGTCGAAACACCTTTTGCAGCAGGTTGATACTTTCCTTCGCGGCGTTCGCGTTCGGATACGGTCCGAAATATAAATTGCGCTTGTCGGTCGCCCCACGATAATAAGTCAGGCGCGGCGAAGGGCTGCCGGTAAGAACGATGTAGGGATAGGATTTGTCGTCGCGGAACAGAATGTTGTAACGCGGCTTGAGTGTCTTGATGAGATTGTTCTCCAGCAGCAGCGCCTCAGCCTCCGAACGCGTCACCGTAACTTCGATGCGCGCGATATGCGACACCATCAGGCGGATACGCGGTGACAGATTGCTCTGCTGAAAATACGACGAGACACGCTTCTTGAGCTGATTGGCCTTGCCCACGTACAACACCTGCCCTGCTTCATCCAGCATGCGATACACACCCGGCTGTAGCGGCAACGAGGCGACGAATTCCGGGATTAAAAATTCGCTTTTGGAACGTTCGCCCCCGCGCCCTGCGGGGGAGGCTTGGCCTGTCCCGAGCTTGTCGAGGGAGGGTGGGGGAGATTTAGGATCGAAGGGTGTGGTGTTCAAAGATGGATTCAAAAACTTGATGGAACATGCTCGCGGTCAAACGTTTAGTCTGGGTATTGTAGCGACTGCAATGATAGCTGTCATACAGCGTCGAGCCGTTCGGTAAAACATGCCGTGCGTTATGTCCAAACTTGAAATCTTTAACCTTCACGCCGCTGGCGCGTAACACGGCTTCATGGGCGATTGTCCCCAGAGCCAAAATCGCAGCCCCCTGCGGCAACGCTGCCAATTCTTGTGCAAGAAATGGATTGCACAGTTTGATCTCTGCCGGTTCAGGTTTGTTTTGCGGAGGCAGGCAGCGCACCGCGTTAGTGATGCGGCATCCTTTGAGCGACAACAATGGATTGGCTTGTTTGTTGTCACCCAGCGGCGCGGCGGCAGTCGCCAGCCCGAATTTGTGCAAAGTCGAATACAGCAGGTCACCCGCATAATCCCCGGTGAAAGGCCGACCGGTGCGGTTCGCCCCGTGTTTGCCGGGCGCGAGTCCGACGATCAACAAGGGAGCGCCTGGTTCACCAAACGAGGGGACGGGCTTGGCAAAGTAGGAAGGTTGCTCGGACCTCACCACGTCCAGAAAAGACGCCAAGCGCGGACAGAGTCGGCATTCGGTAGAAAAGGTATTCATATTTTTGTGTTGCAAATGTGAGGGTCGGGTTGCTA
>CAZRZH010000101.1:0-9903 GCA_964604485.1 uncultured Sideroxydans sp.
AGCGCCGGATAGCGACTCAGATAGGTGGCGACGCATTGATGGAATGTATGCAATGGCAGGTGCGCCATCAATTGAGCGAACACGAGTTTCCCTGCGTGCCTATCCAGACTCCCGGCAAAAATCGGAAGTCTGCTGCAGGTTGAAATCGGTTACAAAAAAATAGGACATTTAGCAAATTGAATTCAATTAGTTACTGTGCGTTTAAACTCGTATCTCCGGACAGGTCTGTCCGTAACAATAAACAAGGCCGCTACACATAGCGGCCTTGTTTCGTTACACGCAACTCAATCCACTTCTTCCCAACCCGTGACCATCGCCTTGATGTGCGCGGTCGGCGTATGTCCTGTGGTGGTGAGATAGAGGTGCGCGATGAGGAAGGTCAGCATCATGAACGCGCCCACGGTGTGGAAGAACGCGACCCACTCCAGCGACAGGAGTTCGTTCACGCCCCACACCGCCCAGTCACCGTAGAACAGGTAGAACCATCCCGTGATCCACAGTAGCGGGCCGATGAGCAGTAGCACGCCGAGGTAAGCGATGCGTTGCAGTGGGTTATGCTTCTTCAGTTTGGTGGGGCGATAGGGATGCGGTTCGCCTTTGAAGATACCCACCGAGTAGAAAAGCATCATCGCGACGACCTTGTCGGTGGTGGGAATGTATTGCTTCCATTCGCCCGTGGTGAGATGCCAGAAGATGGCAAATATCCACAAGGTGACCAACGACCATGCGAACACAGTGTGGTAACTCACCGCGTCCTCGAAGCCGATCAGGGTGTAGCTGCCATGCACTTCGAAGCCGGTGATGAGCATAGCGATGATGAGCAATGCCTGCGACCAATGCCAGAAGCGCTCGAAGCGTTTGAACACGTATATTTTTTCAGCGGCCATGATGTTAGCCCTCCTTCTTGCTGGAATAGATGCGGATAGCGCCGTGAACCAATACGCCGATCAAGGTGAGCAAGGCGAGCGACCAACCGATGACATCGAGCCAATGTTTGCCGTCACGTGCGGGCAAATACACACCTTGGATGTCTTTCATTCGTCCGTTTTTGCTATGGCACTGGACACAGGTGAGTGCGTCTTCTTTAGGCGCGACCATGTGTGTGATAGGCCAGGTCAGTTCCGTCTCCACAAAAGCAAACTTGCCGCTGTAAGGCAGGTTCGCCGCTTGCATGCCGGTGCCGATGGCCTTCTGCCAATCGTAGTTGTGCCACAAGGCAGTCGCATCCTCACCGCCTGTGTGTTGCACGGTCAGGTAGCTGTTCTCCACATCGTAGGGTTGTTTGCCGCGATGCACCTTGGTCGGCCAGATACGTGAATCTGGATCGTCCGGCCCTCCGCCCACTTCGCTCAACTGCACGGTCTGAGTCGGATCGATTTTGTCGCCGATGACTTTGTAAGTCGAAGTGCCGTTGAACCAACGATATTCGGGGATCACGTGCGACTCCCATTTCCACTCACCTTTTTGCGAATCAAAGGCACGACGACCTGCACTGTCCTTACGCACCATGCGTTTGCCGTCCGCCCCCATGGTGGTGGCCTTGGACCAATCCCAACTCATCTCGGTGCCGATGTCGTTACGTGCAAACTCAGGGATGTGGCAGGTCTGGCAGGCGAGCTTGTCGGTGTGCTGATTAAGCAGCGCATCCCGCTTCGGATGTGGTTTGTCGCCGTGGCAGGATTGGCACGCGGCAGGCGAAGCATCGGCCTTGCCCCGAATGTGTGCCGGACCCGTCATCGCCGCCGAGGTGTTGTAACGACTACCGGACACCTCATGGCTCTTCGTTGCATGGCACTCGGTGCAAGAGAAATTCAAGCCCTTCTCGTTCATATGCACGTCCAGATATTTGCCCGGATGTTGCAACGAACTGTCCATATCACCATGTTTCGCGCCGTTCGCACCGCCGCCAAAGAAGTGACACGCGCCGCAATTGGTGCGCGTTGGCAAACCGATGCTCTGTGCCGCCTTCGTTAGGGCAACCGCCTCGACGAACTTGCCCGACTTGGGGGGGAACTCGCGGCGCTTGTACACAGGATGTCCCGCATCACCCGGCAGCTTGCGATAAGTGCCCGTGTTGTCGTGACACACCAAACAATCCACGTTCTTCTCGACACTGAAATCGAAAGTGCTGTCCTTCCAACCATAGCCCGCGTGACAAGCCATGCAGTCTTTCTCGTTGGAGAGAACGGCGGTGCAATAGTTGTTGATGATGTTCTTCTTGCCGCGCACCTGGCCGGTCTTGGGATCTTTCGATTCCCACGTCCAATGCTTGGTGTGTTGCACTTGCTTGGCCGCTTCGGTGTGGCAGATCAGACACGCCTCTGTCACCTCGGGGCCGGTCTTGAAGTTCTTTTGCAGCTCTTTGAACTTGCTGTGATCGGCGGTGGAGTCACTATGCTTTTTCGGAGTGGCTGCCGCCTGGGGTGCGGGCGATGGCTGTGGAGTGGGCGATGCCTCTGGTTTGGCTGGCATCGCGAACGCGACCAGCACTGTCAGCAAAGCCGCGATGGCCGCTACCGACAGAAAAATTTTGGGTCTGGCTGACATGATGTCCCCTTGAATGCGCTAGGAAAGTGACGGAACGAAGATCCCGCTCAGCAGCCGCCTGCGGCTGCACCGCCCGCCGCGCCAGTAGCCGCGCCGGGCATACCCTTGATCATCTCGGGAGCGGGTTGGCTTGGATCGAATTTGACGAACTTTTCTTGATCTTCAGCAACATGCCCCATCACCTCGCCCACCATCGGGCCGAACATCTTGCCCATCAATCCGGCGTTCATCATGCCGATGTAAGTCTTGCCGTCGTTCTTCTTGTACACAGAAACCTTGCACGGCATCAGGATGGAAAGGAAGCGCACCGCGTCGTCTTTGAGAATCGGTGCCGAATATTTGGTGCTACACGCTTCCACCATCATCACCGGCAACACATTGCCGCCGTCGTTCTGTACCGCCTTACCCGGGTTGCGCAAACCGGAAAGCGCCCAGCCGTTCCCCACCTTCTGGATGTTTTGCTGGATGCGCGCGACGGTTTCTTCAACGCCGAACGGACTCTCAATCTCTCTGAACATAAGGCTCCCCGCGAAGGTATACGCAAGCACACCAACCACGACCAATCCCGCAAAAAATCCACCCATGACTTTTAACATTTTGATTTCCTCCGATAGACCTGAAACCGATCTCGGGATCGACCGACCCATTTCATCGATAACCCCGCCGTAATTTAAGAATATTCTAATATTCTAAGATTCAAGAAACAAGACCAACGCCTCTGAAATTTCCCAAAGGATTCAATATGCTTGAGTGATTTTGTTATATATCGTGCCGAACGGCACGATATAACCTGCCCAAGATTGATGATTGATTTGCGCGGGGAGGTCGCAACTACGAAACTGCCACGCGCGGTGCGCCTGACTTCATTTTCCCAATGACGGCGGCTTGAGCAAAACCGGCCGCGCGAAAACTCGCCAATACAGCTTCTACCGCATCGGGCGCAACAGCGACCAGCAAACCACCGCTGGTCTGGGCATCTGCCAGCAAGCGTTGCTTCCATTCATCCAGCTGCGGTGCAAAATCCACGGCATGGCCGTAGCTCGCCAGATTGCGTCCGATGGCACCGGGGCCGATACCCTGCTGCGCCAACGGCAAGGCCTCGGACAACACGGGCACTTGATCGAACTGCACTTCCGCGCCGAGATGCGATCCTCGGCATATCTCAAGCAGATGTCCGAGCAGACCGAAACCGGTGACGTCGGTGAGCGCATGCACGCCCGCGATCGGGGCAAGTTGGCTCCCCACCTTGTTCAGCTTGGTCGTCGTCGTAACGAGTTGCGCATAACCTGCGTCGGACAGCATCTCCTTCTTCAACGCCGCCGCCAACACGCCGACCCCCAAGCCTTTACCCAGGATCAGTACATCACCGTCACGCGCTGCACTGTTCTTCTTTACCTGATCGGGATGCACTATGCCCAATGCGACCAAGCCATAGATAGGTTCTTGCGAATCAATGGAATGCCCGCCTGCGATGGGGATGCCCGCATCGCGGCACACCGCTTCGCCGCCTTGCAATATTTTGCGGATGGTCTCGGGGGATAGTTTGTCGATGGGCATGCCGACGATGGCCAGCGCCATGATGGGCGTGCCGCCCATGGCGTAGATATCGGAGATGGCATTGGTCGCGGCGATACGCCCGAAGTCGAAGGGATCGTCCACGATGGGCATGAAAAAATCGGTGGTGGCGATGATGGCTTGTTCGTCGTTCAAGCGATAGACCGCCGCATCGTCGCTAGTTTCGGTGCCCACCATCAGGTCCGGGAACGGCAGTTTTTCTTTGGCTACGCCCAATATTTCTTGCAGAAGTGCCGGAGCAATTTTGCAGCCGCATCCGCCACCGTGCGACAATCGGGTCAATTTCACTTCGGACATCTTCGTTCCACTCCGTATGTTCACCTCTCAAATTCAACAAAGTCATTCCGGCGCAGGCCGGAATCCAGTGTATTTATTCAAGAAGCTTTTAGGTTTTGTCCTTGCCATGCAAGGGAATTTTTTTATTGCTGGATTCCGGCCTACGCCGGAATGACGGCTCACCAATCAAACAACCATGCTTTTTAGAACCGCGAACCTATCACAGCTTCAGGATTTTGACGAAATCATCGACGTGCGCACGCCGGCTGAATTCGCCGACGACCACATCCCCGGCGCCATAAATTGCCCGGTGTTATCCGACGAGGAACGCATCACCGTCGGCACACTGTACAAACAGATCTCGCCCTTCGAGGCGCGCAAAGTGGGGGCGGCGCTGGTAGCCAAGAACATCGCGCATCATTTGCAGACACAATTTCACGCGCACCCGAAATCCTGGAAACCCCTGATCTATTGCTGGCGCGGCGGACAACGCAGCGGCGCTATGAGCATCATTTTGGCGCAGGTGGGTTGGGCGGCGCACAAGCTGGAAGGCGGCTACAAAGTCTATCGCCGTGATGTGTTGGATAAGCTGGAGACCTTGCCCGGCGCTTTTCATTTTCGTGTGATCTGCGGTGCGACCGGCTCGGGCAAAAGCCGTTTGCTCGGCGCGCTCGAAACCTGCGGCGCACAAGTGCTTGACCTCGAAGGTTTGGCACAACATCGGGGCTCGGTGCTTGGCGACTTGCCGCATCTGGCACAACCCTCGCAAAAATGGTTCGACACCTCACTGGTGCAGGCGCTGCAAAATCTCGATCACGCACTGCCTGTTTATGTAGAAGCAGAAAGCAATAAAATCGGCCGGCTGCTGTTGCCCACGGCCTTGAACAACGCCCTGCATGCCAGTGAATGTTTGGTGCTGGAGACTGTGCCGGATGCGCGCGTGAGACTGCTGCTGGAGGACTATCAACACTTTGTTGACGAACCGGAAACGCTCATCAAACAGTTGCAGGTGTTGCATCAATTTCACGGTGGCCGGCAGATCGAAAA
Organism: uncultured Sideroxydans sp.; assembly: GCA_964604485.1. Classification (GTDB taxonomy): domain Bacteria; phylum Pseudomonadota; class Gammaproteobacteria; order Burkholderiales; family Gallionellaceae; genus Sideroxyarcus. The sequence goes on from CAZRZH010000101.1 coordinate 5,446, forward strand.
CTGGAACGAGTTGATACGCGCGGGGAAATTCGGCACGCTGGTAAGTGAACTATTGGAATTGCATTACGACCCGAGCTATCTGCGCTCCTTGGGCAAACATTACACACGGCTGGAGCAGGCACAAAATATTGTTCTCTCGGATTTGTCTACGGGTGCGTTGATGGATGTCGCTAAATCTTTGCTCGAAAATCGCTTTGGCAATCCTTGAACCCGCGTCGGGATACATCCCGGCCTACGTTCTCAGCTGACACATTTATTCGACATCCCGTCTGAGGGGAAAACAAACTACGTATTCACCGGTACGCGCTGCGTCAGCGCGCACAACAACTCATAACTGATCGTCCCGGCGGCACGCGCCACTTCATCCACCGGCATCCCGTCGCCCCACAACACAACTCTGCTACCGACCTGCGCAGCGGGAATGTCGCTCAGATCCACGGCCAGCATGTCCATCGAGACCCGTCCAAGAACTTGTGTCCGTTTTCCTTCGACCACGATGGGCGTGCCGGTCGGCGCATGGCGCGGATATCCATCCGCGTACCCGCAGGCGACGATGCCGACACGCAGGGCTCGGTCGGCACGAAAAGTTGCCCCGTAACCGACTGCATCACCCGACTTGAGCGCTTGCACCGAGATCAGTTGACTGCTCAACGTCTTTACCGCCCGCAAACCGAGCTGTTGCGCGCTGACATCGGCGAACGGCGAACCGCCGTACAGCATGATGCCCGGACGCACCCAATCACCGTGCGTTTGCGGATACCGCAGGATGGCGGCGGAATTGGCCAGCGAACGTTGAGCACGGTAGGGTGCGGCCAGTTGATTGAAGGTGTCGAGTTGTGCGGAAATACCCGTCGCTTCATCCGCATGGGCGAAATGCGTCATCAGCGTGACGTCGCGCACGCCGCGATGCGATTTGATTCTTTCCATCACGGCGGGAATTTCGGCGGGCATGAAACCCAGACGGTTCATGCCCGTGTTGACCTTGATCCACACCGACAATCCGTTCTTGCGCGGGTAGGCATCCAGCCAGGCGATCTGCTGCTGATTGTGGATGACGGTGGTGAGTTCATATTCGGCGAGGAGCGGCATCTCCTGCTGCAGGAAGCAGCCTTCCAAAAGTAAGATGGTTTGGCGTATTCCCGCATCGCGCAAAATGATTGCATCGCGCACATCCAGCAACGCCAGCCCTTCGGCATCCTGCAAGGCCTGGGCGATGCGCAGCAGCCCATGACCATACGCATTTGCTTTGATGACAGCCATCACCCGCGATGATGTGGCGCGCCGCACAACACCGAGATTGTGCTTGAGTGCTGAAAGGTCGATACGGGCTTGGATGGGGCGGGACATGGATAAAAAGACAGCGCCAATTATTGTGACGCGAATGATAGCAGGCCTCATATTTTCATGATATAAAACGCCGTGTATAAAATAATCCTATAACGTGAAACGCGGCTTCTACATCATCCTCTCGGCGCAATTCTTTTCAGCACTTGCCGACAACGCTCTGCTTTTTGCCGCGATAGCGTTGCTCAAACAAGTACACGCCCCGAGCTGGCACACCCCCATTCTGCAACAATCATTCATCGTCTCGTTCATTTTGCTCGCGCCCTTCGTCGGGGCGTTCGCCGACTCGTTGCCCAAGGGACGGGTGATGTTCATCAGCAACGCGATCAAGATGGTCGGCTGTCTCGCCATGTTGTCGGGCGTCAATCCGCTCCTGGCTTACGGCCTCGCCGGTTTCGGTGCTGCGGCGTATTCGCCGGCAAAATATGGAATCCTCACCGAATATCTGCCGCCGGAAAGACTGGTGTGGGCGAATAGCTGGATGGAAGGCCTGACCGTGGCGGCCATCATCCTCGGCGCGGTGGTCGGCGGCATGCTCATCACGCCGAGCATCTCGAACTCGATCATGCAATACCTGAACGTTCCCGCTTTTGTTTCCGCCGCCGAGCTGGCTATCTTCGTCATCTTCTTCATTTACCTCGTCGCGGCATTATTCAATCTCTACATCCCGCTCGTACCCATCGAACACAAACCGCTCAGCCGCAATCCTTTTTTCCTGATCAAGGATTTTGTCCACTGCTTCAACCTGTTGTGGAAAGACCCGCTGGGCCAAGTTTCACTGGCTGTCACCACTTTATTCTGGGGAGCCGGTGCGACGCTGCGTTTGATCGTGCTGGCCTGGGCGGCGGTCGCCCTGCATTACAGCATCGGTGAGGCGGCGAAACTGACAGCCTGGGTCGCGGTCGGCATCGCCATCGGCTCGATACTCGCTGCGGGCCTGGTCAAACTAGAACATGCGGTGAAGGTGATCCCGGTAGGGATCGCCATGGGTTTGGTGGTGCTGGCCATGATCCCGGTATCGCATCCCCTGCTCGCCATCGTGCTGCTGATCGCCATCGGTGCGATGGGCGGATTCTTCGTGGTGCCGATGAATGCGCTGCTGCAACATCGCGGCCACTTGCTGATGGGTGCCGGACGCTCCATCGCGGTGCAAAACTTCAACGAGAACATCAGCATCTTTTTGATGCTGGGTCTCTACGCGTTGATGGTGAAACTCGATCTTTCCATCAATGCCATCATCCTGGTGTTTGGATTGTTATTGTCAGGGATCATGACTCTGCTGTATAAGAAACACGGCCACGACCAGGATACAGGGCGCATCTGAACCGCTTAGTATCCGCGTCAAATCACTCAAGTAGGTTCATCAGTTATCAATCTGTTTTGGAGAAACGTCGTGAAAGAATATGTGCTGATTATTTACAATGAGATCAACCATCAGGCGATGTTTTCGCCCGAGAAGAACAGGCAATACGCCGACAAGGTCAGAGACTACCTCAAGTATCTGGACAAAGAAGGCAAGCTGATCGATTCCCGCCCGTTACTCACCGATGGCAAGAGCATTTCACTCTCACATGGCACGTGGAAGGAGGCCTCGTTCCATCAATCCAAAGAGATCATCGTCGCCTACCATCACATTCGAGCGATGGACATGACCGAAGCGATTTCCATCGCGCAGGGGAATCCCGAGTTCGAATACAGCAACAGTGTGAGGATAGAAGTGCGGCCGTTAAAGGCGAAGGAAAAGGTCGTCGAGGTTGCCCCACCCGCCGCTTGATGGGGCAGTTGTCACAGCGTCAATTTTGGCTTGTTGTTGACTAATGGCGCTGGTTGAGAGCTCAAGCAGCACCCGGCACACGATCACTTCAACGCCAGCACATCCTGCATGTCATACAGTCCGCACGGATTTTGTTGCAGGAAACGCGCGGCGCGTAACGCACCCAAGGCAAAGGTGGCACGGCTGCTGGCTTTATGCGTGATCTCGATACGTTCACCGGTTCCCGCATACAGCACGGTGTGATCACCGACGATATCGCCGCCGCGTACCGTGGCAAAACCGATCGTTGAAGGATCGCGCTCGCCTGTAACGCCCTCTCTTCCATACACGGCACATTCTTTAAGATCGCGTCCCAAAGTTCTGGCGACCACCTCGCCCATGCCCAACGCGGTGCCTGAAGGCGCATCGATTTTGTGGCGGTGATGTGCCTCGATGATCTCGATATCGTAACCTTCACTCAACACGCGCGAAGCGGTCTCCAACAATTTGAATACCAGGTTCACACCCACACTCATGTTGGGGGCGAACACGATGCCGATGTCTTGTGCGCCCGCGCCCAGTGTGGCTTTCTGCTGCGCATCCAGACCTGTCGTACCCACTACCATGTTGACCCGGTGCCTGCGGCAGATTTCCAAATGACGCAGCGTACCTTCGGGGCGGGTGAAGTCGATCAGCACATCCGCGCCTTGCAACGCAGTATCGACATCGGCGGAAATCTTGATGTTGCCTTCGATCACGTTGCCAAGCAATGGACTCCCGCCGTGCTCAAGCGCTGCAAACAATTGCAGATCGTCCGATTGGGCGATGCACTCCAGCAGCACCTTGCCCATGCGTCCGCCGCATCCGGCGATCGCAACTTTAATTTTTTCCATTGCTCTGCTCCTGAATTTGGGCAGCAGTCGGTTTGAGCGGTGTCGCGTCGTCAATACGTGCCAATATGCCCTGCTCAAAATACAAAGTCAGGCGTTGGCTTTCCACCACCTTGCCCTGTTGTTCCAAAACGTAAAGATAGTCCCAACGGTCGGGATGATAAATATCGTTGATAAGCGGCGCGCCGAGTGCCGCTTTGACCTGGGTCTGGCTCATACCAACACGGATCTTTGTCCGCATATCCTGCGTGATGAGATTGCCCTGGCGGATCTCGATTTTGTGCGGGGTAAAAGTGGGCAGGTAGGAACTGAAATTGCTGCACGCGGCAAGCAAAACAGAAACAATAAGGATCAGGATGCGCATTGGATATTTACTCGATTTGGCAGTTACAAAACGGGCGGCATGATACCCCAAGTCCCACCCCCTCCCCAACCCGTCCGGGAGGAAAGTCGGACTAAATCACGCTGCCC
>CAZRZH010000102.1:0-9804 GCA_964604485.1 uncultured Sideroxydans sp.
CCTACATCACCTTCCACCCGGAAGCTTCCGAACACATCGACCGCACCATCGGCCTCATCAAGGAAAGCGGCTGCAAGGCCGGCCTGGTGTTCAACCCGGCCACCCCGCTGGACATTCTGGAATACACCCTGCCCAAACTGGACATGGTATTGCTGATGTCGGTCAACCCCGGTTTCGGCGGACAGAAGTTCATTCCCCACGTATTGGATAAAGCACGCGCCGTGCGCAAAATGATCGACGCGGGCGGTTACAACTGCCGCCTGGAAATCGACGGCGGCGTCGGCCCGGCCAACATCAAAGAAGTGGCGGAAGCGGGTGTGGATACGTTCGTGGCCGGTTCTGCGGTGTTCGGCAAACATAATTCTGGCGACAAGAACCACTACAACACCATCATCGCCGAATTGCGCGCGGAACTGGCCAAGGTCGGCAAGTAATGTCGTTTACCAAATTCCCGCTGGGCATTTCCGCCATCGTCATCGACCTTGACGGCACGTTGTTGCACACCGCGCCGGAATTGTGCGATGCCGCCAACCGCATGTTGCGCGACATGGAATATCCGCCCGCGCCGCAGGAGCTGTTGTCGAGTTACATCGGCAACGGCATCAGCTGGCTGGTGAAACGCGCGTTGACCGGCGAGATGCATGCAACGCCGGACGCGGCGCTGTACAACCACGCACTGCCGATCTTCGAAAAACATTACACCGAACTCTTGTTGCAGAGCGAAGTGTTCGACGGCGTGATGGATGGGCTGAATGCCATGCAGGCAGCCGGCTTCCGTCTGGGCTGCATCACCAACAAGGTGGAGCGTTACACCCTGCCCTTGCTGGACGGAATCGGGTTGGCGAGCTATTTCGAGATCGTGCTGGCGGGCGATACCTTGCCGGAAAAGAAACCGCATCCGATGCCGTTGTTGCATGCGGCAAAGTTCTTCAACGTGCCGATCGAACAATTGCTGCTGATCGGTGATTCGCTCAACGACACTGTTGCCGCACGTGCCGCTGGCTGTCCGGTGTTTTGTGTGCCCTATGGTTACAACCACGGCGAACCGGTCGAAACGTTGGACTTGGATGCGGTGATCGCCGATTTGCCCGCAGCGCTGCCGTTAATCAATCGCGTTTGAATATGCACATTTACAACCTCCCGTACCCGAAAGAGTCAGCCTGTTGGCGATGGTGTTGATGCTTCTGTAGGTCGGGATTCATCCCGACAAAATCCAACGTCGGGATGAATCCCGACCTACACAACACAGGAGGTTTTTTTATGTTGTCCCCGCTCACCGAACAAGAATTTAAATCCCTTGCCCAGCAAGGCTACAACCGCATCCCACTGGTCGCGGAAACGTTTGCCGACCTCGACACGCCGCTTTCGCTCTACCTCAAACTCGCCAACAAACCATTCTCCTATCTGCTGGAATCGGTACAGGGCGGTGAACGTTTCGGGCGCTACTCTTTCATCGGCCTGCCCGCCGAGACGCGCCTCTCGGTGCGCGGAAGTTTAATCACGCTGACCACCGCTGCGGGTGAAACCACCCAGGAAGTGACCAACCCGCTGGACTTCATCGAGGAATATCAAGCACGTTTCAAGGTCGCGCCGCTGTCCGGTTTGCCGCGTTTCACCGGCGGTCTGGCGGGCTATTTTGGCTATGACACGGTACGTTATATCGAACCGCGTCTCGCCAAAACGGCCAAGAAAGATGTCATCGGCACGCCGGATATTTTGCTCATGCTTACCGAACAACTGGCGGTGATCGACAATCTTTCCGGCAAACTGACTTTCATCGTGTACGCCGATCCGGCGCAGGACGATGCGTATGAAATCGCGCGCGAACGTTTGCGCGAACTCATCGGTTTGTTGCGCTTGCCGGTCGACATTCCCTATGCCCCGCCCGCACCCCAAGTCGAAGCCCAATCGGAATTTGGCGAGGTCGCATTCAAAGCGGCGGTGGAAAAATCCAAGCAATACATCTTCGACGGCGACATCATGCAAGTGGTGCTGTCGCAGCGTATGTCGCAGCCTTTTCCCGCTTCGCCGCTGTCGCTGTATCGCGCGCTGCGCAGCATCAATCCTTCGCCCTACATGTTTTATTACGACATGGGGGATCACCACGTGGTCGGATCGTCGCCGGAGATCCTGGTTCGCTTGGAACACGACTCTGTCGAGACTGACAGTTCGCAGAACCAACCGAATAGCGACTCCTCCCGCACCAGCGGGCTACGCCCCGCCGTGTCGGAGTCGCGCCCATCAGGCGCCCCCGTCACCGTGCGTCCCATCGCCGGCACACGTCCGCGCGGCAAAACAGCACAGCAGGATGCCGCATTGGCAGACGAGTTACTCGCCGACCCGAAAGAGTTGGCCGAGCATTTGATGCTGATCGATCTGGGTCGCAACGACATCGGCCGCGTGGCACAGAACGGCAGCGTGCAGCTCACCGACAAGATGGTGATCGAGCGTTATTCGCATGTGATGCACATCGTCTCCAACGTCGAGGCAAAACTGAAAGAAGGCCTCAGCGCGATGGACGTGCTCAAAGCCACCTTCCCGGCCGGGACGGTTTCCGGTGCCGCGAAGGTGCGCGCGATGGAAATCATCGACGAACTGGAGCCTTCCAAACGTGGCATTTACGCCGGTGCAGTGGGCTACCTCGGTTTCAACGGCGACATGGATGTGGCTATTGCGTTACGCACCGCCGTGGTGAAAAACAACACGCTTTATGTGCAGGCGGGTGCAGGCATCGTCGCCGACTCGGTGGCGGACAGCGAATGGATGGAGACACAGAACAAAGCGCGCGCCGTGTTACGCGCGGCGGAGATGGTGCTAGACGGACTGGACGTCCAGGTACACCGTTAAGTCTCGCATGTTGAACGCCATCCATCCTCGCAAGAAATGAACCCGGACATGAACCTCAGAAATCGCCTGCTGATCATCCTCGCCATCGAGCTGACCAATATGCTGGCGACCCGGGTCACGATTTATTTCTTGCCCTGGACATCGGTCGAGGCAGAGCTCATCCGCACGACCCTGCGCATCGTGACTGCGCTGATCTACTGGCATCTGATGAAGCCGTTCATCCTGTCCAAAACACCGGTTTTTGATAATGCGCATGACACCAGTTTGTTGGCCGGTCTGTTGTTGTTGTTTTCCATCCCGGTGTTGGTCGGCAACTATGCATTGGAGCCCGCCGCCGCCTGGCTATTTGCCGTGACGAGTTTCCCCGTGGCGGTGAAAGAAGAATTTCTATTTCGGGGCATTGTGCAAAACCTGCTGGAACGAAAATTGGGGGCGATTTATTCGATCATGCTCACCAGTGTCATTTTCACCGCATGGCACATCGGCACCTGGGATCTCACCTTCTGGACCTTCGCGCAGATATTTTTTGCCAGCATCATCCTAGGGCTGGTCTACTCCCGAACCGGCAGCATCTTGTTGGTGATCGCTATTCATGGGTTCTACGATGCGCTGTTTTGCTTCACCCCCCTGTTGCGCCCGCCTTTGGATAACAACTTCGGCTTCGTGCCCTTGCTTGCGGGGGTGATATTCGTTTACTTTTGGGCCTGCTTCGGCAAAGGCGGATTCTTCACCCGATCCTCCGTCCCGCATTCCCGAAAAGCCGAATGACCCCGAACCGGTAACACATTCACAAATGGAGCAAGCATGCTGCTGATGATCGACAACTACGATTCCTTCACCTACAACCTGGTGCAATATTTTGCCGAGTTGGGGGCGGAGGTGAGCGTGTACCGCAACGACGAGATCACGGTCGAACAAATCGCCAAGCTGAATCCGCAACACCTCGTGGTTTCCCCCGGCCCGTGTACGCCGAATGAGGCGGGCATCTCGGTGGCGGCGATCAAACATTTTTCCGGCAAGATTCCGTTGCTCGGTGTGTGTCTCGGCCACCAGAGTATCGGCCAGGCATTTGGCGGCAAAATCATCCACGCCAAGACACTGATGCACGGCAAAACTTCACAAATCCATCACCATGGCAACAGCCTGTTCACCGGCTTGCCGGATGGGTTCACCGCCACGCGATATCATTCGCTGGTGATTGAACGCGAGTCGCTGCCGGACTGTCTGGAGGTCACCGCGTGGACGGACGACGGTGAAATTATGGGCGTGCGCCACAAGACGCTGGCCGTACACGGCGTGCAATTCCACCCCGAGTCCATCCTCACCGAACACGGACACGCTATGTTGAAAAACTTTTTGGAGGGGGCAAAGTAGCTCACTCCTTCCCCTCGCAGGGGGAAGGTTGGGATGGGGGTTGTAACTTAAAGCAGCTGCAACATTAGGTTCTACCCCCTCCCTAGCCCTCCCCCTGCATGGGGGAGGGGACTGGTTCAGAAATACGTCCAATCCAATTGTTAGGTTTTAATCTGCGTCCATCTGCTTAATCCGTGGACAAACGGTTTTGATTTTTGAAGGAATGAAAAACATGATCACCCCACAACAAGCCCTCGTCCGCCTGATCGACCAACGCGAAATTTTTTACGACGAGATGTTGTCGCTGATGCGCCAAATCATGAGCGGCGAAGTTTCGCCGTCTCTAATCGCGGCGCTATTGGTCGGCCTGCGCGTGAAGAAAGAAACCATCGGTGAAATCTCCGCCGCCGCTTTTGTGATGCGCGAATTTGCCAGCAAAGTGCCGGTCACCCAACGCGAATTTCTGGTGGACACCTGCGGCACGGGAGGCGATTCCGCACACACCTTCAACATCTCCACCGCCAGCGCATTTGTAGCGGCGGCGGCGGGCGCGCGTGTCGCCAAACACGGCGGACGCTCGGTGTCCTCCACCTGCGGTTCGGCCGATGTGCTGGAAGCGCTGGGGGTGAACCTTGCACTGTCGCCGCAACAAGTCGGACACAGCATCGACCTGATCGGCATCGGCTTTATGTTCGCGCCCAATTTTCACGGCGCGATGAAATACGCCGCACCGGTGCGCCGCGAGCTGGGCGTGCGCACGATGTTTAATGTGCTGGGGCCGCTCACCAATCCGGCGGGTGCCGAAAATCAGGTGATGGGCGTATTCCATCCCGACCTGGTTGGCATTCAGGCGCGTGTGTTGCAACGTCTCGGCAGCCGTCATGTATTGGTGGTGAACGGCAACGACGGTTTGGACGAAATCACGATTAATGGCGCGACCAACGTTTCCGAGTTAAAAGACGGCCAAGTGAACGAATACACGATTTCGCCGGAACAGTTCGGATTCAAATCCGCGTCACTCGATTCCATCAAAGTCGGCAACAAGGACGAAGCCAAAGCCATGTTGCTGGGGGTACTGGACAACCAGCCGGGCGTGGCACGCGACATCGTGCAACTGAATGCGGGTGCCGCCATTTACGTTTCCGGACTGGCTAACACGCTGGGACACGGGGTGAAAAAAGCCGGGGAAATGCTCGCCAGCGGCGCGGCCAAAGACAAGCTGGCGCAGTTGGTAAAGGTCAGCAACACTTGAGAATTTTCGTGCCTGTCTTTGGTCGCACACTCCAACACAGCTCCCTCTCCCGCAGGCGGGAGAGGGTTGGGGTGAGGGATGTCGAGATACAGCCAAACGACCCGGGTACTCAACACACCTCATCCCCAGCCCTTCTCCCGCCTGCGGGAGAATGGAGTTTGTAATTCATGGTCTCCGTTCAACATCACTTCCCGCCCTTAGCCAGCCAGGACAGCACCGATATTCAGCGTTGGATAGCCGCGCTGTCGGAGGTGTTCGCGCCGGCCGAAATCGGCGTGATACGCGAGGCGTGTGAATTTGCCGCTCCGCTGTATCACGGTGCGGTCGACGTTACCGGCGCACCTTTGCTGCAACACGCGCTGGGTTCGGCCTCCATCCTTATCGGTCTGCACATGGATCACGAGACCGTGGCGGCGACCGCGTTGCATGCCGTGCCTAACTTTCTCGCGGATTGGCACGAGGTCTTAAGCGCCCGCTTCGGTCAAAACATCACACGCCTCGTGAGCGGCATCTCCGATATGGAGCGTCTGCGCCATTTCAGTGAAGTGCGCGAAGCCGCCATCGAGGACAAACAGGAAGCCGCGCAACAGGTGGAAGGTCTGCGCAAAATGTTGCTGGCGATGGTGCAGGACATTCGCGTGGTGCTGATCAAACTCGCCGAGCGCACGCAGACTTTGCGCAGCCTTTCCGGCGCCAGTCCCGCCATCCAAAAAAATATCGCGCAGGAGGCGCGCAGCCTTTTCGCGCCGTTGGCAAACCGGCTCGGTGTGTGGCAGTTGAAGTGGGAACTGGAAGACCTGTCGCTGCGTTATCTCGAACCCGAACTCTACAAAAAAGTCGCCGGATTACTCGATGAACGCCGTGTCGACCGGGAACGCTACATCGCCGACGTAATCGCCCAACTGCAACGCGCGCTGGCGGCCGCGCACATCCGGGCCGAAGTCAGCGGACGCCCGAAACACATCCACAGCATCATCAACAAGATGAAGCGCAAACACCTTGAATTCGGCGAACTGTACGACGTGCGTGCGGTGCGAATTTTGGTGGGCGGCACAACACGCCGGCCCGAAGCTTCGGGGGCGGAAATGCCGCCCATCGCCTCCGCGCATAAACAGGCAAGTTCCGCCACCGCAGAAGAGGCGAAAGCTGTCGGCGAGTGTTATGCCGCGCTGTCGGTGGTGCACGAACTGTGGCCGCCCATCCACAGCGAGTTCGACGATTACATCGCCAACCCCAAAGCCAACGGTTACAGCTCGCTGCACACGGCGGTGAGCGGGCCGCGCGGTTTGCCTTTTGAGGTGCAGATCCGCACGCAACAGATGCACCACGATTCCGAATTGGGCGTGGCAGCACATTGGCGCTACAAGGAAAACAAAAAATCGGATTCCGGTTTTGATGAAAAAATCGCCTGGCTGCGCCGCATCTTGGAATGGAAATCCGAGTTGGCGGACAGCGCCGAATTCGAGGGTCAATTCAAGAACGAGTTGTTGCAGGACCGTGTCTACGTGTTCACCCCGCAAGGCAAAGTGATCGACCTGCCCAAAGGCGCGACACCGGTCGATTTTGCCTACGTCGTGCATACCGACCTAGGCCATCGCACACGCGGCGCAAAACTGGACGGCAGCATTGTGCCGCTCAACACCAAATTACAAACCGGCCAGCGTGTGGAGATCCTTACCACCAAACAGGGTGGGCCGAGCCGCGATTGGCTCAGTACGAAGTTGGGCTTTCTGCAAAGTGCGCGCGCACGCGCCAAGGTGCGCCACTGGTTTTCGGAACAAAATATCGACGACAGCGTGGCGCAAGGACGCGTTTTGCTCGACCGCGAATTGCACCGTGTCGGCGTGACCGATATCAATCAGGAAAAACTGGCGCAGAAACTGCGCTACAACAAACTGGACGACTTGCTCGCCGCACTCGGTCGTGGCGATATCACGCCGCGCCGTGTGAGCCTTGCCATGGGCCAGGAGACCCCGGTCACCGCAGTGCGCGCCAACTTGCAAACAATACAGACGCCCGATGGCAATGTATTGATCGAGGGGGTGGGCAATCTTGTGAGCCGCACCGCGAAATGTTGCAGCCCGGCCAAGGGGGACGACATCATCGGTTACGTTACGCGCGATCGCGGCATCACCATCCACCGCCGCGATTGCCCGTTTATGCAACGTGTTCCGGAAGAGCGCGAGGACCGTTTGTTGGAAGCACGCTGGGCTGTAAAGTGAATTTGATAACACGATTACAAGCAAACCCCTCCCAACCTCCCCTTGTCAGGGGAGGAGCTGACTCTGCCCCCTGACAAGGAGGAGTTGGAGGGGGTTTAAGCCCCTATTGAAATAGAACCAGGATGTATTCACTTACATCAAGTCACACACAATTTATAGACACTGACATGCACCCCATCATCAGCGCCACCAATCTGGTTAAACACTATCCCGGCGTGCGTGCCGTGGATGGCATTAACCTGTCCATTCCACAAGGCATCTGCTTCGGTTTACTCGGCCCCAACGGGGCGGGCAAGACAACCACTATCGAAATGCTGGAAGGTATCCATCAGCCCACCAGCGGCACGGTGTTGTACAAAGGCGAGCCGCTGGGCGTGCGCTACCGCGAGGAGGTGGGCATCCAGTTTCAGCACACCGCGCTGCAGGAATTTTTGACGGTGCGCGAGACGCTGCAATTTTTCGAGCGGCTTTATCACGAAACATTGCCCATCGCGGAAGTCATCGAGCTGTGTTCGCTCGCCGATATTCTGGACCGCGACACACGCAAACTTTCCGGCGGACAACGCCAGCGCCTGCTGCTGGGTTTGGCGCTGATCAACGATCCCGACCTGATCTTTTTGGATGAGCCGACGACCGGCCTCGACCCGCAGGCGCGGCGCAATTTTTGGGACTTGGTGAAGCTGGTGAAATCGCGCAGCAAAACCATTGTGCTCACCACCCACTACATGGAAGAAGCCTATGCGTTATGCGACGAAATCGCCATCATGGACAAGGGACGCATCGTGTCGCAAGGCACGCCCGCGCAGTTGCTGACCGAACATTTCGGCGATGTGGTGCTGCAAATTCCGGGAGAGGATGCGGGAGGCAAATTGATGCAGATGGATATTGGCGCAGTTCCGGCGGGCGAATTGTTCGAGATCAAGACCAGCCGCCTGCACCATACACTGCAACAGCTCATGGAGAACGGTATCAACCTAGATAGGCTGCGCATTCGCGCGTGGACACTCGAAGATTTGTTTATCAATGTGACGGGGAAAGATCAGGCAAGTTAAAAGCCCCGTCATTCCCGCGCAGGCGGGAATCCAGTGCTTCTACTACACATGCATTTGGATTTCGTCTTCGCGTTGCGAAGGTATGTTTTATTGCTGGATTCCCACCTGCGCGGGAATGACGGCTCAACAAGTTTAAGGTAATTGAACATGAAAAAATTCCTCGCCGTCTTACACGCCCGCAACATGGAATTCCTGCGCGACCGTTCCGCACTGGTGTGGAACCTGGCGATGCCATTTATGCTGGTGTTTGGTCTGGCGTTTACCTTTTCCAGTGACAACAAAGATCTCTACAAAATCGGCCTCGTGGGCGGCATCGAACAGTTGACACAGACCGCACCCCAATTGCCAGCAACACACCACATCCAGTTCATTCCTTACATCGATCTTGAAGTTGCCATCAACAAGGTTAAGCATCACCAGATGGACATGCTCATTGATGTGAGTGCCGCGCCAAAATACTGGGTCAATACCAGCTCACCCAACGGTTATCTGTTGGAGCGCATCCTGTGGGGCGTGGGAGCAGATAAGTTCGAACGGCAAGTCGTGGAAGGTGCGGAGATTCGCTACGTGGACTGGTTCCTACCCGGCATCCTCGGCATGAACATGATGTTCGCCTGCCTGTTCGGTGTGGGCTTCGTCATCGTGCGTTACCGCAAGAACGGATTCCTGAAGCGGCTCAAGGCCACGCCGCTGGGCGCGTTCCAATTTCTCTTTGCGCAACTCATCTCGCGCCTGTTGCTGGTGGTCGTCATTACCACCATCGTCTACACCGGGTGCAATCTGTTCATCGAATTCAACATGCAAGGGTCGTATTGGCTATTGCTGCTGGTCACCACCCTCGGCGCGATGAGCATGATCTCCATCGGACTTTTAATCGCCGCGCATACGGCAAGCGAGGAATTGGCAGGTGGAATTCTGAACCTCGTCACCTGGCCAATGATGCTGCTCTCGGGCGCGTGGTTCTCGCTGGAAGGCGCACAACCCTGGGTGCAAACCATCGCGCAACTTTTCCCGCTCACCCATCTAGATAGTGTCGTCACGAGAATGTAAAAAGCAGGCATAATTGAGCCTTCGTTAC
>CAZRZH010000103.1:0-9790 GCA_964604485.1 uncultured Sideroxydans sp.
TGGATGTTGCGCGAGGTGGGCAAGCGCGACCCCGTCACGGAAGAAAAATTCCTGCTGCTTCACTACCCTAAAATGCCGCGCACGATGCTGCGTTACGCCATCGAAAGATTTCCCGAGCAGCGGAGAAAACAATATCTGCACGGGGAAATCTGATTTGCCGCAAATGCGGCGGCTTTCTTGATTCTTGCCGGTTGTTTCTATACAGTTGCGAAAATTACAGGTGCCACTAACGATAATAATTTAGCACGCGAAAAAAATGGACAGTTTTAAAGTCATTCAATTCAACATGCAATTCGGCCAGGGCTGGGATGATGCCGACCCGGATGGCGCGCCGGTCGATCTGGATCAAACCATTGCCGAGATCAAACGTCACGATGCCGATATCGTGTTGCTACAGGAAGTCGAGAAGGCTCTACCCAACGGCAAACAGATCGAACCCCCGGTCAATTACACTCGGCTCCGCCACGCACTTCCCGACTACCACGGTTATTTTTCCTACCCCAAAATAGACGAGCGCGAGCTGCCCTTTGGGATCGGTTTGGCTATCCTGTCCAAGACTCCGCTGTACGATCCTTTCCGACTTGAGCTGCCTTCACCACGCTTGGAATTTCAATTTCAGGGTGAGACGAAAACGCCCACCGACCGCCTGCTCATCGGCGCCAAGACCACCATCGCCGAACACGAAGTGCAGTTATATAACACCCACCTGCTGGCTTTCTTTATGCTGAAGGCGTCCAGCAGAGAGCATTCTGAACAACGCAGGCTGGTCCTCGAACAACTGAAAAAGTCGCGCATCCCCACCTTGCTGGGAGGTGACTTCAACGTCAGCAATCACTCTGCTTTGGTAGAGCAATTTGCCGTGGAGGGATATCGGACGGTACAAACAAAAGAGATCACTTGGAGGCGCATGTCTTATGTGCTCGACCATATATTCTTTGACCGCCAGTTGTTGCTGCTTCAACACGCCGTGGTACCCACGTTGTCATCCGATCACCACATCATCGCGGCCGAGTTCGGCTTCAACAAATAAGTTACTCGCTGATCCTGCCTCGCAATGACTTGGTCGTTGCGTGTTTGGTCTTTGACTGCAAACGTTTTTGCTGGGAACTGCGCGTGGGTTTGGTGGCGACGCGTTTCTTAGGAAGTTCCGCCACCGATTGCAGTATCGCTTTCAAACGCCGCAACGCCTCGTTGCGGTTTTGCTCCTGATTGCGGTATTCCTGTGCCTTGATGATGACCACGCCGTCTTTGGTGATGCGCTGGTCGTTGAGTTGCAACAACCGCTGTTTGAATTCCGGTGGCAAGGACGATGCGCCGATGTCGAAACGCAGATGCACCGCACTCGACACCTTGTTCACGTTCTGCCCGCCCGCGCCCTGCGCGCGCACCGCCGTCATTTCGATTTCGTGGTCTTCGATGACAACATTGTGGGCGACGTACAACATGACTTAAGCCAACACCTTTATCCGCACATCGCCCAAAGTTACCACTTGCCCGGCACGTATCTTGGCGGTCTTGCGCGATTCCACCTGCCCATCAACAGATACCGCCCCGTCCGCCACCAAGACTTTGCCCGCGCCGCCGCTGTCGCACACGCCGCTCAACTTGAGCAGTTGGTTCAGTTCGACAAACTCGCCACGCAATTGGAATTCGAGCTGTTGCATCACAACTTGACCGCGTGTTCGCGCGTCGTATGGAACACGACTTTTGGCCAACGCTCTTGCGTGAGTTTGAGGTTGACATTGTTCGGCGCGAGATAGGCCAGATTCCCCGCCGCGTCGATGGCGAGATTGTGCGAAAGTGCCTTCTCGAAATCCGCGAGAATCTTTTTATCCTCGCACGTGACCCAGCGCGCACTGGTGGTGCTGGTACCTTCGAACATCGCGTCCACACCGTATTCGCCCTGCAGACGGCTGGCCACCACGTCGAACTGCAACATGCCGACCGCACCCAAAATCAAATCGCCACTATCCACCGGTTTGAACACTTGCACCGCGCCTTCTTCGCCCAGTTGCTGCAAACCCTTGTGCAATTGCTTCACTTTGATCGGATTGCGGATGCGCACCGAGCGGAAAAAGTCCGGCGCGAAATACGGAATGCCGGTGAACTGCAACACCTCGCCTTCGGAAAAACTATCGCCGATCTGCATGTTGCCGTGGTTGGGCAAGCCGATGATGTCGCCCGCATACGCCTCTTCCACTTGCTCGCGCGACGAAGCCATGAAGGTGACCACATTGGAAACCCGTATCTCGCGGTTGATGCGCAGATGTTTGATCTTCATGCCGCGCTCGAAATGGCCGGAACACACGCGCAGGAAAGCGATGCGGTCACGGTGATTGGCATCCATGTTGGCCTGGATCTTGAACACGAAACCGGAAAAAGGTTGCTCATTGGGATTCACGCTGCGCACGGTGGCATCACGCGCTATCGGCGGTGGCGCCCAGTCCAGCAGCGCATTCAAAATCTCGCGCACGCCAAAGTTATTGATGGCGGAACCGAAGAATACCGGCGTTTGTTTGCCGTCGAGGAAGCGTTGCAAATCGAAGGGATGCGAGGCGCCGTGCACCAGCTCCACTTCCATCTTCAACTGTTCGATCTCCAGCGGAAAGCGTTCCGCCAGCACAGGATTGTTGATGCCCTTGATAACCTCGACCTCGCCATCGGCTTTTTCCTCGCCCGGCGTGAACAGCAGAATCTCGTCGCGCATCAGGTGATACACACCCCGGAAAGACTTGCCCATGCCGAGCGGCCAAGTCACCGGCGCGCACTGTATCTTCAGCACCGACTCCACCTCGTCCAAGAGTTCCAGTGGATCGCGCACCTCGCGGTCCATCTTGTTCATGAACGTGATGATGGGCGTGTCGCGCATGCGGCACACGTCCAGCAGTTTGATGGTTTGCGCTTCCACACCCTTGGCCGCATCGATCACCATCAGCGCCGAGTCCACCGCAGTCAACACGCGATAGGTGTCCTCGGAAAAATCCTGGTGGCCGGGCGTATCGAGCAGGTTGACCACATGATCGCGATATTCGAACTGCATCACCGAACTGGCGACCGAAATACCGCGCTGCTTTTCGATCTCCAAAAAGTCGGAAGTCGCATGGCGGCCGCTCTTGCGCGCCTTCACCGCCCCCGCCATCTGGATCGCGCCGGAGAATAGCAACAGTTTTTCGGTGAGTGTGGTCTTGCCCGCATCCGGGTGGGAGATGATGCCGAAAGTACGGCGGCGCGCCACTTCGCGTGCGATTTTGTCGCGCGGAACGGTGGCGGGTTCTTGTAGGGTCTGGTCGATGGCGTCTGACATGAGGCTTGCCTGTGCAAAAAAGTGCGCAAGTCTAATGATTTACAGGGTGAATGTCTAACCAACCCAGTAGCTCACTAAACTCAGACTTGACGAAAAACATAATGAGCGGAGAATTCGCACTAAATTAGTCAACAATACCTCTTCAAGGAGAAATATGCATGCTCAAAATCGTTCTCATCGCTGTCGTCGTAGCCATCGCCATCGTCCTCATTTACGCCTCGACCAAGCCGGATACTTTCCATGTCGAACGCTCGATCAGCATCAAGGCCGCGCCGGAAAAGATATTTGCGTTCATCAATGATTTCCATTGGTGGGATGAATGGACGCCCTACAACAAAGACCCGGCGATGAAGAAGACCTACAGCGGCAGTGCCAGCGGCAAGGGTGCGCTGTATGCGTGGCAAGGCAACAGTGAGGTCGGCCAGGGTGACATCGCCATCACCGAAACCAGTCCGCCCAATAAGGTCGTGCTTGACCTGCACATGATCAAACCCTTCGAGGCGCGCAACGAAGTTGTGTTCACCCTCAATGCAACGGGCGATTCCACCCGCGTCACGTGGGGGATGGACGGAAAGAATAATCTGATCAGCAAAGTGATGGGGCTGTGTTTCAGTATGGACAACATGATCGGCAGAGACTTTGAGACGGGTCTGTCCAAGATGAAAACTGTGGCTGAAAGCCAATAGGAGAAATCATGCGAAAAATTGTTTCGTTTGTGCATTTGTCACTGGATGGTTTCGTGGCCTCTGCTGATGGAGGGCTGGGCTGGGTAAGCATTACCGAAGAATTGTTTGATTATGTTGGGCAGCGCATCAAACAAACGGACACCGCGCTTTATGGTCGCGTCACTTACCAGATGATGGAGGCCTATTGGCCCACTGCCGCTGCACAACCCAACGCCAGCAAGCATGACCTTGAGCATTCCCGTTGGTACAAAACCGCCCGTAAAGTTGTGCTGTCGAAAACGTTGGCAGATGAAAATCACGCCAATACAAAAATCATCCGCAGCCATTTACGCGATGAAATCACCCAATTAAAGCAAGGTGCTGGAAGCGAAATTCTAGTGTTCGGCAGCCCTTCCGCCACGCATGCGCTGATGGCGGAAAATCTCATCGACGAATATTGGATATTTATCAATCCCGTGTTACTTGGACAAGGCATTCCCTTATTCAAAAATATCGAAAACCGAACTGCGCTCAGGCTAGTAAAAAGTAGAATTTTTGCATCGGGAGTGGTGTGTCTGCACTACGAAGTAACACGTCATCCATAAATACGAAGAAAATATCATGCACATAAAACTGAACAGCGTGTTGGTGGACGATCAGGACAAGGCACTTAAGTTCTACACCGGGGTGTTGGGTTTCGTTAAGAAATTCGACATCCCGATGGGCGAGTTTCGCTGGCTGACCGTGGTATCACCCGACGGCCCGGACGACATGGAGCTGGTGCTTGAACCCATGGGTTTCCCGCCAGCCAAGACATACCAAGCTGCCTTATTTGCTGCGGGCATTCCGCTCACTGCACTGGAAACCAAAGACATCCGTGCCGACTATCTGCGTTTGAAAAATCTCGGCGTCACATTCCGGGGTGAACCGCAACAAAGCGGGCCGGTGAAAACTGCACTGTTTGAGGATACCTGCGGCAACCTCATCAATCTGTATCAGGTGTAGGGGATTCCTCATGAACAAGATCACACCGTTTTTGTGGTTCGACAAAGAAGCCGCACTAGCCGCGAAGTTCTACACCTCCGTGTTCAAAGACGCGGAGATCATCGACAGCACATTCCTGGAAGACACGCCCTCGGGCACGGTGGAAATCGTCACCATTAACTTGTTTGGTCAGCAATATCAATTGATGAGTGCCGGCCCGCTGTTCAAATTCAACGAGTCGATTTCCTTTGTGGTGAACTGTCAGGACCAGGAAGAGATCGATTATTACTGGACCAAACTTTCCGCCGACCCCAACTATGAGCAATGCGGTTGGATCAAGGATCAATTCGGCGTGTCGTGGCAGATCGTACCGACGATCATGTATGAGATGCAAAGAACCAAAGACAAGCAACAACTGGCGCGACTCACCCAGGCTTTCTTGAAAATGAAGAAGTTCGATATTGCCGAATTGCAAAAGGCCTACGCAGGCGGATAACGCTACACCAACTCAGGTAAAACATCATGCTCAAAATCATCGTTATCACTATCGTCGTATTGATCGCTGTCATCCTCATACTGGCCAGATTTAAACCCGATACCTTCCGTGTAGAACGCTCCATCCTCATCCAGGCCGCGCCGGACAAAGTGTTTCCCCATCTTAACGATTTGCGTAACTGGACGGCATGGTCAACTTGGGAAAAAATGGATCCCGCCATGAAGAAGACCTACAGCGCAGACACTGCAGGCAAGGGGGCAATCTACGAGTGGGAAGGCAACAAGAAAGTCGGGCATGGGCGCATGACCATCGCCGAGTCGACGGCCCCCTCCAGGGTCGTCATCCAACTCGACTTTTTCGTGCCGTTCGAAGCGCACAACATGGGCGATCTCACCCTGCAAGCGCAGAGCAACGGCACGCTTGTCACTTGGGCAATGTACGGCCCCTCCCCTTTTATCTCTAAACTGTTCAGCGTGTTCGTCAGTATGGACAAGATGATCGGCAAGGATTTTGAAGACAGTCTCGCCAATCTGAAACGTGTGACAGAAAATAATTAAGGAGAAACCTCATGCAAAAAATCACCCCATTTTTAACCTTTGCCTACGAAGCCGAAGAGGCGATGAATTTTTACCTCGGCATCTTCAAGGATGCAAAGGTCATCAGCATCAATCGCTACAGCAAGGGGACGCCCATGCCGGAAGGCACAGTGATGACCGCCAGCTTTGAATTGCTTGGGCAACGTTTCGTGGCACTGAATGCAGGACCGATGTTTCAATTTAGCCCGGCGGTTTCGTTCGTTGTGGACTGCGAAGATCAAACCGAGGTGGATTACTACTGGGACACATTATCGGCGGGTGGCAAGCCAATGCAATGCGCTTGGCTGACCGATAAATTTGGTGTCACTTGGCAGGTGGTTCCCAAACAATTAGGGCAATTATTGAGCGATCCCGATCCGGCCAAAGCAGGGCGCGTGATGCAAGCGATGATGCGGATGGACAAGATCATCATCGCCGATTTGCAGCGCGCTTACGACGCGAAATAAAGTTCTGCGGATTCACAGCCGAGACTGTCATGACCATCCAACTCGATCACACCATCGTGCCGTCACGCAACCAAATTGCATCGGCGAAACTCCTGGCTGAATTGCTCGGCGTTCCCTGGGCGGCAACAGGAGCGGGACTTTTTTCTCCCGTCTATGTCAATGACGGTCTGACGCTAGACTTTCAAGCCACGGATGAACAATTTCCCATCTACCACTTTTGCTTCCGCGTCAGTCCGCGTGAATTCGATGCCATCCTTGCGCGCATCCAGGCGGCCGGAATCAAATATCGCAGCACGGTTAACGGCCCTATGGATAGGCAGGTCAACACGCAATATGGAAACATCTATTGGGACGAACCGGACGGACATCGCTGGGAGATGCTGACGGTCAGTTATGCACGAAAAAATGTTTGATTAAAATTCGGAGGACAACATGGCAAATCTTCACTATTCAATCAATATTCACGCACCGAAAGCGCGCGTTTTTCAACTCATGCTGGCTGACAAAACCTACCGCGAGTGGGCATCGGCTTTTGCGGAAGGATCGTGTTACCAAGGATCGTGGGATAAGGGTTCGCAAATTCTATTCGGTGATGGGAAGGGATCGGGCATGAGTGCGCGCATCGCTGAACATCGTCCCGCCGAATTTCTTTCCATCGAAATGCTGTCCATGGCGTATGAAGGTGTGCCGAACACGCCGCGCGAATGGCACGAC
This sequence comes from uncultured Sideroxydans sp., assembly GCA_964604485.1. Classification (GTDB taxonomy): domain Bacteria; phylum Pseudomonadota; class Gammaproteobacteria; order Burkholderiales; family Gallionellaceae; genus Sideroxyarcus. The sequence continues at coordinate 7,206 of CAZRZH010000103.1, forward strand.
GTGTTCGAGAACTACACTTTCAGCGAATCGAACGGTGTGACGACCTTGCAGGTGGACATCAGCGGCGTTCCCGACGAATGGTCGGAATACTTAAATGACGCGTGGCCCAAGGCACTGCCAAAACTCAAAACGATTTGCGAACATTCATAACAGGAGAACATCATGGCCTCGACCAGCATCTATCTCAATTTTGCACGCAACACCGAAGCAGCATTCGACTTCTACAAATCCGTTTTCAAGACCGAATACTCGTGGCCCATTTCGCGCATGGGTGAAGCGCCAAGCGCTCCGGGCCAGCCGCCACTTTCCGATGCGGACAAGCAGTTGGTTATGCACGTTGCCTTGCCGTTGCCGGGCGGTGTCGAACTGATGGGCACCGACGCACCGGAGACCATGGGCTTCAAGCTGAACCCGGGCAACAACGTGTATATCAACCTGCAACCCGACACACGCGCCGAAGCCGAGCGACTTTTCAATGCACTCTCTGCCGGCGCCAAGATTGAGATGCCACTGACTGATATGTTTTGGGGCGCTTACTTCGGCAGCCTCACCGATAAATTCGGCGTGCAATGGATGGTCAATTGCGAAAGTAAAAACTAAAAGGACAACAACATGAGCCACCTCGACCCCAAACTCGACCTCACCTTCGAACGCATCGTGGATGTACCGAAAGAACTTATCTGGAAAGCATGGACCACACCCGAACATCTGATGCCGTGGTTTTGCCCCCTGCCGTGGAAAACGGTGGAGTGCGAAATTGATCTCAAGCCCGGCGGCATTTTCCGTACCGTGATGCAGTCGCCCGAAGGTAAATTATTTCCCGGCTCGGGCTGCATTCTGGAAGTTGTCCCCAATGAGCACTTCACCTGGACCAGTGCGCTCTTGCCAGGCTACCGCCCCAATGTGTTGGACACCACCTGCGGCGATGAACAGGCACAGTTTTTCTTTACTGCCACCATAACATTAGCCACCCATGGCAGCGGCACGCGCTACTCCGCTACGGTAATTCACGCCGATGAAGCCGGCTGCAAACAACACGCCGACATGGGTTTCTACCAAGGCTGGGGAATCGCTCTCGACCAACTAGTTGCCTACGTGAAAAAAATGTAAGGCAAATATGAAAGCTGCCTCGGCCACACCCGCGAACATCGACGAATACATCGCAAACTTTCCAACCGAGGTTCAAGACCTGCTCGAAAAGTTGCGCCAGATGATTCGCAAAGCCGCACCCGATGCGACGGAGAAAATCAGCTACCAGATGCCCACCTTCTATCTCAATGGCAACCTCGTGCATTTCGCGGCGTACAAAAATCACATCGGTTTCTATCCGGCACCAAGCGGCATCGTTGCATTTCAGGAAGAGTTGAATAAATACAAAACATCAAAAGGCGCAATCCAATTCCCCATCGACGAACCGATACCGCACACACTGGTGAAGAAGATCGTGCAGTTTCGTGTGAAAGAAAACATAGCCAAAGCGCAGTCAAAAAAAAGAAAACTTGATTCAATCATCCGCTCACATAGGAGGCCATCATGGAAATCAACACCGCACCGATTGCAAGCACCTCGATGTTGATTCGCCAACCTGTTGGGGAAGTTTTCGAGGCCTTTGTGAATCCCGCCATCACCGCCAACTTCTGGTTCACAAAAGGCAGCGGCAGGCTGCAATTGGGCAAGCAAATTCGCTGGGATTGGGAGATGTTCAATCATACTGAACTCATCACCGTGAAGGCGCTGGAGGAGAACAAGCGCATCCAAATCGAGTGGGATTCATATGGCACGCTGACGCTCGTTGAATGGACTTTCGTTGCACGTAGCGACAACAGCACCTGGGTGAGCATCGTCAATAAAGGTTTTGCAGGGAGCGGTGATGAAATCGCGCAACAAGCCGCCGATACAATGGAAGGATTTGTTCTGGTGCTGGCGGGGGCTAAGGCCTACCTCGAACACAACATCCGGCTCAATCTCATCGCGGATCGTTTTCCGGATGCGCACTAAAATCATTCACTGCTAATGGAGTTCACCATGCATAGCACGCTCATTCCTGTTCTGCTTTACCGCGATGCCCCCGCCGCCATCCACTGGCTATGTGAAGTCTTGGGTTTCACTCGACACCAAGTATTCGCCAACGCGGATGGTTCGATTGCCCATGCCGAATTAACACTCGGCGGCGGCATCGTGATGCTCGCTTCTGCAGGTAAGGAAGGCGCGTATGCCAAGCTCCTTAAACAGCCCGATGAAGTGGGCGGATTCAGCACGCAGGGAAGTTACATCATTGTGGAAAATGTGGATGCGGTGTATCAACGTGCGCTCGCTGCCAAGGCCGGCATCGTCATTCCCCTGCAAGACAGCGCGGAAGGTCGCGGCTTTACCTGCAAAGATTTGGAAGGACATATTTGGAGCGTGGGAAATTACAATCCGTGGGCGCAGATGAGTTAAAAACAAGAGGGCATCCAAGTCTCGTGCGGGTAACCAAGGTGATATAGGGCGAGAATACAGCGGGTTCCCCCACCCCAGCCCTCCCCCGGAGGGAGAGGGAGTTAGAGCGGAGAGGGTTTGGGTTTAGTCCCTCTCCCACCGGGGGA
>CAZRZH010000104.1:0-9782 GCA_964604485.1 uncultured Sideroxydans sp.
GTGAATCTTGCTGTGGAAACGGAAGGTCAATTGATTGCAGCCATCGCCGCCGTTACGGGCGGCGATGCTGTTTTGACGGGGCAAGCTGCGGCGCTCTATTGCAAGGACTGGCGCGGTCGCTATTCCGGCATGGCACTCGCCGTCGTATTCCCTTCCGACACACAACAAGTTAGTGCAGTGGTGAAACTGTGTGCCGACAATGGCATCGCCATCGTGCCGCAGGGCGGCAATACCAGTTTGTGCGGAGCCTCCGTGCCCTTGGCGGAGGGTACAAAACAGCTCGTCATTAACCTTTCGCGTATGAACCGTATCCGCGCGCTGGATGCGACCAACTACACGATGACCGTCGAGGCGGGCTGCAAACTCGCCGCGCTGTACGAAGCCGCTGAGCAAGCCGACAGGCTGTTCCCGCTCGGCCTTACCGCCATCGCGCCGCACTGCGAAATCGGCGGCAACTTGTCGACCAATGCGGGCGGCATCGGCGTGTTGCGCTATGGGAGTGCTCGCGACCTCGTTTTGGGATTGGAAGTGGTGTTACCCGATGGGCAGATTTGGAACGGTTTGCGCAGCCTGCGCAAAGACAACACAGGTTACGACCTGAAGCATCTGTTCATCGGCGCGGAAGGCACACTCGGAATCATTACCGCAGCCGTGCTCAAATTATTCCCGCGTCCCAAGTCGATGGCAACCGCCTGTATCGCGGTAAAAGATCCCGCTGTGGCGGTGACCTTACTGGCCCATCTGCGCGCAAACTGCGGCGACAAGATTAGTGCATTCGAAATTATCTCGCGTTCCTGTCTTGATCTTGTATTCAGGCATATCGAAGACACGCAAGAACCGTTCGCCACCAAGCACGACTGGATCGTCATCGCCAAAATTGCGGATGTGCTGAAAGCACCACTGGATTCGGCACTTCGAGAGGCTCTCAACTCCTATGGGGACGGGATCATTGAGTATGACATCACCTCGGACGACGCAAGTGCCGAACGCTGGTGGCGCTTGCGCAAGAACATTGCCGAAGCGCAAAAGGCTGAGGGTGTCAGCATCAAACATGATGTCTCGGTGCCAATCAGTCGTGTGGCAGAGTTCATCGCACAAGCCGGCAACGATTTGCACAATGCCTATCCGGGTATCCGCATCGTCGCCTTCGGCCATTTGGGTGATGGCAACATCCACTACAACATCTCCATGCTGGATGCCGCCCAGAACGAAACTTTCATCAAAAATCACGAACGCGACATCAACCGTGTCGTGTACGAAGTGGTGTCCAAATTCGACGGCAGCATCAGTGCGGAGCATGGATTGGGACAGTTGAAACGCGAACAGATCAAGCTTTACAAAAATGCGTTCGAGTTGGAATTGATGCGAAAAATCAAGCAGGCATTAGACCCGCTCGGTCTAATGAATCCCGGGAAAGTGATTTGATGCGATGGCGACGATGATGGATTTCAGAGCGGGCAATTGGACATAGGGATGTTGTAGAATCAGCCCAACGTTGGGCATGCGTACAGAACAGATATTCGGAATTAAATTTCAAATAGAGGATGTCATGAACAAACATATCTTTGCACTCGCAACACTTTTGATCTTTCTGACTGGATGCTCAGAAAAACACGGTCCTCAAGATCTTTCGAAATTAGCCTTGGACATGGAGGCCGGCAAGATCGTTGCCCAGAACAGCTGCGCGATTTGCCATGGTTTGGATGGCAAGGGGGTGGCAGACAACATCCCGAATCTTGCCGCACAAATCGAAACCTATCTGCTCAAGGCCGTTCAGAGTTATGACCATGGCAAGCGCGTCGACAGCAGCGGCAAAGTCATGAATATCGCCGAAGGGTTGTCTCATCAGCAGTTGCGCAATGCGGTAGGCTATTACGCGAGTCTGCCGCCGGTAGTCAATCAGCCATCCAAAGTGAAGACAGAATATTCCTACTACGAGCGCGGCAAAACGTTGAGCAAGCCCTGTGCTGCCTGTCATGGGAAAGATGGAAACACCACCGTTGCGGGCGTTCCACGCTTGGCCGGACAACATCCGCAATACATCATCAAGGCAACCAAGTCCTATCATGACGGTACGCGCACGATGCCCTCGATGCATGCGAAGCTCGACGACCTGAGTCCGGCCGACATTGAGAATATCGCCATTTATTTTGCGCTAAGCGCACCCAAGTCGCCTTCCGGCAAGGCGGCCAATTCGCATGAGGGAGCGCAGTTCATCAGTTCTTGTGTCAAATGTCACGGCCCATCGGGTTCCGGTGATGATTTGAGCGTTCCCAATCTGGCCGGCCAAAATGTGAAATATCTCAATACAGTGATCAAGTCGTACCGCGACAATGTGCGTGATCATAAAGTGATGCATCAGGCCCTTGCAGGGCTGAAGGATGGCGAGATTAACAAGATCGCAACCTACTTTGCGACAGAGCCGCCTGCGCAGACCAACTTTGCGCCACCCGAGACGATCAATTCGCTGGTGCAGAAATGTGATCTTTGCCACAGCCTCGGCAGCACCAACCCGGATATGTTGACACCCAAGTTGAACGGCCAGAATCGCGCTTACCTGATCAATGCGATGACCACCTATCGGGATGGAGATCGCGGGAATTCGGCGATGCACTCGATCAGTTCGACCATGCTCTTTGATGCCACCATAGAAGGATTGGCGGAACATTATTCATCGCAAGTGGCAAAATAGGACGCTTCTGGGCAGGCAAAAATTTCAGTCTTAAATGTCAGGAGAATTAAAATGAAAACCAAGGCCTTACTTTCAGGTGTTGTGTTGCTGGTCTCAGCATTGGTCGCCACGGGTGTGCAGGCCGCTGTGGATGACAAGGGTGCGAAGAATTTGCTGAATGAGAATGGATGCTTGAATTGCCATGATGTGTCCAAAACAAAGACGGCTCGTTCCTATAAAAAAATCGCGGCTGAACTCAAAGGCAAGGCAGGTGCCGAAGCGTCGATCACCAAGCACCTCACACAGCCGAGCACAGTCAAGCTCGGCGAGGACATGATCGACCACCCGCAAGTCGAAGCTGATTCGGCGCAGGTGAAGAATCTGGTCAAATGGATTCTGTCTCGCTGATGGAGTAGTTATGGGTAGCGTAGCGCGCAATGCTACGTTGCCTGTATGTCGTACTGGACGTATTGAATGACGCTCCAAACTGTCTGAAAGAAAAAATGAAAACCCTCGTGTTTTTCCCATCTGTGCCAAAAGGTTTATGCCTTTTGGCTTTTCTTGTTACGCCCTTGTTTTCGAGTATTTCGCTTGCATCGGCTGCGTCCGATCAAATCGCGTCGAAGAATGCGACCTGCTTGGCTTGCCATGACGGTAAAAATGCCCAGCTACACGGTAAAAATTCGAATGGCGAGAAGCGCGAGCTGCATGCAGTCCCTCCGGGAAAATTTCAGAAGAGCGTACACGCCAATCTCGCCTGCGTGACATGTCACATTGAGATCAGGGATGCACGCGCACCGCACAAGATTTCGGGAGCAACAAAAAAACCGGATTGTGCGGAATGCCATATCTCGTTATGGGTGACTGCTTTGCGCGAAGGCAAGCTCGACGAGAAGCCCGGGTTGAGCGTGGTGATGCGCAATATCGAAGTTTATAAGCAGTCTTCCCATGCCAAACCGAATGCCGACAATCCGGATGTGCCGAATGCGACCTGTCATGACTGTCATGACGACCACACTTTCAATGTAGCCCCAAGTGGCCCTGCCGAGCACGATAAGTGGCATCACGACACCCCCCAAGTCTGTGGCGAGAATTGCCATGCCGGACAATTGGGGCAGTATGTCAACTCGGTTCATGGCAAGGAGTTGCTCCAGAAGAACAATCACAAGGCGGCGGCGTGCATCGATTGCCATACGACGCACGCGATAGGCAGCCCCACGGCATCGCCGATCAAGCTGGAGATCACCAAGAACTGTGGCGGTTGCCACGAAGAGAACTTCAAGACATACCGTGCGACCTATCACGGACAAGTGAGTTCGCTTGGCTATGCATACACGGCCAAGTGTTTCGACTGTCACGGCAGCCATGATGTGCGCAGAACGGACGATCCCAAGTCAAGGGTGCATCCGGACAAGCGGTTGAAAACTTGCCAGAAGTGTCATAACGACAAGAAGCCCGGCATGAATACCGCCACCGAGGGGTTTCTCTCGTTCAGTCCCCACGCCAATAGCCACGACTTCGCAAAATATCCGCAGATGTGGATCGTGACCAAGTTCATGATCGCTTTGTTGATCGGTGTATTCATCTTCTTCTGGTTACATTCCGCACTCTGGTATTACCGCGAATGGAAAGAGCAGAACGAGGGCAAAGTGGTGTCGTACATTCGTGTCGGCGATTTGCCGCTGGATGAGAAGAAGTTCTTCCAGCGTTTCCCGTGGGGTTGGCGTGTTGCCCATCTGCTGTTTGCTTTGGTCACCATGACGCTGGTGTTGACCGGAACAATGGCGTTGTTTGCCGAATCAGCCTGGGCGCCCGTGGTGGCGAAGTGGTTGGGCGGACCGCACACGATTAATCACATTCACAGGATCGTTGCGGGTTTGTTCGTCGCGATCTTCTTCACACACTTCGTCTACGTGATGCAGAAATTGCTACGCGACAAAAAATTCCGCTGGTTCGGCCCCGACTCGTTGATTCCGAATTGGAAGGATCTCAAAGATTGCTACGGCATGTTCAAGTGGTTCTTCGGTAAAGGTCCGAAACCGATGTTCGACCGTTGGACCTATTTCGAGAAATTCGACTACTGGGCAGTGTTCTGGGGCGTCACTATTATCGGCACCAGTGGTTTGATGCTGGCGATCCCGCATGTGACAGCGACCTATCTGCCGGGCTGGGTGTTTAACGTGGCGACCGTGGTGCATGCAGAGGAAGCGTTCTTGGCAGCCGTGTTCCTGTTCACGGTGCATTTCTTCAACAACCACTTCCGCCCGGACAAATTGCCGCCGCCTGACATCGTCATGTTTACCGGCGCGCAATCTTTGGAAGAGTTTAGGCGCGACCACCCGGCGCAATATCAACGTCTTGTTGACACGGGTGAGTTGGAGAAACACCTAGTCGACGCACCATCCATGCCCATGACATTGGCATCGAAGATACTTGGCATCGTGCTGATCCTGTTCGGGCTGACGTTGCTGACCCTGGTAGCTATAGGTTTCTTTGGCGGGGCATAGATATTCGCAGTTAGGGCTGAAGCTTTATCCGGCAGTGATTCATCTCAGTCGGATAAAGCGCCAACGGCTCTATCTCTCGGTGTGAATAAAATGACCAACATACTTATCGCCTATTCAACAACCGACGGTCATACAAGAGAGATATGTCGCCGGATAAAAAATGTGATCGGGCAAGCTCACCCGGTCACGCTCTTACCGGTAACGGAGTGCACTGCAAAAAACTTGCAAGATTTCGACACGATTGTGATCGGTGCCAGCATCCGCTACGGCAAACACAATCCCCGGGTCATAGACTTCGTCAATAAGAATGCACAGCTTCTGGACAGTAAAGCCAATGCATTCTTTTCAGTAAATGTCGTTGCACGCAAACCGGAAAAGAACACACCCGAAACCAATCCCTATGTACAGAAATTTCTAAATCAGACCGTATGGAAGCCAAAACAGTTGGCCGTATTTGCGGGAAAGATCAACTATCCCGGCTATCGATTTATTGACCGCACGACGATTCGATTGATCATGTGGATCACTAACGGGCCAACCGATATTCAAAATGTTTATGAGTTTACAGATTGGAAACGGGTGGAAGACTTTGGTCGGCAGGTGGGCCGCATGTAGAGCGATGCCGCCATCAATTGCGTATTAAGTTTGCGGAATAAGTATCTGGCCAATAATTGAATACACCATTGAAATTCTCTGGTGGCTGCAAGAGTGAAGTACTATTTTGGGGTTGCAAACCCGTCGAGATTATTTTTGACGGACTTTCTTACAATCACAGCAACGGAGGTTCACCATGGCAAACCAACCCGAGATCACCAACATGGCGCTGTACTGCGATTTCGAGAACGTGGCGCTGGGCGTGCGTGATGCCAAATACGCGCAGTTCGATATCAAAAAAGTGCTGGAACGTTTGCTGCTTAAAGGCAGCATCGTGGTCAAGAAAGCCTATTGCGACTGGAATCGCTACAAGGAATTTAAGGCCACCATGCACGAGGCCGCGTTCGAACTCATCGAGATCCCGCATTTGAGGCAGAGCGGAAAAAACTCCGCCGATATCCGCATGGTCGTCGACGCGCTCGACCTTTGTTACACCAAAGCCCACGTCGACACCTTCGTCATCATCAGCGGTGATTCGGACTTTTCGCCGCTGGTTTCCAAACTGCGCGAAAACAACAAATACGTCATCGGCATCGGCGTGAAAGATTCTACCTCCGACCTGCTTGCCGGCAACTGCGACGAATTCATCTTCTACGACGACCTGGTGCGTGTGCAGGAAGCGAAGAAGAAACAGGCCGCGAAAAAAGCGCCCGCCAAAGTGAAAACTGAAGCGGCAAAACCAACCGCAGCGAAAAACGAGGAGGACAAAAAGCAAGAAGCGATGGACTTCCTAGTTGAAACCGTAGAAGGCCTTATTTCGGAACGCGGCTCAGACGAGAAACTTTGGGGATCCATGGTCAAGCCCACCATGCAACGCCGAAAACCCGGCTTCACAGAATCCTATTACGGCTACCGCTCATTTAAGGAGCTGATTGAAGATGCGCAGAAACACAAATTGGTCGTGCTGGTGAAAGATGAGAAATCGGGGCAATACACGATTCACTTGCCTGCGGCGGATTGATAAACGGCTGGGATCGGCCATTAAGAGACTGTCGTTAGCACCCTCAAATTGTGAATTTCCTTAGGTGGGCTGCGGTGAGTGCGACAAATAATTCCGCCCCGGCCTTTTTTTGCAAAGCGGAGAAGGATAGGCAGGCATTCGCAGAGATGTTTTAGCCGTAGCGAACGACAATCTCTACCAAGAGATTTTAGAACGGAGTGCAGCATGATGAACCTCGCACAAGCATTTCGATGCATGATTTTGAGTTTGATACTAGCAAGCGTGCCGATGTTGGGAGGTTGCGCCAACGTGGGTAGTTGGAAAGAGGAGGTCAAACTTCTAGATGGTCGCGTGATTAACATCACACAAAAGCGCCGTTACGACAATGTCTTCACAGGCTCAAATTACGGCGCATTGCCGCGTGAATACTGGCTGATATTTAAGTTGCCGGAGTTCGGCAATCAGGAGATCACGTGGCATGAGAATTTGTTGCCACAGGTGCTGAATGTGTATCAGGGCAAGCTGTATGTGGTTGGACTACCGTTTACTAAAGTTGAATTTAAGCAGTACGGTCGACTAACCCATCACATATCGGATATCGATATGAAGCGGGGCAATGGTTGCGTATTCCGTTCAATGAAATCCCTGTCGAAATCTATGACACCAATTTGTTCATTTCCAATGAACCGCCTAATGGAGCGAAATTTGTGACCTTTGCCATGAAGGCAGGGGAAATGGGGGATTACAGCTTTGGCGGATTTTACAAACGCATTGATCCAAAACACGTGTTTCCTATGGCTCTTGGAGAATGAAATTGCTTTAAGGGGCATCGCAATAATTATTCAACCACTACCTCTCGTCGCTTACAAATAAAGTTGCCGCTGTCCCGTAGCACACTCACTCAACGACGAACGTCGCAAATGGGTTAGAAACCGTCGATAGACAATACTTCAGATTTCAATACTCCCCCAAGTTCTTGAATAGCCGTCTTGTCCTCAAATGCTATAATCCGCGCCTATTTTGAAGGCGTAAAGCAATGTCAGTTGTCCTGAATTTCACATCCCATTTATCCGATTTATTTGCGCAAGCTTTGTGCGAAGTTGCGCCCGACTTTGTCGGTGCGACGGTTCTCATCGAGCGTCCCAAACAAGCTTCGCATGGCGATTACGCTTGCAATCTTGCGATGCAACTGGCCAAGCCGATGCGCAAATCGCCGCGCGATATCGCTAATGCGTTGATCGCGGCGCTGCCAAAATCCGAAGTCATCGAGAAGGTGGAGATTGCGGGCGCGGGATTCATCAATGTGTTTATCACCACCGCCGCCAAGCAGGATGTGGTGCATGGTGTGTTACAGGCGGGCGCGGGTTACGGCCATGTACATGTCGGTGGCGGACGCAAGGTTGGTGTGGAGTTTGTTTCCGCTAACCCGACTGGTCCTCTGCATGTCGGTCACGGGCGCGGCGCGGCGGTGGGCGATTGCTTGTGCAACGTATTACACGCGGCGGGTTGGAATGTGACGCGCGAGTTTTACTACAACGATGCGGGCGCGCAGATCGACAACCTGACGTTGTCGGTGCAGTTGCGCTGCAAGGGCATCACGCCGGACGATCCGTCGTGGCCGGAGTCCGGCTATCGCGGCGATTACATCATGGATGTGGCGCGCAGTTACATGGCGAAAGAAACCGTGGAAGCGGACGATCAACATATAACGGGCAAGGGCGACGTGAACGATGCCGAAGCCATTCGCCATTTCGCCGTGGCGTATTTGCGTCGCGAGCAGGACTTGGACTTGCGCGCCTTCCAGGTTGAGTTCGATGTGTTCTCGCTGGAGTCGGCGCTGTACACCGAAGGCAAGGTGGATGAGACGGTGAAGAAGCTTATCGCCAGCGGCCACACGTACGAGTTGGAAAGTGCGCTGTGGTTGCGCACCACCGATTTCGGTGACGACAAAGACCGCGTGATGCGCAAAAGCGACGGCGGCTACACCTACTTCGTGCCGGACGTGGCTTATCACCTGGAAAAGTGGAAGCGCGGTTTTGTGCGCGTCATCAACGAGCAGGGTTCGGATCACCACTCCACCATAACGCGTGTGCGCGCCGGTTTGCAGGCGCTGAACGCGGGCATCCCCAAGGGCTGGCCGGACTATGTGTTGCATCAGATGGTGACAGTGCTGAAGAATGGCGAAGAAGTAAAAATTTCCAAACGTGCAGGCAGCTACGTCACGCTGCGCGACCTGATCGACGAAGTGGGCTGCGACGCGACGCGTTATTTCCTCGCCGCACGCCACCCCGATTCGCAACTGGTGTTCGACATCGACTTGGCGAAATCGCAGAGCAACGACAATCCGGTGTATTACATCCAATACGCCCACGCGCGAATTTGTACGGTGCTGGCACAGTGGGGCGGCGAAAGGTTGGCTTTACAAAACGCCGGAGTGAGTTTGTTGGAGAGCGAATACGAAACGCAATTGTTGCAACGTCTAATTGACTATCCACAAATCATCGAAACCGCCGCGCAAGACCTTGCCCCGCATCTGGTTGCGTTCTACCTCAAAGAATTGGCGGCCGATTTTCACAGCTACTATAATGCCTCGCGATTTTTGGTCGAGGACGAAAATCTCAAATTGGCGCGCTTGGCGCTGATCGCCGCGGTGGCGCACGTAATACGGAACGGTTTGGCATTGTTGGGGGTCTCAGCCCCCGAGAAAATGTAACCACGTGAAGGAACAGGCATGAGCAATGGCGGTGGGGGCGGGTCACAAAAATCCAAAGTAATGGCGGGTGTGATCATCGGCATCGTGCTGGGGATAGCCGCATGGGGTTTGTCGCCTGGTTGGTGATCGTGAAAAATCCGGCTTCATTCAATAACAAAGAGTTGCACGAGCCAACACGGCCGCTACCGCAAGTGATGCCTGCACCCCAATTGCCTGCACCTGCCGCCTCGGCCGTGAGCGAGGCGCAGAATTTCGAATTCTACAAAGTGTTGCCCGACAAACCCGAACGCGGCGTGT
>CAZRZH010000105.1:0-9540 GCA_964604485.1 uncultured Sideroxydans sp.
TCGTGCCTACGTTTACGTGCGGTTTGGTACGTTCAAATTTGCTCTTTGCCATGATCTATCTCCATCAACACAAATTATCGAAAGAACTAAAATAAAAAAACTTGGTGCCCATGGTGAGAATCGGACTCACGACCTCTCCCTTACCAAGGGAGTGCTCTACCACTGAGCCACATGGGCCAAACTTTATGGAGCGGGTGAAGGGAATCGAACCCTCGTCATAAGCTTGGAAGGCTTCAGCTCTACCATTGAGCTACACCCGCACAACTACCAACACCAGCCCACTTTATACAACAGCAAACTGCTAAAAATTTCTGGTGGAGGGGGAAGGATTCGAACCTTCGTACTCTAAGAGGTCAGATTTACAGTCTGATGCCTTTAACCACTCGGCCACCCCTCCAAAAAGAGCGCGCGATTATCCATAAAACGACCTACCGTGTCAAAGGGAAATTACGGAAAGTGGTGAAAATACTTCCACAAATACTGTCGCAGCCTTCAACAGAGCACTAAAACAACGCCGGATGTTCGGGCTCGGGAATGTTTATTGATAGAGAGTAACCTCTAGCCTGCTACAACAGGCCGCGCTCTGCGAACGAAAGGCAACCCGATCCCGCCACGATGAAATGATCCAGCACTCGCACATCCACTAGTTGTAAAGCCTGTTTAAGTGCCGCAGTGAGCAGCTGGTCGGACTGGCTAGGCTCGGCCACACCGGAAGGGTGGTTGTGTGCGAAGATCACTGCAGCCGCATTGTGATGTAAAGCCCGCTTCACCACTTCACGCGGATAGACGCTGGTCTGGGTCAAGGTGCCCTGGAATAATTCCTCTGCAGCGAGCACCCGGTGTTGCGCATCCAAGAATAGTGCAACGAATACTTCCTGCTGTCGTACGCGCAATAACAGTTGCAGATACTCACGCACCGCATGCGGCGAATTCAGCGCATCACCGGATGTCATCTCTTCATGCAATGCCCGGCGCGAGATCTCCACCACCGCCTGTAACTGTACAAACTTCGCTTGCCCAAGGCCATGGATCGCGCAGAAGTCTTTCTCACTCGCCGCGATCAACCGGGTGAGATCGCCAAACTTCACGATCAATTCACGCGCCAGATCAACCGCGCTCTTGCCTTGCACGCCTGTGCGTAAGAATATCGCCAACAACTCTGCATCGGATAAAGCCGCAACCCCACGCTGCAATAGTTTTTCGCGAGGACGTTCCCCAGCAGACCAGTCTGTGATCGCCATCGTATTGACTTTCTTGATAAGATGCGCGGCATTATGGGACAAGAACAACAAAAGCGCATCGTACTTGGCATCACCGGCGGCATCGCGGCCTACAAGGCGGCAGAGTTGGCTAGGCTGTTAGTGAAACAAGGGATTGTAGTGCAGGTGGTAATGACAGAGGCCGCGACTCATTTCATCACACCCGCCACAATGCAGGCGCTCACCAATCAGCCGGTGTTGATCAACCAGTGGCAGGATGCCAATGGCATGGCGCACATCCATTCCAGCCGAATCGCCGATGCCATCGTGATTGCCCCTGCCACGGCGGATTTCATCGCCAAGCTGGCGCATGGTTTGGCTGATGACCTCCTTTCCACTTTATGTTTGGCACGCGATTGCCCATTACTGGTTGCACCCGCGATGAATAAGCAGATGTGGTCGAACACAGCAACGCAACGCAACGTGCAGCAGCTCAGTGCCGATGGCGTGACGTTATTCGGCCCGACCAGCGGCGTGCAAGCCTGCGGCGAAGAAGGCATGGGGCGCATGCTGGAAGCGCAAGCGTTGGCAAATGATGTCTTGACCTTGCTGCGCAATGAGCCCCCCTCCCTTACCCCTCTCCCCGCAAGCTCTGAGCAGGGATTAACTGGGGTGAAGGTACTCATCACCGCCGGCCCTACCTATGAAGCCATCGACGCGGTGCGCGGCATCACCAACCGCAGCAGCGGCAAGATGGGCTATGCCATCGCACAAGCCGTGCTGGAACAAGGTGCGGAAGTCACGCTGATCTCCGGTCCAACCGCCTTGATTAAACCTAATGTTGCAAAGGTGATTGATGTCACGAGTGCCGCTGAGATGTTCGATGCTGTTAAACAGTTGGTGGCTGATAGCGATATGTTTATCGGTGTTGCGGCCGTAGCGGATTATCGTGTAGCCAGACCGGAAGATAAGAAGATCAAGAAAGACGATACTCCGCTCACGCTGGAGTTGATTCCCAACCCGGATATCCTTGCATACGTCGCCAGCCTGCCGAACCCGCCGTTCTGTATAGGATTTGCGGCAGAGACCGACAATCTGCGCGAGCACGCCATTTCCAAACGGAAGAAGAAGCACATTCAATTACTCGCCGCCAATCTCGCGCAGACCGCCATCGGTAGCGACGATAATGAACTGATATTGTTTGACGATGCCGGGGAGCACGTCTTGCCTCGCAGCGACAAACTGACTTCGGCGCGCGCACTGATACTTCACGCCGCTACTCTATTATTAAAAGGTGATCCCAAATGAAAAAAGTGGATGTAAAGGTACTCGACCCGCGATTGCATGAGCTCCCGCCCGCCTATTCAACACCCGGCTCTGCTGGAATCGACTTGCGCGCCTGTATTGAAGGCAGCATGGTTATCCAACCCGGCCAATGCGAGCTCATCCCAAGCGGAATCGCCCTACATCTGAATGACCCGCACTATGCGGCGGTAATCTTGCCTCGCTCCGGCTTGGGGCATAAACATGGGATTGTCTTGGGAAACTTGGTCGGTTTGATCGATTCGGATTATCAGGGCCAGATTTTCATCTCCATTTGGAATCGCGGACACCACCCTTTCGCTCTGATGCCGATGGAACGTATCGCGCAATTGGTAATCATTCCAGTGGCTCAGGTGCAATTCAACCTCGTGGAAGAATTCCCCGTGAGCCAACGCGGAAGCGGGGGATTTGGCAGCACCGGCAAACACTGACTTTTGATCGCCTAAAAAAATGACAAGGCCGCAAAGCGGACTTGTCATTTATAACAGCACCCGGTACCGGATCAGTTTTTCAGCTTCAGTTCCAATTCCGTATTATCACCCTTGCGCACCGATACCTTTTCAGTGGCTGCCTGATACCCATCCAACTGCACATTTACTTCCCGCACACCTGCCCCGATCTCTGCGTGTAACGGGGTCAGGCCAAAGTACACGCCATCCACATAGACCTTGGCCCGTGGAGGGACGGAACTGACAGAAAGTGTGCCGTTGCTTGCGCCAAGTTCTGAAGTGCTGGATGTCGGAACGACAGCAGATGCTGCGCCAGGTAGCGCATTTGAATACAAGGTGACACCTTGAACCGGCTTGACACCCACTTCCAAGTTGAACAACTCGGGACGTGAGGACATCAACACAGAAAGAATCGATTCGCTGGTTTTGGTTGTCGCGATACCCAATTCCTTTCGCAGATAATCTGCAACGTCTTTTTTGCTGTTGCCGGAAACACCTGCATAGCGGTCCGATCTTTCCACCACCACGCCGGACCAGATCACCTTGCCGCTGGCGATTTCAGTCAAAGTTGATTCAATCGCGATATTGACGTAATCCCGATCTTTCACATCGATAGTCATTTCTTTGACTGAACCGCTTAATTGAAACTGTGCAGAGGAAGTCTCGTCAGAAACGATCTGGAGACCTGTCTCGGCAAGCCGTTTTTTCATGGACTCGACGACTAATACGGTCGCATCCCGGTCGGACAGAATCACATTCCCGGTCAGACCCAGTATTCTGCTGGTCGAATATCCCAGCCACCTTGGGCTATCCGTCTGGCGCGAATCCGAGTATCCATTCAAACGAACTGAGATGGGATATTTTTCCTTTCTGGCGTTAGCGCTGGGTTTAACGTCTTCCCGAACTCGAAGCACGTTTTCCGTATCGGCAATCGATCCAAAGAAACTCGTGCAACCTGCGACTGACAAAGCGAGCAAGCCGCCCATTAACGCCGAGCGAAACATCTTCATGACACCCCCCTTAGTCCTGAAGACAGAATTGAAGTAAGCGCCACCGCAGTTTGCAATATCAACGACAAGTTCAGCCTCGTGCAATGGCCGCTTCGATCTCGGAGAAAGTGCGTGCCAACTCAAAACTTTGCACTGGCGCACCGAGCTGACGTGCGATTTGAGTAATTGAGAACAAACCACAAACCGATTGATGTCCATCCGGCGCCTCGGATACAACGAGGGAATGCTGGCGATTGGCTTTCTTCAGACTGGCCACGACGTCCCCGACCCTTGCGTTCTTCACCTCCTGAATATTCAGGACTTCCAATTCGCGCTGGGTAGACATAATGTCGCGCACCATGATATCCGCATGGGTTCCGCCCATGTTCTGCAAAAAATGCATGGGCTTTTCACCCAACACATCGGTTGCCGTAATCAGTCCCGCGATTTGCTCGTTGTCATCCAACACCAGCAACATCCGCACACCGTATTTGATCATCTTGGCATTGGCCTTATCCATTGACGTTCTGGCACGAACACTGACCACAGAAATTTTGGTCAGATCTGTCATGACGTCAGTAGCAGGGTTGCTTAACTTGACTCGCTCGGGAAGAGATTGCGTGGGACGCAAGAACGAAGATCCTGTCTTCAGCGGATTTGATTTCAAGGCATTGTATTGCGTAATCATATAGTCTCCTGTGGTTAATCCTGTTGGTTTTCAGCGTGTGGTTTGCTGATGTGTCTGGGTGGGTTGAACCTTGGCAGCCGGAAGAAAACGCACCAACTCGTTCAGTGCCAGGCGATATACCTCGCGCTTGAATTCAATCACGTTGTCCAATTCGATCCAATACTCGTGCCAACGCCAGGCATCAAACTCCGGGTGATCGGACGCGCGTAATGACACATCGCAGTCACGTCCAACCAGCCGAAGCAAGAACCAAATCTGTTTTTGGCCTTTGTAATGCGAACGAGCCTCTTTCTTTCCCCAATTCTGCGGCACATCGTAACGCATCCAATCTCGGGTACGCCCCAGAATCTGGACGTGACAACTTAGCAGACCGACCTCCTCATGCAGCTCACGGTACATCGCTTGCTCCGGCGTTTCGCCGTGCTGTATGCCGCCCTGCGGGAACTGCCAGGCATCCTGCTTGATGCGCTTGCCCCAAAACACCTGATTCTTTGCGTTAGTCAAAATGATGCCGACATTCGGGCGATAACCTTCACGGTCAATCATATTCGCCCCACTCTGTTTTTCAATTTAGCGGATTGTTCCACAATTCGGCCATACTGGAAAGACGAAAACTGCTCCTTAAAGTAGAATCGCGGCCTCCAACCAGCACGACGAGTAGCGAATATGCGCGTTTCACAATTTTTCATCTCCACAATCAAAGAAGCTCCTTCCGAAGCCGAATTACCCAGTCATCGTTTGATGTTGCGCGCGGGATACATACGCAAACTTGCCAGCGGACTCTACACTTGGATGCCCCTGGGTCTCAGGGTTTTGCGCAAAGTGGAGGCAGTAGTGCGCGAAGAAATGAACAGGAGCGGCGGCATCGAGCTGCTGATGCCTGCGGTACAACCTGCGGAATTGTGGCAAGAAACCGGTCGCTGGGAAGTGTTCGGACCGCAGATGCTGAAGATCAAAGACCGCCACAATAATCTGTTCTGTTTCGGCCCCACACACGAAGAAGTCATCACCGACATTGCCCGGCGCGAAATCAAGAGCTATCGGCAATTGCCGCTAAATTTCTATCAGATCCAAACCAAGTTCCGCGATGAAGTGCGTCCACGTTTCGGCGTGATGCGTGCCCGAGAATTCCTGATGAAAGATGCCTACTCGTTTCACAGCAGTTTCGACAGTCTGGAACAGACCTACCGTGTGATGCACCAGACCTACACCCGCATTTTCACCCGCTTGGGATTGCAGTTCCGCGCCGTGTCGGCGGACACTGGCGCTATCGGCGGCAGTGGTTCACACGAGTTCCACGTGTTGGCAGATTCCGGCGAGGACGCATTGGCTTACTGCCCCACTTCTGATTACGCCGCCAACGTTGAACTGGCTGAAGCGCTTGCACCCGTTGCGGCACCACGACAGGCTCCCGCAGAAGCGATACGCAACGTGGATACGCCCAAGCAAACCACGTGTGAAGATGTCGCAGCGTTGCTGGACATTCCTGTGCAACGCACGGTCAAACTGATCGCGTTAATGGCGGGAGACAAACTGAATATCCTGTTGCTGCGCGGCGATCACTCTCTGAACGAAGTCAAAGTCGGAAAATTACCGGGGCTGACTGATTTTCGTTTTGCGCGTGAAGATGAGATACGCGCATTTTTTAATTGTCCACCGGGATTTTTGGGACCGGTCGGTATCGACCGTAGCCAGGTGCGCGTCATCGCCGACCATAGCGTAGCCATGATGAGCGACTTCGTGACCGGTGCAAACTTGCCCAAGTTCCATGCTGCCGGCGTGAACTGGGGACGCGACCTGCCCGAACCGGATCAGGTAGCGGACATCCGCAACGTGGTCAGTGGCGATGCATCGCCGGATGGCAAGGGTACTTTGGAAATCTGTCGCGGCATCGAAGTCGGTCACATCTTCCAATTACGCACCAAATATTCCGAAGCACTGCAGGCCACCTATCTGGATGAGACCGGCAAATCCCAGGTGATGGAGATGGGCTGTTACGGCATCGGCGTTTCGCGCATCGTGGCCGCCGCGATCGAGCAGAACTTCGACGATCGCGGCATCACATTACCGTCGGGAATGGCACCGTTCCAAGTTGCCATCGCGCCTATCGGAATCAAGAAAAGTGAGGCGGTACGCCTCGCGGCGGAACAACTGTATGCCGAACTCACCGCCGCCGGTATCGAAGTATTGCTGGACGACCGTGACGAACGTCCGGGTGTGATGTTCGCTGATCTTGAACTGATTGGCATTCCACACCGTATTGTCATCGGTGAGCGCGGACTGAAAGAAGGCAAGGCGGAATATCAGGGCAGGCGCGACACGACGGCTCAAACCGTAGCCTTGCAAGATGTCGCCAAGCTCGTACAATCCAAACTATGAAATCAGATAGATCAGAGTTCGGTATTCAGAATTCAGGATTCGAGACACTGCGTTCGATCCTGAATCCGCAATTCTTGCTGCTTGCCACGGGTGTATTGTGTTCAGCCTGTGCCCTCGCCGGTACACAACGTGAAGAAGCTTTATCCGCCAGCGTCCGCTCCATGATGCAACACGCCGTATCCGATCAAGCTGCACCAAAATTGGCATTCTCCTCGCAACAGGAAGCACAAGCCTGGTTGGATGAGATGTCACAACGCCTGTCAAAAAAGATACCCGACGCTGAATACCGTTTCGATCTGTTAAGCACGGTACATTACGAGGCGACGCGGGCGGGCTTGGATCCGCACCTGGTATTGGGATTGATCGAAGTAGAGAGCGGCTTCAGAAAATACGCGATCTCCAAATCCGGCGCGCGCGGTTACATGCAGGTGATGCCATTCTGGACCAAAGCGATTGGAGCACACGAACATAACCTGTTCCACTTGCGCACCAATCTGCGCTACGGTTGCACTATTCTGCGCCACTACCTGGATATCGAAAAAGGGGATTTATACCGCGCACTTGGGCGATACAACGGCAGCCTGGGAAAACCGGAGTACCCCAATCTGGTCAAGACAGCCTGGAACAAACACTGGACACCCGTTCCAAGTCGGCTCGCCCGCAACGGCTGATTATTTATTGTTCTTCATGTACGACTCGACACTGCCACGCGTCACGATGCCCTGCTGATAGCTGACCAACTCACCTTGCGGGTTGTACATGTAAGTCGTCGGCAACACCTCCACCTCGCCGACTTGTGCCGCGAGTTCGTAATCCCCCAGCACAATTGGATAGCTAACGTGTCGTTTGTCAATGAACTCTCTGACCGATTTTTCGGATGAATCCAGCGCCACACCGATCACCACCAGGTCTGTCTTCTTGTGTGCTTCGTGCAATGACACCAAGTCGGGCACTTCTTCCAGGCAGGGAGGACACCAAGTCGCCCAAAAATTCACCAACACCCACTTGCCCCGGTAATCCTGCAAACGCTGTTGCTTACCCTGCATATCCTTGAACACAAAAGGCTGTGCGGTCGCGGCAAGCGCCAAGCACAATAGCGTGCCTGCCACCAATATTTGGATTCGGGATAACATCAATGTCCTGATTTATCTTGAACAGAATCAGCTTGTTCTGACTTGCCATTACCATGACCGTCTGCCGCATGTGTCCAATACAGAGCCAAAGCAATCAGCGCGATCGCCGCACCAAAATACACCAGGTCGATCGGTTGCGCGATATGAATGTTCAGCGCCTCTTCAAACAGGGTCACGATCATGATCATCAGGATCACTTTCGCCAGACGTGATTTCAGATCATCCAGATTGCTGATCACCAGAATCTTGCTTGATGCTTTGCTGCCATGCGCCTGGTCGATGTCGCTGATGAACAACTCATACAAACCCAGAGAGAAAATCAACATCACGGTTGCCAGCAGATAGCCGTCCACCACTTCGACGATGTGCGAGACCGTGCTGTCGTGCAATGCTTTACGCGCTTCATCAGTCATCGACGCATCGGCGTAATGCAGTGCGTGTTGAAACAAGTAGACCACATCCACCGTCGCCATGTAGAAGATCGCAAAACCGGCCAACAGACTACCGACGACTGCAGTCAAGATCACAAACCGGCTATTCCAAAGTGCACCTTCAAACAACGACTCGAAAAACTTCATTTTTTATCTCCTGAAAAATCAATGTAAATATCCAAAGCAAAAGTTATGCGCCGCGCATTAAAGCTGAAAAGTGAATGCGCGGCAACCGTACATGGCTACTTTGCCCATATATCCAGAAGGGTCAAGCCGTTTGGCTCGTTCAATTGTTTTTCAATTCCACTGAACCAAGCCTGGATATCCGCATCGTCAGTTTGACTTGGCAGCAATCTGACATCGAGCAGAAACAGTCGGGTCAATTCGGATAATTGAATATGCTCGGGACTTCGCACCATCCCCCAACCATGTCCGGACAATTTTCCCACAATCTTTGCACCGGCCAATTTATTCAGGATAGCTTCGACATCTTCGTAACCGATACGCAACTGTTTGGACAGGCCGGGCAACTCCTGCACCTCACCATTTTGCATACTCTTGCGCATCAATTTGAGGATGCTCAAGGCGAAGTAAAGACGTGCCGCCTGGTCGAGTTTCAATGCGTGCGTGCTTCGCCAATGCGACAGTGCTGCGGTGATGATCGCCCCAAACAACAGCGTGAGCCAGGACAGATAGATCCAAAGCAAAAAGATCGGCACGCTGGCAAATGCACCATACACCAGCTTGTAGGTGGGGAAGTGCGCGATATAGAAAGCAAATGCGCGGTTCATCGACTCAAAAGTGATTGAGGCGATGACGCCACCGATGACGGCATGGCGCAACGGAACGTAGCGGTTTGGCACAACACGAAACAGCAACGTGAACGCGGCGGTGGTGAGCAAGACGGGTAGTAGTTTCAGCATACTCACGCCGACTGCAGACATCTCTT
>CAZRZH010000106.1:0-2787 GCA_964604485.1 uncultured Sideroxydans sp.
AATTAAATCCTGCGACATTTTCTGCACCGTCGTCGATAACTACGGCGACATCGGTGTGTGCTGGCGTTTGGCGCGGCAGTTGGTCAACGAGCAGGGTTTGCAGGTGCGCTTGTGGGTGGATGATTTGCACAGTTTTGGCAAGTTGTGTCCGGAGTTGGATGTGGGATTGGAGACGCAGACTTGTCGTGGGGTGGAGGTGATGAGGTGGCATCAAACACAAGAAGTTAGTGCGCAACGAGGGTTCCCCCATCCGTGCGTGGTTGTTGCCGACTTGTCGGCTTTACAACCACGGCCTACCCCTTGCGGGTGCAACCCTTCCCCCAGTGGGAGAAGGGCTGTGCTTCCCTCTCCCGACGGGGGAGGGATTGAGGGAGGGGGTGATGCTGTCAATGCAACTGTGCCCCCTATTTATCCCGCTGACTTAGTCATTGAGGCATTTGCTTGCAAGTTGCCGCAACTTTACATCGAAGCGATGGCGGCAGAAGAGCGCAAACCCGTTTGGATCAATCTTGAATATCTCTCTGCGGAAGATTGGGTGGAAGGCTGCCACAAGTTACCTTCGCCGAATCCTACTTTACCGCTGACAAAATATTTCTTCTTTCCGGGCTTCACCGAAAAGACCGGCGGTTTGTTGCTGGAGCACGATTTGTTGGAGCGCCGCGATGCGTTCCAGTCTGAACCTTCGGCGCTGGACGATTACTGGCGCGGATTGGGTGTGCCCCAGCGGGTCGAAGGCGAGTTGCGCGTGTCTATGTTTAGTTATGAAAACGCGGCGATACCGGAGTTGCTGGATACCTGGGAGCGGGGCGATCAACTCGTGACTTGTCTGCTTCCGGAAGGGCGTGTTTTGCCGCAGGTGCAACACTATTTCGAGAACACAGCTCGGGATTCGTCCCGACAAAATGAACGCGTCGGGAAAACTCCCAACTTGCAGAGTTATTCGCGCGGCAACTTGCGCGTGTTTGTATTGCCCTTCGTCGAGCAGGAGCGTTACGACGAATTGTTGTGGGCGTGTGACATTAATTTCGTGCGCGGCGAGGATTCCTGCGTGCGTGCGCAATGGGCGGGGAAGCCGTTCATCTGGAACATCTATCCGCAACATGACGGGGTGCACCTGGAAAAGCTGGAGGCGTTGCTGCGCCTTTATACGGCGGATTTGCCGGACAAAACGGCGCGGGCAGTCCGCGCAATGTGGCTGGCTTGGAACGGCGGGCAGGGTGTTGCCTCGGCGTGGCGTGATTTCGTGGCACAGCGCAAGGTACTTGAGTCGCAGGGTAAGGATTGGGCACAACGGTTGTCGCGGAACAGGCTTGCATTGAATTTGCTGGATTTTTTCCGCCGAACTGAATAGAATCCGCGCCTTCAAAATTCAGCTTTAGGCAGACATATTATGAAAATCGCACAAGACCTCCGCGCCGGTAACGTGATCAATGTGGGCGGTGAGCCAATGGTTATCCTGAAGGCCGAATATAGCCGCTCCGGCCGTAACGGTTCTGTTGTGAAAATGAAGATGAAGAACCTGCTGACCGATTCCGCCAAAGAAACCGTTTACGCAGCGGACGACAAGTTCGACCAGATCATCCTGGACAAAAAAGAATGCACCTACACGTATTTCGCCGACCCGATGTATGTGTTTATGGACACCGAATTCAACCAGTATGAAGTCGAGAAGGAAAACGTCGGCGATGTGGTGAACTATTTGGCTGACGGCATGGAAGATATTTGCGAAGTGGTGTTCTACGACGGCAAGGCCATCTCGGTTGAGTTGCCCAACACCATCGTGCGCGAGATCGAATACACCGAACCCGCCGTGCGTGGAGACACTTCCGGCAAGGTGATGAAGCCTGCCCGCCTGAAAGGTTCCAATTTCGAGTTGCCCGTGGCGGCCTTCATCGAAATCGGCGACAAGATCGAAATCGACACCCGCACCAACGAGTACAAGAAACGCGCGAACTAATTTAAGTTCGTAGCAGGCATAAAAATAGCCGCTGAAAAGCGGCTATTTTTTTGACCGTCATTCCCGCTAAAGCGGGAATCCACATAATTAAACTAACCCTGCGAAGCAGGAAAAAACAAACAGCCGGTTTGATAAATGCGCTGGATTCCCGCTTTCGCGGGAATGACGTGTGGTTGAATTACAACTTCTCCGAGCTATACACTACAACTAGGCGATGTGTCTCACCCGCTTGCACGGTGACAATGTTGTCGAAGGCGTTACCGCTTTCCACACACACCATGCCGCGATGGCCTTGCGGGCCGAAGTCACCCATCTTGTCGGCCTTTTCTGTCCACGGGTTCCATACCACAGCGGACTTGCTGCCTGTTTTGGCAATGCGGATGGCGCGCTTCAGACCTTTGTCTTCGATGACGCAATCCGCCGTGGTGTTCACATACACGCGATCCACTTCGCTTTCGATGACAATGCCGCCCTGTTGTGTGCGGCGGGTGGTTTCGCCCACCTTGTCGATGTATTCGCAACCTTCCAAACCGCGAATGGTCATGTTGCCGACATCGCTGATGTGGAAGTAGGTGTGCAATGCTTCACCCAGTTGG
Organism: uncultured Sideroxydans sp.; assembly: GCA_964604485.1. Lineage (GTDB taxonomy): Bacteria > Pseudomonadota > Gammaproteobacteria > Burkholderiales > Gallionellaceae > Sideroxyarcus. Next base: position 2,554 of record CAZRZH010000106.1, read on the forward strand.
AATGCGCTGCTGCCTGTATTCTGCGTCACCAGTTCCACCTTCAAAACCTTGCCGACTGTGGCTTCCAGTTGCACGGTAGAGGCGTGCGGCCACTGAGCTTGGGTGGTCTCGTTTTCGATGAGTCCTAAGCGGATGAAAGTGGAGCCGTCTGGCAGTGCTTTGGTTTCCATCACTTCCCACATCACGGTGCGCGCGTAGCCGTGTCCCGGTAATTTGATGTCTGTGGCATGTGCT
>CAZRZH010000106.1:2797-9483 GCA_964604485.1 uncultured Sideroxydans sp.
GGCCAGCACACCGGCACGCCGCCACGGATAGATTTTCCCGGTACAAACTTGGCGAGCGGGGACAACCAAATTACTGGTTCTTCACCCTTGGGTTGGTAAGTGGCGATGTGCGCACCCTGCAGCGCGATGCTGGCCGTGGCGTGTGTATTGCTGATCTCCGCGAAGACGAGTCCGCCATCCACTTCGATAAATTGCAGCTGGTCTTGGATGCCAAAACTCTGGTTGAGTGCGTTTAATGTCATTTTCTTTCCCCTGTTAAAAATTAGTTTTGTTCGGAAGGTGGTGAAGTCTTTAGTACTTCTTCCAATGTAGTGAGACCGGCGGCGACTTTTTGTGCGCCGGATATCCGTAGCGGTTTCATGCCCTCGCGGCTGGCCAAGTCGCGTAACTTGCCGATGTCCGTCTCGGCATTGATGAGTTTGCGCAACTCCGGCGACATCAGCAGAATCTCGTAGATACCGATACGTCCCGAGTAACCCGTCATACGGCATTCCAGACAACCTTGCGGCTTATGCAATTGGCTGGGACGGGCGGCTTTCCACGGTGACACCAGATTATCCCAAAGCTCATTGTCGCTTTCATTCATGCTGTGCGGCTGCTTGCAGTGCGGGCACAGTGTGCGCACCAGACGTTGCGCCATGATGCCCAACAGCGTGGCGTTGAGCAGATAGGATGGCACACCCAGATCGAGCAAACGCGTGACAGCAGAAGGCGCATCGTTGGTGTGCAGCGTGGAGAGCACCAGATGGCCGGTAAGGGCGGCCTGGATCGCCATGTCGGCGGTTTCCAGATCGCGAATTTCACCCACCATAATGATGTCGGGATCCTGTCGCATCAGCGCGCGCACACCGTCGGCGAAGCTCAGGTCGATTCCCTGCTGCACCTGCATCTGGTTAAAAGCCGGCTCCACCATTTCGATCGGGTCTTCCAGTGTGCACACGTTTACTTCCGGCGTGGCCAGACTTTTGAGTGTGGAATACAAAGTGGTGGTTTTACCCGAACCGGTGGGGCCGGTGACGAGGATGATGCCGTTTGGTTGTGTCGTCATGTGTTGCCAGCGCGCACGGTCATCGTCGGAAAATCCCAGTTCGGAAAAATCCCGCACCAGCACTTCCGGATCAAAGATACGCATCACCAGTTTCTCGCCGAACGCGGTGGGCAGGGTGGATAAACGCAGCTCAATCTCCAGCCCGTCTTCGGTGCGCGTTTTTACGCGTCCATCCTGCGGCCGGCGCTTCTCCATCAAGTCCATACGCCCCAGCAATTTGATGCGGCTGGTCATCGCGGTGACCACGGACATCGGCAATTGATGCACCTGATGCAACACGCCGTCGATTCGGAAGCGCACGATGCCAAACTCGCGCCGCGGTTCAATGTGGATGTCCGAAGCGCGCTGGTCAAAGGCGTATTGCCACAGCCAATCCACGATATGCACGATGTGCTGGTCGTTGGCGTCGAACTGTTTATTGGTCTTGCCCAGCTCGACCAGTTGTTCAAAAGACGCGAGATTGGACGTGTTCGGATTTGCTTTTGTCGCGCTTTTCACGGAACGCGCCAGATTGTAAAACTCCACCAAATAACGGTTGATGTCGAGCGGCGAAGCGATCACACGACGGATACGCTTGCGCGAGGTGTGGGAGAGAGTGCTCTCCCAGTCGCGCAGGAAAGGTTCGGCAGTTGCCACGATCAGCGCATCGTCCTCAATACGGATTGGCATGATGGAAAAACGGTTCGCGTAGTCGATAGACATGAGATCCGTCAGGCTGGAGAAATCAATCTTCAGCGGATCAATGTGAAAATATTCCAGGCCGACTTTCTGTGCCAGCCATTCGGTTAATGATTCAAGGGTGAGAATGCGTTGCGGGGGGAGTTGCGACTTCAGGCGCTTTTCCGAGATTGCCACCAACGGGTGTGTTTCAGTGCCCCGAATGCGAGACTCGGTGATGAGTTCATCGGCATCGGCTTTGAGAATGACCCCGTCGGCGACCAGAAGCTCAAGCACCTCGGCGAGTTTGAGTTTGTGTTCTGCGGCTTTGGGAGAAGCCATGTTCACGATCCTACCAACGATGTTTTGCGAAAATCGTTGTATTAATTGGTGGTGGGGTCGCACCCCGTGTCAGCCTAGAGTCTCTGCAACGCGCATTAGCCACAAAAGGCAATCAAAGATAGACGCGGAAAATAGCAAAAACCCCTTATATGGATTGCATCTTATCAGGAATTCCCCCAGTTGTTTTGTCGGCGGTAGAGTGATTGCGAACGCCGGTTCAATTGCGCCTTTGGGAATTGAACCGGAGCCCTAATATCTGCGTTGCCTTGTTAGCGGAACTGAGCGTTAATGAACCTACGTTATGCATGGGCGAAAAATTTATGAAACTCTACATCCTGAGTGATTTGCACCTTGAATTCTCAACGTTCGAGCCGTTTGAAATCGATGCCGATGTGGTTGTATTGGCGGGTGACATCGGCAAACGAGCGAGTGGCATATTTTGGGCGCGTAGCGCCTTCCCTGATAAAGAAATTGTCTATGTGCCGGGGAACCATGAATTCTATGGCGCACAACGCCTGGAGGTGCTGGCCGATATGCGGATGGCGGCACAGGAAAATGGTGTACATCTTCTCGATAATGACACGGTCGTGATCGACTCGCGGAGCAAGCAAGGTGGCGTTCGATTTCTGGGATGTACCCTGTGGACTGATTTCTTGCTGTTCGGGGACGATATGAAAGATCAAAGCATGATGAAGGGCCAACGGGGGCTGAACGATTTTCGCCTGATCCATGAAGGAAACGAGCGCTTCAGTCCGGCGCGCTCTGTCGAGTTGCATGAGCAGTCACTGGCCTGGATGAAAGGAATCCTCGACACGCCTTTTGACGGCAAGACCGTGGTGGTCACGCATCACTTGCTGTCCGCGCAGTCTGTGGCAGAGCGATTCAAGGACAGCATGCTCACTGCCTGCTTCGCGTCCGAATTAATTTACTTGTTTGGAAAAATGGATCTGTGGATTCACGGGCATACCCACGACAATATGGACTACAAAGCGAAGGGCACCCGTGTAATTTGCAACCCGCGTGAATACGTCACCTATCGCGGTGCTGAAAACTTCGATTTCAATCCTAAGCTGGTGGTGGAAATATAGCTGACCGTCGGCCACGGTGCTAGTTGCCTTAACAGCTGAACAGAGCGTTCATGTGCTTCCATATAAAATTGAAAGGATTCAAATGGAAGCCGTGCATTTTACACAACTGAAACTCGCAAAACGATGGGGCATCAGCGAGGCAACGCTTGAGCGTTGGCGGAGTGAGGGAATTGGCCCGATGTACCTCAAACTCAATGGCTCTGGGAGCGTGCGCTATAGACTGTGCGATATTGAGAAATATGAGGAGTCTTGTTTGTCCTCATCGACTCGGCAACTGGGCGACAGGAAAGCTTCATCGCTGTGATTTGATAATGTCGCGATATTTAACTCATGATTAAAAATAGTTTCATTTTTTAATCAGCCTGCCTTGCGGCAATCAAGCACTATCCTTGGTCGGGAATTGAACCGGCGTCCTGTGGATTCTCAGCTAAGCAATGTGCAGCCCATGCAGACGGGGTACTTTAGATGTACGTCCATTTCTAATCTCTGTGGCAATAACAGCTATTCCATCCGCCACAAAATCCATGACGTCGTCGTACACACGACGATAGTCACGGCCCGTCATTTTTGCAATTTGGTAAATGGATTCGTGACCGCTCGATTTTGCCAACACTCGTAATGTCCCGAGCTTCTTGGGATGAAACCGTGTCGCAGAAGCAGAAACTGGGAATGAAACATCTCCTGCCACATAAAATCCCCAAGCGGCATCCAAAATGGCTTTCTTGCTTTCATTAAGCTCATCGGCATTCCGCAACAATGGCCATGCCTTGATGAACTGACGCTTGCCGACCAAGTCAATCAAATCTGCGGCTCGCATGTAATTGATGCTTTGTCGCATGACATTGGTATTGCCGGATTTGAATGCCGGTAACCATTGGGCATAGTCCAACTTACCCTGATCCCAGAAGGCCATGCGCTTGGCACGCTCCCACGCTTCAATTTGTGTATCAGTGATTTTCATCATCAATTCCAATTAATTTTTGAATCATCATTGCTTCATTCACCAGCAATGGCTTGATGTCTCCAATCAGTGTCAATCCGAGGTAGGGAGACAGCAACTCAAGTCCATCAAATTCATCCATCAGGTCGAACCACGGCATGCTCAGAATATTTGCGCAGAAGGCATCCTGCGGGTAGTTGGCTCCATGCTGATTCGCCTCAGCTAGAAAGCTATGTATGGGTTGTACTTGGCTGCTAAGCACATAAGCGTCGAACAAGTCTCTCGCGGTTTGGCGAGCCCCTTTCGTGCCTTTCCCATAACCGCTACCAGATATGGTGCGCAGTTTCCTGTGATACAAGCCGCCGATTTCTTCGGTAATCACATTGCCGAATTGTTTTTTCGGCCACATGCCTTCGTACACGTCTTCAACAAACGAGATCTTGACGGTGGATTCATCGAGGTTTGCATATCCGTGCAATTGATGCGCGAATACGCCGCCAGATTCGAACTGCACGTCACTCAGGTTGATTCCAATACGGCCCAGCGCTATCGATAGTTTTTCCGGGGAGAGATTTCCTCCCACAAAAAAATCGAGATCATAAGACACCCGATGGTGCAGGTAATACCTCGCCAACGCAGTTCCGCCTGCCAAGATGCAGTTTGGAATGCCCAGCTGGTCAAGGCTTGAAAATACCTTATCTAAAACTGCATCCTGCGCTTTGTGTAGTAGATGTGTCATATATGACAGTTTCTAAAATTTCCCTATAGTTGTCAAGCTTTTCTTGGGCATTGCTATGTGACGCAACTGAGAAATTTTCTCTGGTGTCAGAGGCACTCAGGCAATTGTGAACCTGCCGGCATTGCTGGCTTGGCGACTCGTTCCACATGCCCAATACACGTTTTTGTGTATGGAGCATGTCATGGAGTACAAGCAATGCGTAGCGTGCGGCCGGCCATTCAAGCCGCGACCCCAAGTCCCTCACCAATCCTATTGTTCAGCGCCCAGTTGCCAGCGCGAGCGACGGCGAATCTGGCAGCGTCTCAAGCTACAAACCGATCCAGACTACCAAGACAACCAAGCGCGTGCCCAGCAGGCTTGGAGTCAGCGTAACCCAAACTACAGTCGCCAATACCGCGATTCCCACCCGGAGTATGTCGAACGCAATCGTAAACGGCAACGGGAACGCACAGCACTGACCAAGAATCCAGCCGTTGCAAAGATGGATGTGTCAGCACCACCACAAGCCTTTCCGCCCGGGATTTACCGCCTTCGGCCGGTCGTTGTTTCCGGCGTTGCAAAAATGGACGCGTGGACCGTCGAGATCACCAGGCTTTCCGACACTTGCCCTTGCGCTGAGGCTTCTTGCAAAGAGAGGACGTGATAGGTGCGGAGGCGTACTGCCGCTACCTTATCGCACCTATCTGCTCTCGATCACCACGATGTGAAAGTGATCGAGAGCCAACTTTTTAAATTAACTGGGGCGAACGCGATTGATGCAACAAAACGAACCAAGTGATAACGGGGTAGAAGCGCCTACCCTGTTGCGAGCGGTGGAATACGTTCGGATGTCGACCGAGCACCAGCAGTACTCCACAGAAAATCAAGCCGACAAGATCCGAGAATATGCTGCCCGGCGCGGCATTGAGATTGTCCGAACTTACACCGACGCCGGCAAAAGTGGCCTGCGCATGGAAGGCCGCGCATCGCTGCAACAGTTACTCAAAGACGTCGAAAGCGGATCAGCGGATTTTACGATCATCCTGGTCTATGACGTCAGCCGCTGGGGTCGTTTTCAGGATGCCGATGAAAGTGCATTCTACGAGTACCGCTGCCGCAGTGCAGGTATCCAGGTCGCCTACTGCGCCGAGCAGTTCGAGAATGACGGCTCGCCGGTGTCCACCATCGTCAAAGGCGTCAAACGCGCCATGGCCGGTGAGTACAGCCGGGAATTATCCGCCAAGGTGTTCGCCGGCCAGTGCCGGTTGATCGAACTGGGTTTTCGTCAGGGCGGGCCTGCGGGCTATGGATTGCGCCGCGTACTTCTCGATCAGAACGGTTCCATCAAAGCGCAACTGACCCGTGGTGAACACAAGAGCTTGCAGACTGATCGCGTCATTCTCATGCCCGGCCCGGAAGACGAAATTCGCAACGTCAATCTCATGTATCGCTGGTTCATCGACGACGGCCTGGTCGAATCGGAGATCGCCAGACGCTTGAACGAGATGGCGGTGCGCACCGATCTGGACCGACAGTGGACGCGCGCCACCGTGCATGAGGTGCTGACCAATGAGAAATACATCGGCAACAACATCTACAACCGCAGGTCGTTCAAGCTCAAAAAACTGCGCGTGGAAAATACGCCCGACATGTGGATCAAAAAGGAAGGTGCCTTCGACTCTATCGTACAGCCCGAACTGTTCTACACCGCGCAAGGAATTATTCGCGCCCGGTCGCACCGGTACAGCAACGAGGAGCTGATCGAGCGCCTGCGCAATCTGTACCAGCACCGGGGCTTCCTGTCGGGCTTGATCATTTTTTTTTTTTATTATATGGCGTCGACGTAGATCTACACCCACCGCTTCGGCAGTCTGGTGCGCGCCTATCAAATGG
>CAZRZH010000107.1:0-4660 GCA_964604485.1 uncultured Sideroxydans sp.
AAAGTTGCCGCAACATAGCTTGTGCAGATGCGCGTTGTTTCTCATCACCATCGCGCAATACTTCATCCAGAATCTCTTTCGCACCTGCAGCATCCCCCATTTCCTGATACGCCTTGGCCAAATCCAACTTGGTTGTCACTTCCTGCCAGTTTCCCCCATTGATCGAGCCAGCGGGTGCAGAAGTGCCGGGGGTCACTTCATCCAGATGCAGATTGATGTCACTCAGGCTGAAGTCTGTTTGCACGGCCGCTTTCCGTGCGGGCGCCGCAGCATTCACACCGGGGAAATCCAGGGTAAATGCCATACTATCTTCCGGTGAAGCGGCAGCCGGACTAATTGTGGTGCGAGCCAAAATTGAATCCGGCTTGCTGGACGTAACGTCAAAAATCAAATCGTCGGCGCTTTCCGACGCTGATTTTGGAGTGCTTGTTGTATTCGAATTTTCTGAGCCACTTGGATGTGTCGAAGTTACATCGAACACCATATCGTCGAAGTTCGAAGCAGGCGATTTAGTTAAGGCAGCATTGGGGATTTTTCCCTTTATCGCTCCAGACACATCAAAATCCATCACCGGTTGGGCTCCCGATACATCGAAGTCCATCGTTTGCAACTGTGCAGCACGCAACTCATCACTGGTGAGAATATCTGTGCTCTCATGTTGGCTAGGTGCTTCCATCATGACCGTGGTTTGAAATTCGGGTTGTGGAGCTGAACGCGCGATCGTTGCGCCAAAACCCAAATCAAAATCAACTGCAGGATTTGCCGCTTTTGCGCCATTTGAAGACGCTGTTGAAGCGTCGTTATTGCGTCCACCATACAATGGGTTGCCCGGCTCCAGTTCGCGCCCCAGAGCGGATGCTTGTGCCCAAGCCGCTTTATCTCCGGACTCCTTGATGACGCGCGCATGAGTGTCAACGGAATTGGTATCCTTGCGGTTCGCATAGATGGACAAAAGTTTGAGCCTCACCGCCGTATTGCCGGGGTTTGTGTTGAGCGCCTCTTTCAACACCTCTTCAGCTTGTGCGTCACGACCAAAGGTGAGAAAGAGATCAGCTTCACCAATAGGATCCACTTCTTCAGAACCACTTTGTGCTGTTGGCGCGTCAACGACTGAGGTCTTGGTAAAGTCGCCTGTATCTGGGGAGGAGACGGTCGGTGCGGCGATGCGCCCTGTTGCGCTAACCGCATCCTCAGGCTCGGACTGCTTCTTTTTTTTGTATTTTTCTAACTTTTCTGTGTTGTCTTTTCCGCCGACCTTGCCGCGCCGCGCAATTACGAATCCGACTCCGCCAAGACCAAGCAGTAAAGCAGCCCCACCGGCAAGCATCAAAGGATCCGACATCAGCTGATCAACCAAGGAAGGTTGTGTCACAACCTTCTGATCATTTGTTGTTTTGGCAATGGCAATCGCTGGTGAACTTGCTGCTGTGACAGAGCTCCCGCCAGCTGCGTCCTCCGCAACTTGAGCTGACGTCGCCTCTGCTGTTTGTCCAGCGGCGACCTGTTTCTTCAATTCAGCCAGTCTTTGCAGATCTCGTACATTCTTCTCAAGTAGCGCAGCACGATCCTGCGCCTCTTTCATGGCCAAGTTCTTGGCAACTTCCTCTTCTTCGATAGCGTTCTTCTTGTCTTGTGCCGATGTCTTACCTGCGCCCACCGATTTGTCACCCGGCGCTTCGCCCTTGGACAGTTTCAAAACTTCCTTAGCGGGTTCTTTGCCGGCAGTAGTGCTTTCAGCAACAGCAGCGGTCACTTTGCCTGAAGACTCTTGTTGGCCGGCAAGGTCGGATGCGATCGAACGTGCCGAAGCCAACTGTTGACGGTACGAATTCCAATCAGCAACTTGGGCATGAAACTCTTTGACTGCCTCGCGTTGCTTAACAGCCTCCAACTCGGCAGTGTCGGGCAGACGGATGATTCGACCCCGCTTCAGGCGATTCATGTTCTTCCCCTCGAACGCGGCAGTATTGGCTCTATACAAAGCAACCAACATGCGCTCCAGGCTAACATTTGCCGGTTTCGTCTGATTAGCAATCCGCGTTAGCGTGTCCCCTTTTTTCACTGTAATCTTTGCGGAAGCAGAATCATCAACTTTGCTCAATTTCGGTTGGTTTGTCAGCTCTGTGGGGGCGCTTGACGGTTCGACTCCAGTCGTTTCTTCTGAAGAAACATAAAGTGGTGTCTCATCAGTCGCGGCATCCGAAGACGCGTAAAGTGGGATTTCTTCTGGGGTGATATCCGAAGGCGCGTACAGTGGGGTTTCTTCAGTGGTAATTTCCGAAGCCGCGTAAAGCGGTATGTCATCAGTCGGCACCTCTACTTTCCCAACCTCGGCAACCGGTTCGGAGTAAAGCGGAATATCGTCCGGTATGGAAGCTCCAGCGGTTGCGGCAATTTCAACCGGTACTGCCGGACTCACCACCACTGGTTCTGCCTGATTGACTGCTTCAACCTTGGGTTCTTGAGCTTTGTAATCCGCCGGGTCAAGCAAGAATGTGTATTCACGCATCAGCTTACCCGATGACCAAGCCACTTCAACCAGCAAGGTGACAAAAGGTTCGTTCACAGCTTGGCTCGATGTCACATTGACAAAGGACTCTCCGTTGTCCTTATTTACCACTTCAAATTTGAGTTTGGGTAGCGAGTAGGGGTAGTCGACACCCGCGTTCTTAAATGCATCGGCTGATGCCAGCTTCGCGGTGATATTGTTTCTATCAGCTTTGTCAACAGAAACCAATTCAATCACTGCCTTAAGTGGCTGCCCCAAATTTGAGCTGACATTGATTCCGCCCAAGCCAGTCGCATTCACCAAGGCGGAATACGCCAAGAGGGTAAGACAACCGGAAGTTTTTAATATCGATTTCAGCACTCGTCCACCTTTTATTTCCCGTGACACTATCCAGACTAACATCAGAGGGTTAGGGATGCAAGTTCACTTCCTCTCGAACTTCACGCACTAACCAGCGGTAATCAACCGCATTTCTCCAAACCTTACTGGTTCAAGAGAATCCTCAACATCCTGCGCAATGGCTCTGCCGCACCCCATAACAATTGGTCGCCGCAAACAAATGCGCTGACGAACTCCGAGCCCAACTCCATCTTGCGTACGCGACCGACCGCCACATCCAGCTTGCCGGTCACCGCAACAGGTGTCAGCTCTTTTACGCTGATAGCACGCTCATTCGGAACGAACTTGACCCAAGGATTACCTCCCTTGATGAGCACTTCGATCTCACTCAGCGGCACATCTTTCTTCAACTTGAGGGTCAGCGCCAAGCTATGGCAACGCATGGCACCGATACGCACGCACAATCCATCCACAGGAATACGTTGTGACGTACCCAGTATCTTGTTGACCTCAGCCTGCCCCTTCCATTCTTCTTTGGACTGACCGTTGTCGAGCTGCTTATCGATCCACGGTATCAAACTACCCGCCAGCGGTGCGCCGAAGTTCTCGGTTGGCATCTCTGTCGAGCGCAATGTTTCTGCGAGGCGACGGTCGATCTCAAGGATTGCCGATTTTGGATCAGCCAGCAGATCAGCGACACAGGCATGCGCCACACCCATCTGATTCAATAACTCGCGCATATTCTGCGCACCCGCACCAGAAGCGGCTTGATAGGTCATGGACGACACCCACTCCACCAGACCCGCATGGAACAAACCTCCCAAGCCCATCAGCAAGATGCTGTTGGTGCAATTGCCACCGATGAAGTTCTTGCCGCCATTCGCCAGCGATTTCTTGATGAGATCAAGATTGACTGGATCGAGAATGATGACCGCGTCTTTTTCCATGCGCAGGGTAGATGCCGCATCGATCCAATATCCCTGCCAACACGCAGCACGCAGCTTGGGGAATATCTCGGTGGTGTAATCACCGCCTTGGCAGGAAATGATGGCATCCATCGCCATCAATTCCTTCAGATCGTAAGCATCCTTGAGCGACGCACCGCGAGCTTCAGCCGGCGCCTCTCCACCGACATTAGATGTGGTGAAGAACACCGCATCGATGAGATCGAAATCTTTTTCTTCACGCATGCGCTGCATGAGCACCGAACCCACCATGCCGCGCCAACCGATTAATCCGACTTTCATGACGTTCCTTTAACTCACAATGCTGCGACGACCGCATCACCCATCTTCGAACAACCCACCTTCTGCATACCAGCCTCATAGATGTCGCCGGTGCGAAGACCTTGTCGTATACTTTTCGCACTGCACCCTGAATGCGATGCTTGAGCATGGAACTCTTTGGCAGCCTCGCGCTGTTTTACAGCCTCCAACTCGGCGGTGTCAGGCAGCCGAATGATTTGCCCCCGTTTCAGGCGATTCATGTTCTTTCCCACGAACGCACCGGTATTGGCTCTGTACAAAGCGACCAACATACGCTCAAGGCTGATATCGGCGGGCTTTGTCTGGATGGCTATACCTATAAGCGTATCGCCTTTTTTCACTACAATATTCGAGTTAGCAGTTTTTTCAACTTTGCTTAATTTCGTTCGGTTTGCCGAGTCTGTGGAATCGTATAAAGGTTCTTCTCCGACAGCAACATACAGGGGGATCTCTTCTGTCACAGCAACATACAGGGGAATCTCTTCTGTCATTGCCACATACAAGGGAATCTCTTCTGTCATAGCAACATACAGAGGGATCTCTTCTG
>CAZRZH010000107.1:4760-9457 GCA_964604485.1 uncultured Sideroxydans sp.
GGGAATCTCTTCTGTCATAGCCACATACAAGGGAATCTCTTCTGTCATAGCAACATACAGAGGGATCTCTTCTGTCATTGCAACATACAGGGGAATCTCTTCTGTCATAGCCACATACAAGGGAATCTCTTCTGTCATAGCAACATACAGCGGAATATCAGCAGATCCGGAAGCTCCCGTCGGAGCAGAAATTTCAACCGAAACTGCATTTGGCACTACAGGACTTACCACCAAAGGCAATGCCGAAAGGTTCGAGCTAACATTGATACCGCCCAAGCCAATCCCACTCACCGTAGCAGACCACACCAAGCAAGCAAGACAACCAGAAGTTTTTATTATCGATTTCAGCACTCGACCACCTTTTCTATTCTGTGACACTATCCAGACTAACATCATCATCTTTTTCTTCACGCATGCGCTGCATGAGCACCGAACCCACCATGCCGCGCCAACCGATTAAACCGACTTTCATGACGTTCCTTTAACTCACAGTGCTGCGACGACCGCATCCCCCATCTTGGAGCAACCCACCTTCTGCATACCGGCCTCATAGATGTCGCCGGTGCGTAGGCCTTGTCGTAATACTTTGCGCACTGCCCCCTCAATGCGCTGCGCAACATCGGGTCGCGCAAAGGTGTATTGCATCATCATCGCCACGGAAAGGATGGTGGCCAATGGATTGGCGATATCTTTGCCTGCGATATCCGGGGCAGAACCGTGGCATGGCTCGTACAATCCCTTGTTGTTCGCATCCAGAGATGCCGATGGCAACATACCGATTGAGCCGGTCAGCATGGAAGCTTCGTCCGACAAGATGTCACCAAAGATGTTGCCCGTGAGGATCACGTCGAATTGTTTGGGTGCGCGCACCAATTGCATCGCCGCGTTGTCCACGTACATATGCGACGTCTCTACCTGCGGATATTCCTTCGCCACTTCCGTCACGATTTCGCGCCAGAACATGCTGGTATCCAATACATTGGCCTTATCCACCGAACACAGCTTCTTGCCGCGCTTCATAGCAATCTGATAACCCACATGCGCCACACGGCGCACTTCGGATTCGCTGTAGTGCATGGTGTCGAAGCCTTGACGCTCGCCGTTCTCCAGCGTGCGAATGCCACGCGGCTGACCAAAATAGATGTCGCCGGTCAGTTCACGCAGGATCATGATGTCCAGGCCGGACACGATTTCGGAACGCAGGGTCGACGCATTCACCAGCTCGGGATACACCATCGCCGGACGCAGGTTAGCGAACAAACCCAAGCCCTTGCGGATACGCAGCAAGCCCTGTTCCGGACGCATCGGACGCGGCAATGTGTCGTACTGGTAGCCGCCCACTGCGCCCAACAAGACTGCATCGGATAACTTGACCAACTTCTCGGTAGATTGAGGAAACGGATCACCTTCAGCGTCGTAGCCAGCCCCGCCAAGATGCGCGTATTCCAGCTCGATTTTCAGACCGTCTCTGCGCAAAATTTCCAACACCTTCGCTGCTTGAGCAACGATCTCTGTTCCGATGCCGTCACCCGGCAAGACTGCGATCTTCATTTCTTTACCTTTTGAGAGTTATGCAAATAACCACGGTTGCGCAGCGCGATGCGTCGTTTCGAATGTACTGATGTCGGCCTGATGTTGCAAGGTCAGACCGATGTCATCCAGCCCGTTCAACAGACAATGCTTGCGGAATTCATCCACCTCGAATTTATAAACGGCGCCGCCCGGCGTCGTGAGTGTCTGCTGCACCAGATCGACGGCCAAGGCGTAACCATTCTGGGTATCCACCGCCTCGAACAATTCGTCGACCTTATCCGCCGCCAACTTGATGGGCAACATGCCGTTCTTGAAACAATTGTTGAAAAAGATATCGGCGAAGCTCGGCGCGAGAATGACGCGAAAGCCGTAATCGTCCAATGCCCACGGTGCATGCTCGCGTGAGGAACCGCAGCCGAAGTTCTCGCGCGCCAACAATATCTGCGCACCTTGATAGCGCGGCTGATTCAATACGAAATCCTTGTTCAGAGGACGCTTGCTGCAATCCATCCCTGGCTCGCCGTGGTCCAGATAGCGCCACTCGTCGAACGCATACGGGCCGAAACCTGAGCGCTTGATGGATTTAAGGAATTGCTTCGGAATAATGGCGTCCGTATCCACGTTAGCCCTATCTAAAGGAGCAACCAGTCCGGTAAATCGTTCAAATTTTTGCATCACCTATCGTCCGTAATTGCGTGTCAATTGAATATCCAAAATTGGGTGCCGTGCGAATCTAAAAAGATCCTATAACTTGCTCACATCCACAAAATGTCCCGCAATCGCCGCCGCCGCCGCCATCGCCGGACTCACCAAATGCGTACGTCCACCCTGACCTTGGCGACCTTCAAAGTTGCGGTTGGAAGTCGAGGCACAGCGCTCACCCGATGCCAATTTATCGTCGTTCATCGCCAGACACATGGAACATCCCGGATCGCGCCATTCGAATCCTGCTGCGATGAAAATCTTATCCAGACCTTCTTGCTCTGCTTGCGCTTTGACTAGTCCAGAACCCGGCACCACCATCGCCAACTTCACGTTCGCGGCGACCTTGCCACCTTTGGCAACAGCGGCTGCCGCGCGCATATCTTCGATACGACCATTGGTACAGGAACCGATAAATACCTTGTCGATCCTGATCTCGGTGATCGGCGTGTTTGCCTTCAGCCCCATGTACTGCAGGGCACGTTCGGCATCACTGCGCTTCACCGCGTCCGTGATGTTTGCTGGATCAGGCACGCTGCCATCCACGGGCAACACCATCTCGGGTGAAGTACCCCAAGTCACTTGTGGCTTGATCTTGGCCGCATCCAATGTGATGGTGGTGTCAAACTTCGCACCCGCATCGCTGTGCAAAGTGCGCCAGTAAGTCACTGCCGCATCCCACTGTGATGCCTGCGGTGCGAAGGGACGCCCCTTGATGTACTCAAACGTGACCTCATCTGCCGCCACCATGCCTGCGCGTGCACCTGCCTCGATGGCCATGTTGCACAAGGTCATGCGGGCTTCCATGCTCAAGCCGCGAATGGTGTCACCCCCAAATTCGATGGCGTAGCCCGTACCACCTGCTGTACCGATCATGCCGATCACTTCCAGCGCGATGTCTTTCGAGGTCACACCGTGCCCCAATTTACCTTCCACCTTCACCAGCATGGCTTTGGATTTCTTCGCCACCAGACATTGCGTGGCCATCACATGCTCGACCTCGGAGGTGCCGATGCCATGAGCTAACGCACCAAAAGCACCGTGGGTACTGGTGTGGGAATCACCGCACACCACGGTCATGCCCGGCAAGGTCGCGCCCTGCTCCGGCCCCATCACATGCACCACCCCCTGGCGGATGTCGCCCATCTTGAATTCGGTGATCCCCAGCTCGGCGCAATTCGCATCCAGTGTCTCCACTTGCAGACGCGAAATCGGATCGGCGATTCCCGCCGCACGGTTGGTGGTGGGCACATTGTGATCCGGCACTGCCAGCATCGAACTGGTGCGCCAAGGTTTGCGATTTGCCAAACGCATCCCCTCGAAGGCTTGCGGGCTGGTGACTTCGTGCACCAAATGGCGGTCGATATAAATCAGTGCCGTACCATCCGGTTCGGTGCGCACCAGATGACTGTTCCAAAGTTTGTCGTACAGAGTTTGAGCGTTCATTTGTTTTCTTTCGCGGGGCTGGAGATTATGCCACAGCAGGCTGGTTCTACGCCAAGGCCGATTGGGTCGTTGCGGCAGTTCCGTCCAATTTAACCAGGGCATATTCCAGGCTGTCGGACAAGGCGTGCCAACTCGCGTCGATGATATTGGTACTTGCGCCTACAGTCGTCCAGACATGGCCTCCGCCCTGGAAAGTGATAAGCACCCGCACTTGGGCAGACGTGCCGTTGGCGCTGTCCAAAATACGCACCTTGTAGTCGATCAAACGCACCGTTTTCAGCACCGGGTAGGCGGATGAAAGTGCGCTGCGCAGAGCCGTCGAGAGTGCATTCACGGGGCCGTTGCCCTCCGCCGCCATAAACTTGACCTCCTCCCCCACCTTAACTTTGGCAGTCGCTTCCGACAACAGCCCCCGACTTTGGCGGCGCTCGGTGATGACAAAATAATCGATCAGTTCAAACGGCTTGGAATAGTCGGGACGCAGGCGATGCAACATCAATTCCATACTGGCTTCAGCCGCCTCAAAGGTGAAACCGTCATGCTCCAGATGCTTGATATGGTTGAGCACCTTTTGCGCTTTTTCATTGTCGAGTTCGATGCCCAAAGATTTCGCAAGAAACTGAATGTTGCCGCGCCCGGACAATTCGGACACCACCGAGCGCATCGCATTTCCAACCAAAGCGGGGTCGATATGCTGATAGGTGTCGACCGCTTTCAGCATCGCCGCCACATGAATACCACCCTTGTGCGCAAAGGCGCTGTGGCCTATGTAGGGGGCGTGGTTGTAATGCTTGAGATTGACCACTTCAGCCACGTAATGCGCGAGCGAAGTCAACTCGCGCAACTGCTCCGGCGTGACCGTTTGCCTGTTCATCTTGAGTTGCAGATTGGGAATAACCGTCGTCAGATTGGCGTTGCCTACACGCTCGCCATATCCGTTGATGGTACCCTGCACTTGGTCGCAACCGCCGCGCACCGCCGCCAGCGAGTTCGCCACACCGCAACCGCTATCATTG
>CAZRZH010000108.1:0-2519 GCA_964604485.1 uncultured Sideroxydans sp.
CTCTGAATAGCTGCGGATGTAGTCCGTTGCTGCAATGACGGGGATGCTCGCATCCAGACATTGTTCGGTATAGCTGATGCGCGGCTTGGCTTCAGGATGCAGCGTATTCCAACGTTCGCAATCCACACCTTCGCGGCGCAGTTCGTTGAAGCTGGTGACGCTGAACACATCAGAGGCGACGCCGAAATCTTTCTCCAGCAATTCTGCTGCCGCGATGACTTCACGCAGGATGGTGCCGCTACCCAGCAACTGTACTTTGTTCTTGGCTTTCGCTTTGCTTGCGCTGAACTTGTACATACCTTTGATGATGCCTTCTTCCGCACCCTTGGGCATGGCAGGATGGGTGTAGTTCTCGTTCATCACCGTGAGGTAATAGAACACATCCTCTTGGTTCTTATACATGCGCTCCATACCGTTTTGCACGATGACGGCCAGCTCATAGGCAAACGTGGGGTCGTAGGAAACGCAGTTGGGAATAGTGGCCGCCATCAAGTGGCTGTGCCCATCCTGATGTTGCAGACCTTCACCGTTCAACGTGGTGCGTCCGGCAGTGCCGCCGACCATGAAGCCGCGCGCACGCAAGTCACCCGCCGCCCACGCCAAATCGCCGATGCGCTGGAAGCCGAACATCGAGTAGTAGATGTAGAACGGGATCATCGCCACGCCGTGGTTGGCGTAAGCCGTGGCCGCCGCGATCCAGTCGGCCATGCCGCCCGCTTCGTTGATGCCTTCCTGCAACACTTGTCCGGTTTCAGATTCTTTGTAGAACATTAACTGGTCGGCATCTTGCGGGGTGTACAGCTGCCCAACCTGCGAGAAGATGCCGAGCTGACGGAACATGCCTTCCATGCCGAAAGTGCGCGATTCATCCGGCACGATAGGCACGATCTGTTTTCCGATATTCTTGTCTTTTACCAACACGCCGAGCAAACGCACGAACGCCATGGTGGTGGAGAACTCGCGCTCTTCACTGGATTTCAGCAGTGCATCGAACGCGGACAGTTCGGGGATGGGTAAGGCGGTTGTGAGGGGAGAGCGAGCAGGAACAGCGCCCATCACTGCGCCGCGTTCGCGCAGATATTTTTCTTCTTGGCTGCCCGCTTCAGGGCGAACGAACGGCAGTTTTGGCAACTGCTCATCGGTGACCGGAATGTTGAAGCGGTCGCGGAATTTACGCAGCGCATCCGCATCCACTTTCTTTTGTTGGTGCGTGGTGTTCTGGCCTTCGCCCGCATCCCCCATGCCGTAGCCCTTCACCGTTTTGGCGAGGATGACGGTCGGCTGACCGGTGTGCTTGGATGCGGCCGCATAGGCCGCGAATACTTTATGCGGGTCGTGGCCGCCGCGATTCAAACGCCAAATCTCGTTGTCCGACATGTCGGCAACCAGCTCCAGCAACTCGGGATATTTGCCGAAGAAATGTTTGCGCACATACGCACCATCTTTGGATTTGTAGGTTTGGTAATCACCATCCACCACTTCTTCCATGCGTTTCAGCAACAAGCCAGTTTTGTCTTTCGCCAACAGCCTATCCCACTTGCCGCCCCACACCACCTTGATGACGTTCCAGCCAGCACCACGGAACACACCTTCCAATTCCTGAATGATCTTGCCGTTGCCGCGCACAGGGCCATCCAGACGTTGCAAGTTACAGTTGATGACGAAGATCAGATTGTCCAAGCCTTCGCGACCGGCCATCGAGATCGCGCCCAGAGATTCGGGCTCGTCCGTCTCGCCATCGCCCAAATATGCCCATACCTTGCGGCCATTGGTTTGCGCCAAGTTGCGGTGTTGCAAATAGCGCATGAAGCGCGCTTGGTAAATCGCCATCAAAGGGCCGAGACCCATCGACACGGTAGGGAACTGCCAGAAGTTCGGCATCAACCAAGGATGGGGATACGAAGACAGTCCCTCGCCATCCACTTCTTGGCGGAATTTATACAGTTGTTCTTCGCTGATGCGGCCTTCCATAAAGGCGCGCGCATATACACCGGGGGACGAGTGACCCTGGAAATACACCAGGTCGCCGCCGTGCGTATCAGTCTTGCCATGAAAGAAGTGGTTGAAGCCCACGTCATACAAAGTCGCGGCAGAAGCGAAGCTGGCGATGTGGCCGCCCAGCTCGGAAGATTCTTTATTCGCGTTCAGCACGATGGCCATCGCATTCCAGCGCATGATTGCGCGAATACGATGTTCCATATCGAAATTGCCGGGAGAGCGCTCTTCTTTATCCAGCGGGATCGAGTTGAGATACGGCGTGGTCGCGCTGATAGGCAGATCGTCGCCCGCCAAGCGTGCATGATTGATAAGCTGGTCGATCAGGAAATGGGCACGGTCGCCGCCTTCTTTATCCAATACTGATTGCAGCGAGTCCAGCCATTCCTGCGTTTCTTGTGGATCGTAGTCTGGTTGTTGCGTAGCCATCTTTACTCTCTCCCTAAAGTACAACGTATTGATTCATTTTCTGTGATCAACCAATCCACCTTGTGGTCAGTGCTTTCTTGTGGAATTTCTTCAAC
>CAZRZH010000108.1:2619-9387 GCA_964604485.1 uncultured Sideroxydans sp.
CCGCCGTAACCCAGTCTTCCGCCTTTGCGATCAAAAGCGACGCCAGGCATCAAAATTAAATCTATCTCTCCCAACGCTTCGAAGTGCTTGCATTTTTCGATGCTGGGCTCGCGAATACCAAAAGCCCCAACCGCTACCTCAACATCCAGATCTTTAACCTGGAACAAATCCAGATGCTTATTGGCTTTGTTCACCCGAGGTAGTAAGACTCTCTTGCCGTCTGCCAGTGCTTGCCGAACCCAATCCTCACTTGCCAATTCCGAACCGAAATTCAGATAACCCAATACCGTCCGTGCCGCCTTGTATGTCGCCAAGCCACACAGCTGGCCGACGATATGCTTACTTGAGTGCATCCGTAAGCTTGGCGTCAGGTTATCGCGGGCGGCGATTATACGTTGCCTGAGCTGTTGCTTCCTAGCCTGGATGTTCATGACTGCGCGGCCCGACGTGCCCAAAGCGGCAATCGTTCGCTATCTTCCAGAATATCGGCGGGAACTTCGCGGTAATTCTTTAAAGTTTGTTTTTCGGAAGGCGCAAAAACGGCGGCATGAAAATTTTCGTATTGCGCAAGCGTGTCGGGATGCGTTTTGAAATAGAGCCGACCCTCGAATACGATGCCAAAAAACACTTCGTTAGCATACAAGCCGTAGCCGCCGAACATGCGTTTGCAGCGCAGGCCGTCGAGGGAGGACAGTTGTTCGAGGACGAAATCGCGGAAGGAATCGGAGGGCATCGTTCGGCTCTATGATTTTTTCTTGCCGGTCTTTTGCGACGGCAACAAACTGGTGAGTTGCTGGTAACGTTCAAACAGAAATTCCACGCGTTGTGCATCGTTGGTGAACGGTGCTTTGCGGTAACAGGCATCCACCGCGCGGTCGAGGGCTTGGTGGGCTTTCACCAGCGCGGGCGGCATGGTCAGCGGGTCGTAGAGGTCGGCGAGGGAGGCTGAGTTCGCTGCGCTCACACGCTCCCCCTCACCCCCAGCCCCTCTCCCGCTTGCGGGCGAGGGGAGCATATATTGCGCGCGGGCATCCAGCACGGATTGGGCGGCGACTTCCACTGCTTCCCTCTCCCGCAGGCGGGAGAGGGATTGAGGGTGAGGGACTTTTGAGTTACGCACTTCCGTTGAAATACCCTCATCCCCAGCCCTTCCCCCGCTTGCGGGGGAAGGGAACTCAGGCCAGGGGAAGTTGTTGTACACGATGCCTGCCGAATAACGGTAATCGCTCTTCATTCGTCCGCATGTGTAACGCATCCATGCGTTGTGCATGGTGGAGGTCAGGATGCCGAAGTGATAAAGGTTTGCGTTTGGCAATATGTAAAGCTGGTTTGAGGCGACAACTTCCGGCGAAAGAAATGTCATTGGAATATAGGCGCGTTGCTCCGATGAAACTGTCGGGATTGCGATGTAGTGGGTAGACGGCTGTCGTATCTCAGCAAAGCGAGTTGGAGTTGCTGCAAGTTTTTTTGTTGTCTCACGGCTACTTCCCTCCCGCCACTTTTTAACAGCCTCTACTCTTCGCAAGACTGCCGGTAGCGAACGAAGTTCGCTCGGTTGCGCGCCCTCAAGCCAGAGACACCAGCGCTTGATGCTATGCAACATCTCCTGACCACCAATGAATGGCCTTACAAATTTTTCCGCGTTGGGATTTTCAGCAAGTAACTGTTCACGATCCGTTTCAGAGAGTGTGTAATTTCCATCATCTAGTGCAAAACTGCCATAGTTCATTTCGGGCGCAAAGGATGCTGGCGTATTGCGATTTGAAATAATCACATCCGGCGCATCGACCAGATACGGATTGATGTTGCGCACATTGAGTTCGTGCGCATCCGAGTCCGGCTTTTCGTAATCCCAGATGCGCTTGTCGTTCACATCGAAAGGCGCGAAACCGATGATGACGCAATGCACCGCTGCTTTGCCGCGCGCATCGTTACCCCATTTGAACGTGCGGTGGGCGAAGTGAATCTTGATGTGATATTTGTTCAGTAACTCGCCCCACAGAATGCCGACCTGTTCACCTTGGGCGATGGAGTTGGTGGAGACAAAAGCGGTTTTGGTTTTGCTCCCTCGCCCGCAGGCGGGAGAGGGTTGGGGTGAGGGGCGTTGGTCTGACGCGGACGAGGGCTGCAATGCCTGCCATATCGCCTCCATGACGTTTTCTGTCTCTTGTAACACCTGATTATTCCAAAAGCGTAAAACGCGAATGCCTTGCGCCGAAAAAAAGGCGGTGCGAGTCTCATCGTAGTTGATTTGTTCGGCGTGTTGTCCGCCATCCAGTTCGATGGCAAGTTTGTGTTCGTCGCAATAGAAATCGAGGATGTATCTGCCAATTGGATGTTGGCGACGGAATTTGGCATGCGCAATTTGACGACCACGCAACAAATGCCAAATCAGTTGCTCCGCATCAGTTTGTCCTTTGCGCATTTCGCGGGCATAACTTATTAGGTCGGCAGGTAACTTTTGGGGTGGGTGCGGTGTGTATGAACCCTCACCCCCAGCCCCTCTCCCGCCTGCGGGCGAGGGGAGGTTTCTCATGTACTGCGCTGCTTTCAGATACCACGCAGCGACAAAATCCAATACACCGGCTCCCTTTACACCTTGGAAGATTCGCTCCATGTCGGCTTTCTGCTCACCGTCCTGCATCTGCTTACCCACAAACGGCGGATTACCCAAGATGTAATCCACGTTCGGTGCGACTTCTTTCCAATCCAGTTGTAGCGAATTTCCACATTCGATAGTGGCGGACTTCTTAAGCGGCAGGCGTGCGAAGTAGTTGCCGAACTCTTCCGAGATGAGCTGGTTCATCTGGTGGTCGGTGAGCCACATCGCCACTTGTGCGATCTGCGCGGGGAACTCTTCGATCTCGATTCCGTAGAACTGGTCGACATCCAGCCAGACGATATCGGACACATCGAGAAAACCCGTTTCGCGTTTTTTGTAGAGTTCGCGCAGGACTTCCAATTCAAGCAGGCGCAGTTCGCGGTAGGCAATGACGAGGAAGTTGCCGCAGCCGCAGGCGGGGTCGAAGAATTTGAGCTTGCGTAATTTGTCGTGGAATTCGGTGAGCTTCTTGGCGTTGTTCTTGCAGTTTTCGAACTCGCTGTGCAGTTCGTCAAGGAACAGCGGTTTGATAAGTTTGAGGATGTTGGCTTCGCTGGTGTAGTGCGCGCCGAGGTTGCGGCGAGCATCTTTATCCATCACCGACTGAAACAGTGAGCCAAAAATAGCAGGCGAGACGCGGCTCCAATTCAATGCGCAACAGTCGAGCAGTTGGTTGCGCATCTTGGCATCGAAGCTGGCGGTAGGCAGGTGTTCGGCGAACAGTTTGCCGTTGACGTATTCGAACGCGGCGAGGTGTTCGTCGAGATTTTTCAGGCGTTTGTCTTTTGGCGTGTTGAGCACTTCGAACAGTTGCGCCAGATGCGCGGCAAGGTCGCTGCCGTCTTCGGCGGTTTTGTCCTGGATGTATTCCTTGAGTTGCTGGCGCTCGAAGATGCCGGTGTCTTCCGCGAACAAACAAAACAGCAGACGCACGAGGTAGTGCTCAAGCGCGTGTCCGTCGTAGCCGATGTCTTTAAGGGCATCGTGCAGCTTGCCCATGAGTTCGGCGGCTTTGATGTTGACGGGATCTTCGGGCTTGATGGCGCGCGTTTGGTAGCCTGCGATGAAGGCGAAGTGCTTGATGTTCTTGTGCAGGTCTTTGAGATTAAATTCTTGAAAAGCTCCCCCTCCCTGCCCTCCCCCGGTGGGAGAGGGTTCTGGTTTTGCTCCCTCACCCTGCTTGCGGGGGGAGGGTTCTGCTTCGAGGTCGTATAAGCGGAACCGGGCGAAGTCGGAAACCAGCACATATTTGGGCAGGTCGCGTTCTTTGATGCCGGGGAAATAATCGAGTGCCTGGATGTAGGCTTTGTCCAAATTTTTGCCGCGCGACTTGTGCTCGACCAGCAGCATGCCTTTCCAGAACAAGTCGATGAAGCCTTGTTTGTCACCGAGTTTTTTGACGGGTTCTTCGAAGCTGGCGACGCGCTTGCGGTCTATCCCGAAGACGTTGAGGAATTCTGTCCAGAAAGCCTTGGCTTCGGCATCTTCTGATGTCTCGTTTTCCCAGCGTTTGGAAAATGCGTGGGCACGACTGCGGATTTCGTTCCAGCTTAGTGGCATGGCTTGTTGGCCTTGCGGATCATTTTGCCGGCGCCGGCAAAATGATCTGCAAGGCCGCTACTTAATTTGATTTTCATCGGCTGCCTTTTTCAGGGCATGTAAGCCGTCTAACAGAGTTGCAACATCATCTTGAATGATGCTCCACAAGGTGTCGTTATCTATTCCCAGGTAACCATGTATCAGACGGTTGCGAGTGGCGATGACTTCGCGCCATTTAATATGCGGTGCGAACTCTCGAATCGAGGCGGGAATTCGTGTTGCGGCTTCTCCTATCAATTCGAGATTGCGCACAGTGGCATCGTAATTCAGCCCGCTCGCTTCAAACGTTGAACGATCCAAGCCTTCGGTATATAGCAACACTTTTTCAGCAAACGAAATCATGTCGTCGATATACAAACGCCAGTCACGTCCTTGTATATCAATTTGAGCTTCAGACATGAATCGCGCTTGCTTCAATGTAAGGCCTTAGCTGTGGGCGCAACGCCTTGTCCGTAACTAAATCAATTGGACTTCCCAACAAATCTTCCAAATAAAACTGCACTCCAAAGTATCGTTCAGAAGTGGCAGGGCCATCGAAACTAACCAATACATCAATGTCACTGTCTGGTCGTGCTTCGTCATGCACTGTGGAGCCGAATAACGCCAAGTCGGTAATGCCGAAACGCCGGATCAATTCCTGTTTGTGTTGACTTAGCAGTCTTAGAACCTCGTCTTTACGCATCGTCTCCCCCAGCTTATTTTCATAGTGAGTGCAGTGAAATAATGGCTGTGATTCTATCCAAGAAACAGCCGGTACGCCGGGTTGTTGCTCTCGTCCCAGTAACGGTAGCCGAGTGTGTCGAGGAAGATTTTGAGTGCCCTCTTGTCGTGTTGCGGAACCTGCATGCCAACCAGCACGCGGCCGTAATCCGCGCCGTGGTTGCGGTAGTGGAACAGCGAGATGTTCCAGCTGTGGTTCATGCTGTTGAGGAAATTCATCAGTGCGCCGGGTCTTTCAGGGAACTCGAAGCGAAACATGATTTCGTCTTTGACTTCGGGCGCATGTCCGCCGACGAGGTGGCGCAGATGCAGCTTGGCCATTTCGTTGTCACTCAAATCCAGCGTGGGCAATTTGCTACGTTGCAACTTTTCGATCAGGTCGGAGGCTTCCGATTGGTCTTTCACTTGGATGCCCACGAAGACCTGCGCCGCTTTGGGGTCGGCATAGCGATAGTTGAATTCGGTGATGTTACGTTTGCCCAGCAGGGCGCAGAACTTGCGGAAACTGCCGGGGGTTTCGGGAATAGTGACGGCAAGCAGGGTTTCACGCTTCTCGCCGATCTCGGCGCGCTCGGCCACGAAACGCAGGCGGTCGAAGTTCATGTTCGCGCCGCAGGCGATGGGGATGAGGGTCTCGCCTTTGAGTTGCTCACGCTTGGCGTAGAGCTTCGCGCCCGCGACCGCCAATGCACCTGCCGGTTCAAGGATGGAGCGCGTGTCCTGGAACACGTCTTTGATAGCTGCGCACACTTCGTCGGTATCCACCAGGATGACCTCATCCACGTATTGTTTACAGATGCGGAAGGTCTCTTCGCCCACGTATTTGACTGCGGTGCCGTCGGAGAACAGGCCGACATCGTTCAGTTGTACGCGTTTTTTGGCTTTGAGCGAGCGATACATGGCATCGGAATCATTGGTCTGCACGCCGATGATCTTGATATCGGGACGCACTTGTTTCACATAAGCGGCCACACCTGCGATCAATCCGCCACCGCCGATTGCGCAGAAGATGGCGTGGATGGGAGCTTGGTGCTGGCGCAAGATCTCCATACCGATTGTGCCTTGGCCTGCGATGACGTAAGGGTCGTCGAAGGGGTGTACGAAAGTCAGCTGCCTTTCTTTTTCCAGTGCGAGCGCATGGGCGTAGGCATCGCTGTAGCTGTCGCCATGCAACACGATCTCGACCGAGCGTTGGCCGAAGTGACGTACCGCATCGATCTTCACTTGCGGCGTGGTGGTCGGCATCACGATGGTGGCCTTGCACCCCAAACGATGAGCAGACATGGCGACGCCTTGTGCATGGTTGCCAGCCGAGGCGGCGATCACGCCTTGTTTGAGTTGAGCGGGCGACAGATGCGCCATCTTGTTGTACGCGCCGCGCAACTTGAAGGAGAACACCGGTTGCATATCCTCGCGCTTGAGCAGCACGGTATTGCCGATGCGTGCCGAAAGATTCGGCGCGACTTCCAGCGGGGTTTCGACTGCCACGTCATAGACGCGCGCGTTGAGGATACGTTTCAGATATTCGTTCATTCTAATTATTCCAATAGCTAAAAACTACGTCCTTCCGGCGCAGGCCGGAATCCAGTCGATTCATAAATCTCCCGCGAAGCGGGGCATCTTTGCTGTTTTGTCCGCTTCGCGGGGTGTTTGTTTTTGCTGGATTCCGGCCTGCGCCGGAATGACGGGCTAGCGGATTGGCAGCGTTCATGGCAGTTGGGAAAATGGGTTAATGGGGCAAACCGATTAAATCATAGAAGCCCGGCAGGTCGCTCAAATCATCAAACACGGCGGCCGCTCCCGCGAAATTCTGTTTGTGCGTGTAGGGATTGGTCGTGATGTAGGTC
>CAZRZH010000109.1:0-4074 GCA_964604485.1 uncultured Sideroxydans sp.
GCAGGAATTGCGACTCGATCATCAGCAACTGCACGCGCTGCGTATCGTCTTTCGCCACAATCCGATTCAGCACTTTTCGCGCTTCGTCCAATTTGCCGGATTTGTTGAGCAGATACGCTTCGCGCAAACGCGACGGGTAAACATGTTCGCCGCCGTTGACCTGGCGGTAATGTTTCAGCGCGCCCAAATCGTCTTTTTGGGCCTCGCCCAATTGCGCCAAATAATAATGCAGCGTGTCCTCGTCTTTGTTCTTGTCGTTGCTGGACAGCGCCTGGCGCAATTCCTTTTCCGCCCGGTCGTATTCGCCCAACTGCAACGAGATCAGCGCGATGGCGAACGCCAGCTCGGGGCTGCCCGGACGTTGCAGCAGCAAGCGCCCAAATTCGTCGCGCGCGGCAACGTATTGTTTTTGTTCCAGCAACAGGCGCGCGTAAAACAGGCGCACTTCTTTGTCGTCATTGTGGGATTCGAGGAATGACTTCAGCAACGCGGTGCCTTTTTGCGGCTCGCTACGTTGCAGCAATTGCGCTTCGAGCATCACCGCCATATCCCATTCGGGACGCAGAGTAACCGCCTGATGCGCTTCGGCCAGGGCCAGTTCAAACCGGTTCGCCGCCGCCGCCGACTGTGCCAGCGCCCAATGCGCTTCCGCCACGTGCGGATAGGGATGCGCAATCTCAATCATCCAATCCATTGCGGCGGGCTTATCCTGCACCCGCGCCAGCAAACCGTAGAGGTTCATGAAACTGCGTCCGATATTCAGCGGTTCGGATTCCAGCAGCGTCACCACATGCGGACGCGCCTCGGCCAATTTTCCCCCGCTCAATAACAGCGAGACCAGCATCTGTTTGGCCAGGGGCGATGCGGGTTCCAGTTGTTGCCACAACTTGAACGCCTCGACCGACAAATCGTATTGGTGCGCCTCGAAAGTCAGCTGCGCCGCACGCCTCGCCACACGCGGATCGCGCGTGGTTTTGGCCAGATCGAGGTACGCCTGCGCCGCCAGTTGCGGATTCCCGCGCTGTGCGGCGATATCGCCCAGCAGGAATTCGTACAACAGGCGGTCGGTCAGCGCCACATTGGGCAAGTCGAGTTTGGGAGCTTCGATGATTTTGTCCAGCGGCACTCTGTCCGCCGCCGGGTCGGTGCTGGCAACTTGCACGGGCGCTTCGACCACGGCGTGTTGCGGCATCTGCGCGCAGGCAGCCAGCAAAGGGAACAGCAGCAGTATGGAATAATTCCGGTTGGGCTTCATGGTGTTTGGAATTTTGATGCGAGGCGACATATTAGGTTATATTTGCCGCAACTCAAAACCGCATCACGCACCTGTCATGTCACTTCCGGTCACCCTTTCCGCGCAACACCTGACACGCTTTCACGGCAAGCGTTGCGTGGTGGACGGTGTCTCGTTCGAGTTGCGTCGCGGCCAAGTGCTTGGATTGTTGGGGCACAACGGTGCGGGCAAGAGCACCACCCTGCAAATGCTGGCCGGCGCATTGACTCCGAGCAGCGGTTGCGTCGAAGTGTGTGACTTCGATCTCGCGCAACGCCCCGATCTGGGCAAAGCGTGCCTCGGTTTTCTGCCGGAACATCCTCCGCTGTATCGTGACATGAAGGTGGACGATTACCTGATCTTCGCCGCCAAATTGCACCGTGTTGCCCCGGCAAAATTAGCCGCCTACCTGGTTTTGGCCAAACAACGCTGCGGCCTGCAAGACTGCGACAACAAGCTCATCGGTACTTTGTCCAAGGGTTACCAACAACGGGTCGGTATCGCGCAGGCGATCATTCACCAGCCTGCGGTGGTCATCCTGGACGAGCCGACGGTCGGCCTTGATCCCACACAAATCCGCGATATCCGCGACCTCATCCGCGAACTGGGCAACAGCAGTAGCGTCATCCTCTCCACGCATCTGTTGAACGAGGTGGAGAATATTTGCGACCGCGCGGTGATTCTGCAACAAGGCAAAGTGATCTTCAGCGACACCACCGAAGAGTTGCGCCGCCACAGCGACATCGAATCGAGTTTCATCCGGTTGACGGCGAAGCAACCCGAAAAACAAGAGGCACCATGATCCTCACGCTCGCCAAAAAAGAAATGCGCAGCTTGTTCGTCACCCCTTCCACCTGGTGGATGCTGGCCATGCTGCAGTTCATCTTCGGCTGGTTCTTTCTGGAACGGATGGATGACTACCTGCAGGTGCAAGCCCAGTTGGCCCACCTAGAAAACGCGCCGGGTGTGACCATTTCGGTCGCCGCCCCGTTGGCCAGTGTGCTGGCTTTGATTTTGATGATGCTGATCCCGCTGTTCACCATGCGCCTGATCGCGGAAGAGCGGCGCAACCAGACCTGGATTCTGTTGACCACCGCGCCGATTTCCGCGACACAAATCGTGTTGGGGAAATTCCTGGGATTATTGGCGCTGCTCACCCTCATCATCGCGGCCTGTGCGCTGATGATGTCCGCTCTGTCTTTGGGGACACACGCCGACTATGGATTGATTCTGAGCAACATTCTCGGCGTGTGGCTGCTCGCCGCCGCGTACGCCGCGCTGGGATTATTCTTTTCCGCGCTGACGCGGCAACCTATCGTCGCCGCGTTCGCGGCCATCGCGGTTTCCTTCGGGTTGTGGATGTTGGACATGAGCAGCGGCGCAATACGCGCTTTCTCGCCCAACGCGCATTTCCAGAATCTGAACGTCGGTCTGGTGACCAGCGTCGATCTCGGCTATTTCCTGCTCTTCATCGCGGTATTTCTGTCGCTCGCCGTGCGCCGCATCCGTTTTGAACGGGGAGGCAAATGATGCGCCGCACCGGGTTGAACAATCTGCTTTTCTTCGTGCTGTTGCTGGCTGCCACGGCCGGACTGTATCAACTGGCCACGCGTTTTCCGGCGCACTGGGACGTGACGCAAAACGCGCTCAACAGCCTGGAACAGGGCAGTGTGAATGCACTGAACCAATTGCCCGGCGAGATCAGCATCACCGTGTATGCGACCGAACAGGATGCCAAACAGGCCGACATCCGCAAACTGGTCAGCGAGTTCCTCGCGCTGTATCAACGCTACAAACCCGACATCAAACTGACCTTCGTCGACCCGCTAAAAGAACCGGATGCCGTGCGCAAATCCGGCATTCGGGGCAACGGCGAAATGGTGGTGGAATATTCCGGGCGGCGCGAACACCTCACCACACTCAACGAACAAACGCTGACCAGCGCCTTGCTGCGTTTGGCGCGCACCAAAGAACAATGGCTGATGTATGTGAGCGGCCACGGCGAACGCAAATTGGACGGGGTGGCGAACCACGATCTGGGCGAATTCGGCAAACGTCTGGAGCAAAACGGTTACCGCATCGCCCCGCTTAAACTGAGCATCGCGCAGGAGGTGCCGGACAACGTCAGCGTGTTGGTCATTACCCAACCGCAGTTGGCTTTATTCCAGGGAGAAATTGCCAAGTTGCTGCGTTTCATCGAACGCGGCGGCAATGTGTTCTGGTTGCTGGATGCCGCCCCGCTGCGCGGTCTGGAAGCGCTGTCGGAACAACTGGGCATCGCGCTCACTCCCGGCGTCGTTATCGATCCCGCCGCTCAGGAGATGAACGCGCCCGCCGACTGGACGCTGGGCAGCGGTTACGCCCCCCATCCCGTCACGCAGAATTTCGATCTCATCACCGTGTTCCCTTACGCCCGTTCGCTGGGGATGGAAGAGAATCAGCAATGGCAGCGCAATATTTTGGTGGAAGGCGCCAACAACGGTTGGGTCAGCGCCAGCCGCTCGCCCGTGTTCGACAAGCAGCGCGATATTCCCGGCCCGGTGACACTGGCTCTGGCCCTGCAACGCGAAGTGGCGGAACGTGAACAACGTATCGTGGTGGTCGGCAGCGGATCGTTCTTGTCAAACGCCTATTCCGGCAACGGCGGCAATCTCGATCTCGGCGTCAACATCGTCAACTGGCTGAGCAACGACGAGCGGCTCATCATGCTCGCCCCGCATACCGCCAAAGATGGCACGCTCACCTTGAGCAAACACCAACTCACCTATTTGGTTTACGGTTTGTTGGGCGCTTTGCCTTTG
>CAZRZH010000109.1:4174-9360 GCA_964604485.1 uncultured Sideroxydans sp.
CCCGAAGTCGAAACCACCCTGCGCGGCATCGCCCCTCACCTGCAAAATCAGATCGTCAGCGACATCGTCATCCGCAACGCCAACCTGCGCTGGCCCATCCCGGCCGACTTGCCGAAACTACTGCGCGGCCACACGGTGCGTGAAATCCAACGCCGCGCCAAATATCTGCTTTTCACCTTCGAGCACGGCACACTCATCCTGCACCTCGGCATGAGCGGCAGCCTGCGCATTCTTCCCCACGACACCCCGGCGGAAAAACACGATCACTTCGACCTTGTGCTCGCCAACGGCAAGTTGATGCGGTTGCGCGATCCGCGTCGCTTCGGTGCGGTCTTGTGGCATGTGGGTGATGTGTCAGAACACCCGTTGCTGGGCCAATTGGGGCCGGAACCGCTGGATGCCGAGTTCAACGCGGACTACCTGTATCAGGCCACGCGCAAACGCAGCGCCGCGATCAAGCTGGTCATCATGGACAGTCACGTGGTGGTCGGCGTGGGAAATATCTACGCCAACGAAGCCTTGTTCCGTGCCGGTATCCGCCCGCAACAAACCGCAAATAAACTCAGCCGTCCGCGCTGTGTTGCGCTGGTGCGAACCCTTCAGGAAGTGCTGCGTGACGCCATCGAAAAAGGCGGCAGCAGCCTGCGCGATTTCATCCACAGCGACGGTTCGAGCGGCTATTTTCAGCAGCATTATTTTGTCTACGGCAGAACAAATGAAACTTGCAAACGTTGCGGCTCGGTCATTAAACTGATCAAGCAGGGACAGCGGTCGAGCTTTTATTGCGTGAAGTGCCAGAAATAGACTTGCATGTAATGGCGCAACGTCCGGCGTATCAGGCTTGACGGGTGGCCGAAATAAACAACACAGAGATGACTTCAAAATCACCCAACGAGTACCAACCCACTTACAAGGCAGGACGAATATGAAAATTAAATACAACAAAAACGAAGTGATTGCAGCGGCCCGCTATATCGTGGAGCACAAGCCCAGTTCCAAGTCTCCCTCGAATATTCCGCTCACAGCCAGAGGCTACCTGCCTGAACGCGGGCAAGTGGATGAAATCCTGAGAAACATCCGTTACCTGGCGAAAGAAAACAAAGACGTGTTCGAATCTGCCCAGAATAAACCTGCTCTTGGCCAAACAAAAGTTGCCCCGATATTGCAAAAGTGGATTGAGGTATTGGGAATAGGCGGCTATTGGATTATTGCCAACCTGGAAGGCAGCACGATCAAATTTGTAATTGCCGTATCGCCCTGGTTTGGAGACGATCTTGTCGTTGAGGAAGAAATCTGACCGCTTGGAAATCGGTAGAGTGGGCACGTTGCTGTGCCCACTCTACCGCTGCGTTTCTATTCGCCCTTGTTTCATCGAAAACAAAATTAATACCGGTGATTGATTCCCAGCGAGAACGAGGAACTGGTGGTGAGTTGCAAACCGTTCACGTTTTGCGACAGCGGGAGTTGCAGCAAACCGTAAATATTCGTGTTTGGCGCAAGCACGATACTGACTCCCGGTGACAGGTAAAAGAATTTGCCGCCCGTTGAAGTGCCGGGGGTTCCGGATGCGTCTGCGGGCGCCGAGCTGCCTTCATCTTGTGCGTTGGCCTGGTAGTTGAGTTGTAGCAACGCGCTGACGGACCTGCCCAGCGCATAACGTATACCCGCATCAAGATTGATTTGATTTCCGGGCTTGAAATCTGCCAAGTGATTGATCGATGTTTGCAAGATGCCCTGTGCAAAATAACTCAACGCACCGCCCAGTTCTCCGGCTTGCCAGAATGCACCCACGATCAAATCTGTACTGCCATTTCCCGGTTGCAACGAGACTTCTCCCGGGATTGCACCTTGATCGTTGGCAATATTTTTCTTTCCGGTTGCCAGTTTCAATCCTGCTTTGATGCCAACACTGCTGCTGTCATTCAGCGCAAAGCGATAGCGCCCCACCGCCTTGATATCGCCCAACGCTGATGCACTGAAGGTTTCGACAAAAGGCGCGGGATCGGCGATCGTGTGTTTATGTGTGCGCAACACATAAGGCAACTGCACGACAACACCCCAGTTTTCATCGAAGGTGTAATCGACCGTCGCCGTGACCAATTGGCTCTTGGTGTAAAGATTTTCCACTTCCTCACCCGGAGTGAGGGCTGGATCGGCGGGATCTTCCGCAGTGATCTTGTTGCTACCCGAACGTAGTTGGTCGAGCTTTGTACTGCTGTAGCGCAGGTCGATACTCAAACCGGGCTGGCTGGCACTGTGCTCATCCCAGTTGGTATTGACTGAACAAGCAGAACTTCCGCAAGAAGCACTGGCAAGAGGGGATGCCAATACACCGAACAAAGCAACATAGATGACACTGAGACGGGTACGCATTTTGAGACACTCCGAAATGATTGATAGTGCCTGGAGTGTAGCAACTCGAACCGTGCCGACGGTGCGGCATTTTGTCGCACCTTTCTCATGTCCGAAACGGAAGCGTCCGTTAAGGAAGCGCCATTCAGCCCCGCCAAGCGAGAGGGGGACTAACCCTTCTCCCTCTGGGAAAGGCTTGGAATGGGGAAACACACTTAAACCCAATTTTTCTATTAAATCCATTTATCAGCTTCCCCCTTTGAAAAAGGGGATAAGTTGTCGCTTAGGAAATTTTCTAATAGGAAATCTGGCTTAAAACAAACTTTTCTGCCCGCTTTGATTCGGCCTGATGAACTTGGATGTATCGAGCGACACACGTTCACCTTGATTCAATCCCAAGCGTTCGCACGCAAGCTGAAAACGTTTTACCAATAAGTCCGCGAACAGCCCCTGTCCGCGAAAGCGCGAGCCAAACTCTGAATCGTTCTCCTTGCCGCCGCGCATCTCGCGCAATCGGCTCATCACATGCTCCGCCTTCAACGGGTAGTGCGTGACCAACCAATCCTTGAACAAATCTTTCAACTCATACGGCAAACGTAACAAGGTGTAGCCCGCCGTGCGCGCACCGTGTTCGTGTGCCGCTTGCAACACATTCTCCAACACGGCATCGGTGAGGAAAGGAATGATGGGCGCGACCATCACCCCGCACGGCACGCCCGCCTCGTTCAATGCGCGGATGGTGTGCAACCTGCGCAGCGGTGAAGCAGCACGCGGCTCCAGTTTGCGCGCCACCTCCGCATCCAGCGTCGTAACGGTGATGAACACCTGCACCAAGTCGTCGCGCGCCATCTGCGTGAGCAAGTCGAGGTCGCGCTCGATGAGCGCGGATTTGGTCACGATGGAGAAAGGATGCTTGCACTCCGCCAGCACTTCCAATATCTGCCGCGTGATCTTCCAATCGCGCTCGATGGGTTGATAGTGGTCGGTGTTCGCACCCAAGGCGATGGGGGAACAACGATAGGATGGTTTCGCCAACTCCGCACGCAACAAAGCAGCAGCCTCCGGCTTGGCGAACAACTTGGATTCGAAATCCAATCCCGGCGAAAGATTCATGTAGGCATGCGAAGGCCGCGCATAACAATAGATGCAACCATGCTCGCAACCGCGATAGGCATTCAGCGTGTATTCAAACGGCAGGTCGGGCGAATCGTGGCGCACGATGATGCTCTTCGCCTTCTCCACCGTCACCGTAGTCTTGAACGGCGGCAGCTCTTCTTCAGGCGTGTTCCAACCATCCTCCACACGCTCACGCGCCACCGCCTCGAAGCGCCCCTCGATCTGCAACGTCGCACCACGGCCTTTTCTCACTTCGTATTTCATTTCATCGCACCAAGAACGTTCGTTCTGTGCGACTATAGGGCGCGGGGGGTGAGGCTGTCAAATCAGCCCGCGTAGGGCATTAGCCGCAATGCGTAATGCGCCGAATGTTTAAAATCACACTGCACATTTCCGCCCCCCACTGACGCTAGGCGATAGATTACAATCCAACAACAATGAACACGCTCAGCACATTACAAATCAGAAAAGCCGAAATCCTTGCGCTTGCTGCAAAGCACGGCGCGAGCAATGTCCGCTTGTTTGGCTCTGTCGTGCGCGGTGAAGATCAACCGGACAGCGATGTGGATTTGCTGGTGGACATGCAGGAGAACCGCAGCTTGTTCGACTTGATCGGACTGCAACAGGACATTGAAAAAATGCTCGGCAGAAAGGTGGATGTGCTCACCCCCGACGGCATCAATCGCTATCTGAAAGACAGAATCCTCGGCGAGGCCGCGCCATTGTGAGCAAAGACCGCACTGTTTATATCCGCCATATTTACGATTGCATCGGCTGGGTCAAAGAATATGTGCAGGATGGCAAAGAAGCTTTCTTTGAAGATCACAAAACACAGGACGCCGTCATTCGCAATCTTGAAGTCATCGGCCAAGCTGTTAAAGATTTTGGTACCGAAAGCCTGACAACTTCACATCCCGATGCGCCTTGGCAGCAAATTGCCGCCACCCGCAATTTTCTCGCGCATCAATATCTGGGCGTGGATTTGAAATTGATCTGGAATATCGTCGAGCAACACCTGCCAAAACTGGAACAGCAGATCATCGAAATCGCGGCACGCGAGGGCATCAGTCTCGATACGCCGAAGACTTAAGCCACAAGGTCGCACCACGGCTTTTTTCACGGCATATACATTTCACCCCATCGCCGCAGAGGCCGCCACATGAACGGATTGCACACACTGCTACCGGAAAGGATCAGAGAAAGTCTCTGGCTGCGACTGTTCGGCCTCGCCAAGATACCGCTGCTGTTCTACGTCGGTGTCTCCATCGTCGAACTGACACCCGAACGCATGGTGGTCAAGATCCCCCTGCGCCGCCGCAACAAGAACCACCTCGGCTCCATGTACTTCGGCGCACTCTGCATCGGCGCAGACGTCGCCCCCGGCGCCTACACCATGTACCTCATCCGCAAACAACCCGCGCGCATCGCCATGGTGTTCAAAGACTTTCAGGCAGAGTTCCTCAAACGCGCCGAGGGTGATGTGCACTTCACCTGCGAACAGGGCAAAGCAATCTCAGAGCTGGTGGCACAGGCTGCGGCATCGGGTGAGCGGGTTGAAAGTCAGCTGGACGTGATCGCCACCGTGCCGTCGTTGAGTGATGAACCAGTGGCAAGGTTCAAGCTGACGATTTCGTTGAAGAGACAGGCGTAACGAAACGACATGCCAATCGGGATAGGGGTGGTCAGTAGCTGACCAGCCCCTCCCACACCACCCGGCA
>CAZRZH010000110.1:0-9269 GCA_964604485.1 uncultured Sideroxydans sp.
CTTGAGGATTGGTTGCAGTCACGCTCCCAAAATTATAGAAGGTAACGGCAGTTGCGCCTGCGGGAAATAAGCAGAGAGTGGCGTTCCTGGAACCTTCATTACTTGACCTTGATTCAATCAACGTTGCTGGGGCAACCTGGCTGACAGTCCAAGACGAGCCAGCCCCTAAACCAAAAGTAACATTGGCATTGCGCGAAACCGCTTCTCCCCTTGCCTTTTGCAATCCATTAACAACCGATTCAGCCGCGTTACGGACTTCTGAATTTCTGAGCATGGTTTGCAAACTGGGAAACGCTACTGCCGCCAATATTCCCATGATGGCAACCGCCACCATCATTTCGATCAGCGTGAAGCCGGATGCCTTCGATTTTGGAAACGCGTTCAACACGCCCCCCCTTTGCTGGTGATCCAACAATTCACCGGAGCAGTACCCCAACCGGCTTTCAGCGATGCAGTCTGTTTGGTGTTGGTCTCGTTGATGGAGTAACTGAAATCCGCAAGGCCATTTTTGCCGGTTGCGGTGATGGTGTAGGTCGTCGCGGTAAGGTTGTCGCAGACGTAAGTGAAATTGGTCGTCGCGGCCGGGCAGGTGCCGCCTACATATCCGGCGGTGGGGTTGTCCTGGAAGAACTGTTCCATCTTGACACGTGCATCGGATAACGCTGAGGTGGCTTCGACCAATTTGCCGCGCGTGACATAGTCGTTGTAGGCGGGAACGGCAACCGCTGCCAAAATGCCAATAATCGCGACGACGATCATCAATTCGATTAGAGTAAAACCTTTGCTGGATTTCATATAACGCTCCGTAATTGCAGTGATGGAAAATCAGTAATGGGGAAAATATTACAAGGAATATCGGTGTGGCTAGCCAAAACCGACAGATGGCAATTTTGCCGGACTAACGGCGAAGAGGATGAGGAATTTTGCAAACTAAAAACATAGTGATCGGTGCAGGCGCTCTCGGTTTGGCCAGTGC
Source organism: uncultured Sideroxydans sp. (assembly GCA_964604485.1). Lineage (GTDB taxonomy): Bacteria > Pseudomonadota > Gammaproteobacteria > Burkholderiales > Gallionellaceae > Sideroxyarcus. Next base: position 977 of record CAZRZH010000110.1, read on the forward strand.
AGAGGCGCTGCTGCGGCAAGGCGGCGAGGTAACGCTGCTCGAACGTATCCAGGTCGGACAAGAATCATCCTGGGCGGGCGGCGGCATTTTGTCTCCGTTGTGTCCCTGGGATTATCCCGACGCGGTAACACGCTTGGCACTGCGCGGGGCGGCGTTGTTCGGTGACTGGGCGCAGGCTTTGTATAACGCGACCGGCATCGATCCCGAATATCAACGCTGCGGCATGCTGGTGTTGCCGCCTTTCGATGTTGAGCTGGCGCGGCACTGGTGCGAGTCGCACGGGGTGCGCTTGGAACAAAAGGATTCGTCATTCCCGCGCGGGCGGGAATCCAGTTTAATAAATTCGCTGGATTCCCGCCCGCGCGGGAATGACGAATTTGAAAAAGGATTATTTCTGCCGGAGATCGCCCAGGCACGCAACCCGCGCTTGCTGCAAAGTTTGCGTGCCCGGGTCGAGCAGCTCGGCGGGCGCATCGTCGAACAATGCGAGGTCGAAGAAGTCGTTGCGGAGGCAGGGCGGGTAAAGCATTTGGCGACGACGCAGGGTGATTTCAGCGCGGATACTTACATCGTGACCGCAGGCGCATGGAGCAAAAAATTGTTGGGCGAGCATGCCTTGCAGCTCGACGTGAAGCCGATACGCGGACAGATGTTGCTGTTCAAATTCGACACGCCGCCACTGCCGCACATCGTGTTGCAAAAGGATTTGTATTTAATCCCACGGCGCGACGGGCATCTGCTGGTGGGCAGCACATTGGAAGATGTCGGCTTTGATAAAAGCACCACCGATGACGCGCGCGAGAGGCTGTTGCAATGCGCGATTACTTTGTTGCCCGTATTGCGCGAGATGCCAGTCGTCAAGCATTGGGCGGGGTTGCGTCCCGCTTCTCCCGGCAACATTCCCACCATCGGACGCCATCCACATCTGCAAAATCTGTACATCAACAGCGGCCATTTTCGTTATGGCGTAACGATGGCGACGGCGAGCGTGGAAGTGCTGTTGAATGAAATGAACGGCACGCCGCAGCAGCTCGATGTTTCACCTTACCAGTGGCGCTAAGCGTTGCCGTATCACGGGCTGTCCGCATATAATCCGCGCCGGTATTGCCGATGTAGCTCAGTTGGTAGAGCAACGCACTCGTAACGCGTAGGTCAGAGGTTCGATTCCCCTCATCGGCACCACATTCCTCGGGCATTGATTGTTAGAGGTATTCACTGATGTCACACGCATCAACATTGATTCAACAACGCATGGCGTCCCAATACCGAGTCGAATCCGAATCTCGATTGGATTTTGCGCGCGCGTCCGCCCCGTTTCTGGCAAAAGCATTCAACGCGCAGCGAGTTTGGGTTTTTGGGTCGGTTGCGCGCGGTGTCGCATCAAACGGTTCGGATGTTGATTTCATGGTGGAAGGTGGGGAAGGCATGTCGGCTAAAGAAAGGCTCTCTATTGCTTACGAAGCCATCAATACTCTGGATTCGAAATACAGTTGTGATGTCATTGTTCTGACCGAAGCGGAAGTATTTGAGAAGTCATCCCTTGCATTTTTCAAGGAATTGATCGCCGATAGAAAGCTGGTCTATGGAAACTAACGACAGGCTTAACAATGCGGCTGCATGGTTTGCTTATGCAGTAGAGGATATCAAAGCGGCACGTGTACTAAATCATTCAGGACAATATCCTGCGGCTTGTTTTCACGCACAGCAGGCGGCAGAAAAAACTTTTAAAGGATTATTGTCTGCAACCGGTGACGTGGAGAAATGTCATTCGGTATCACAACTGTCGAAGAAAGTTCGCGAACTCAACTACGATGAAGTTGAGCAACTTCCACAAGCTGGAAGGCTGGATCGGTTTTATATTGCGACACGTTATCCAGATGCCTTGCCGGGTTCTTCCGCGATCGATGTATTTGATATAAGCGATGCCACTGATGCGATTGGTATTGCAGAGCAGACATTTTTGTTGCTGGCGAAATGGGCGGTTGAGGCTGGAATTCCGGTTGAAGAGAAATTGATTTTGCTTGTACGTGGTGGCAATCAATCCGGCCGCAACGTGTAGGTCACAGGTTCGATTCCCCTCAGTTCATCATTTCCTCCCCTCAATTTAGCAGCGAACAGTCAGGAGCCGCAATGACTTACCCGCAACTCGGCAACACGCCTTCCAGATGGAAAAAAATCGCAATTATTGCGCTACTCGCCATCGTGCTCGGTGTTGTGTTTAGTGTTCTCACCCGCAGCAAACCCATCCCCGTCGTGCTGCAAACAATCGGGCGCGGTGATGTCGAGGCCTCGGTCAGCAATACGCGCGCGGGCACGGTGAAGGCGTGTCGCCGCGCCAAGATGTCGCCCTCCGCCGGCGGGCAGATCGCGCAGTTGCGCGTCAACAAAGGCCAGCGCGTGCGCAAGGGGCAAGTGCTTCTTGAACTGTGGGACGATGATTTGCACGCGCAGGCGCAGTTGTCGCGGGACCAATTGACGGTTTCGCAGAGCAGGGTGCAGGAGGTGTGCGGTTTGGCCGATGCCGCGCAGCGTGATGCGCTGCGTTCGCAGGAATTACGCGACAAGGGATTCATCTCCGCGCAGATGCTGGATCGTGCATTGACCGATGCGGCCGCGCGCAAAGCTTCTTGCGCTTCGGCACGCGGTGATAGCGAGCAGAGCCGTTCGCGCATCAACATGGCACGCAGCACGCTGGAACGTATGACATTACGCGCGCCGTTCGACGGCGTGGTGGCGGATATCAGCGGCGAGTTGGGGGAATATGCCACGCCTTCACCGCCGGGAATTCTGACCATCCCCGCCATTGATCTGATCGACGACAGTTGCCTCTATGTGAGCGCGCCCATCGACGAAGTGGACGCGGCAAAACTCAAAATCGGACAACACAGCCGTATCACTCTGGACGCCATAAAAGGACGCACCTACGCGGGCAAGGTACGGCGCATCGCGCCGTATGTGCTTGATCTGGAGAAGCAGGCGCGCACGGTGGAAGTTGAAGTCGAATTCAGCGCATTGGACAAGGGCGAAAATCTGCTGGTCGGCTACAGCGCCGATGTTGAGATCGTATATGACACCCGTGCCGGCGTGTTGCGTTTGCCCACGCAAACGTTGATGGAAGGCAATCGCGTTTTGTTGTTCGCCAATGACGATTTATTGGAAGAGCGCAAGGTCACTACCGGACTTTCCAATTGGGAATTCGCCGAAGTCACGGCGGGTTTGAACGAAGGCGATCAGGTTGTTTCATCACTCGACCGGGCGGGCGTGAAAGCGGGTGTGCGGGTTGTGCAAGAGCAAACCCCCTCCAACTCCCCCTTGTCAGGGGGAGAGCAAAATCGGCCCCTCCCCTGAAAAGGGGAGGCTGGGAGGGGTTTAGAATGATCGAACTGCAAAACGTCAGCCGCAGTTTTACCGTCGGCGACCAACAGGTTGCCGCGTTACGCGACATCAACCTGAAGTTGGGCGTTGCGGAATATTTATCCATCATGGGGCCATCCGGCTCCGGCAAATCCACGCTGCTCAATCTGCTGGGCCTGCTCGACCGGCCGACTTCGGGCAGCTATCTTTTGGACGGGGGAAACGTCACCGACTTGAGCGATGAACAGCAGGCGCGCGTGCGCCGCGAAAAGGTTGGTTTCGTGTTCCAGTCGTTCCATCTGGTGCCCAGACTCACCGCCGCGCAGAACGTCGAGCTGCCGATGATTCTGGCGGGAATTCCTGCCGCTGAACGCAAGTCACGCGTACAAGTTCTGATGTCGAACTACGGATTGGCGCAACGTGCCGATCACCGTCCGGATCAACTTTCCGGTGGTCAACGCCAGCGTGTGGCTATTGCCCGCGCCACAGTGATGAATCCCCGTGTGCTGCTGGCCGATGAGCCGACCGGAAATCTGGACCGCACCACCGGCTGGGAAGTTTTAAAACTGTTGGAAGGTTTGTTAGAGCAGGGCATCACACTGGTTGTGGTCACCCATGACGCCGAGATTGGTGCACGCGCCAAACGTCAACTGCACATGCTGGATGGCGCGATACTTTCCGACGAACGACTCACAGTATGATTCAGCGTAAAACATTTTTCCGTCATTCCGGCGCAGGCCGGAATCCAGCGTTGTTATTCAAAATGCTTTTGTTTTTTGTCCCGCTTCGCAGGGCTTATTCAAATAACTGGATTCCGGCCTGCGCCGGAATGACGGCATGAAACTCACCGACACTCTGCTGTTCGCCTCCGGCAGTCTGCGCGGCAGTCCGACGCGCACTTTTCTGATGATGTTGGCGATGTCCATCGGTGTGGCCGCTGTGGTCGTACTCACTGCGTTGGGCGAGGGCGCGCGCCGCTATGTCGTCAACCAGTTTGCCTCGCTGGGTACGAATCTGGTGATCGTATTGCCGGGACGCACCGAGACGGCGGGCATCGGTCCGGGCATGATGCTGGGGCAGATTCCGCGCGAGATTTCTTTGGATGATGCACAGGCGATTTTGCGCAGTCGCGCGGTGAAACGTATTGCACCGCTGACTGTGGGATCGGCCAGTCTGTCACGCGATGCGTTGAACCGCGAGGTTGTGGTGCTGGGCTCAACCTCCGACTTGCTCGAGGTGCGCCACATGGGTATGGCAGTGGGCAAATTTTTGCCGGCGGGCAACATCCACGAAAGTGCTTCAGTGTGTGTGCTGGGTAGCCAGATGAAGCGTGAACTGTTTGGAAATGAGCAAGCCGTAGGGCAGTGGGTGCGGCTGGGCGATCGGCGCTTCCGCGTCATCGGGGTGTTGTCGTCGCAGGGCGAATCGATGGGTATGCGCACCGACGAACTGGTGATCATTCCGGTCGCTTCGGCGCATCAACTTTTCAACACCTCGGGATTATTTCGCATTCTTATCGAGGCCAAAAATCGCGATGCAATCGAACTGGCGAAACACGATGCCGAACAGATCATGTTCCAGCGCCACAACGGCGAGAAAGATGTGACTGTCATTACGCAGGATGCGGTGCTGGCCACGTTCGACCGTATTCTCACCGCGCTCACCATGGCCGTGGGCGGCATCGCTTCGATCAGCTTGGCGGTGGCCGGTGTACTCATCATGAATGTGATGTTGATCGCCGTGGCGCAACGGGTAAAAGAAATCGGTTTACTCAAGGCGCTGGGTGCTCCGCCCAAACAAATTCGCGCCCTGTTCTTTGCGGAAGCCGCGTTATTGTCAAGCATCGGCAGCGTGGCGGGACTGCTACTCGGTTACGCGGGCAGCATGGTTATCGGCCAACTTTATCCCAGCCTTCCCGTTTCCCCGCCGTGGTGGGCGGTGCTTGCCGCATGTGGCACCGCATTGGGCACCGGCATCTTGTTCAGCGTGTGGCCGGCGCGGCGCGCGGCGCGTCTGGATCCGGTTGCAGCGTTGGCGGGGCGGTGATGACACTCGACTTTCTTGAATTCCGTCATGCCGGCGTAGGCCGGTATCCAGCGATGGTATTTAAAATGCAGATGGATGTTGTCCTGCTTCGCAAGAGTTATTTAATTGACTGGATTCCGGCCAACGCCGGAATGACGAAGTTATGAATTTTCAGGACTTCCTCACGCTCACCACTTCCAGCTTCCTGGCTTCCAGGATGCGCAGTTTCCTCACCGGGCTGGGCATCGCCATCGGTATTGCGGCGGTCATTCTGCTCACCTCGATCGGCGAGGGTTTGCACCAGTTTGTGCTCAACGAGTTTTCGCAGTTCGGCACCAATATCGTGTCCGTGCAACCCGGCAAGACGCAGACACAGGGCGGAAATATTGGTGTGCTGGGTTCGGTGCGGCAGATTTCCCTGGCCGATGCGGATGCCTTGCGGCATTTGCCATTTGTAGAGAACGTCAACCCGAGTGTGATGGGCAACGCCGAGTTGCGTTTCAACGGCAAGACGCGGCGCACCACGGTATTTGGTGAAGGAAGAGATTTCGCCAAAGCGTTCACCATGAAAGTGCAAAGCGGTACATTTTGGCCCGACGCCGACGACGAACAGGCGCGTGCCTTTGTCGTGCTCGGCGCGAAAGTGCGGCAAGAATTGTTTGCCGGTGAAAATCCGCTGGGAAACTATCTGCGTGTTGGCGGGCAACGTTACCGTGTTATCGGCGTGATGGAACCAAAGGGGCAAGTGCTGGGACTCGACCTGGATGACGCCGTATTCATTCCCGCCGCGCGCGCCATGGAATTGCTCAACCGCCCTGGACTGATGGAAGTGCAAGTGAGTTATCGCGGCGGCGCCGATGTGAACGCGGTAATACGCCTTATCACCGAACGCCTGAAAGAACGCCATGGTCGTGAAGATTTCACCATCATCTCGCAAGAACAGGCGCTGGAAGTGTTGGGCTCGGTGCTCAATGTAATCACCTTCGCCGTGGGTGCGCTGGGCGGGATTTCACTGCTGGTCGGCGCCGTCGGTATCCTCACCATCATGACCATGGCCGTCACCGAACGCACCGCCGAAATCGGCTTGCTGCGCGCACTGGGCGCACGCGAGAAACAGGTACTGATGTTGTTTCTCGGCGAAGCTATCATGCTCTCCGCGCTGGGCGGTGTGATGGGGCTGCTGATCGGAATTGGCATCGCACAGGGATTGCATCTACTGGTTCCCGCGCTGCCGGTGCACACGCCCTGGCTGTACGCTTTGCTCGCCGAACTGACTGCCATCAGCATCGGCTTGGCGGCGGGCGTTGCGCCCGCATTACGCGCGGCGCGTTTGGATCCGGTTGAGGCGTTGCATGCAGAGTAAATTTGGCCTTGTAACGCGAATAATTTTTTGTCATTTCCGTCTTCTTGGCAATGACGCATTAAAATAAAGGGGCGCTGATTTATTCCCACGCCGATTTTTGTAGGTCGGGTTTTAACCCGACAAATCGTTCAGAATTAACATAAATCGTCGGGTTAAAACCCGACCTACAAAAAACCAAACGGATAAACCGGCCTCCCCATAAGTTTTTTACATTCACGGAGTTTCCATGCTGAGTTATCGCCACGCTTTTCACGCCGGCAACCATGCCGATGTGCTCAAGCATTTCGTCGAGTTGCAACTGCTGTCTTATCTGACGCAGAAAGACAAACCGTTCTGGTACATCGACACCCATGCGGGCGCGGGATGTTACGAGCTGGATAGCGAATACGCCGGGAAAAATGCCGAATACGAGGGCGGCATCGCGCGCCTGTGGAAGGCGACCGATCTGCCGCCATCGCTGGCCGAATATGTGGCGATGGTCAAATATTTCAATCCCGATGGTGTGCTGCATTTGTATCCCGGTTCACCCTTGGTTGCACTGGATTCCATGCGCGAACAGGATCGATTGCGCTTGTATGAATTGCATCCGACTGACCACGAAATCCTCGAACAAAACTTCGCCGAACACAGCAGACATGTGCTGATACAAAAGGCCGACGGATTTGGTGCCATCAAAGCCCTGCTGCCACCGCCACCGCGCCGCGCGCTGGTGCTCATCGACCCGCCCTACGAAGAAAAACTGGATTACCAGCGTGTGGTCACGGCGCTGCAGGAAGGGCTGAAACGTTTCGCCACCGGCACCTACGCCGTGTGGTATCCGCAATTGCAGCGCAGTGAATCCGTGCAACTTCCCGAGAAGTTAAAACAATTGGATGTGAAGAGTTGGCTACACGTCGCCTTGACCGTCCATACCCCCGATGAAGATGGTTTCGGCATGCACGGCAGCGGCATGTTCGTCATCAACCCACCGTGGACCTTGTATGCCACCTTGCAAGAAGTGATGCCCGTGTTGGCAGCACGACTAGGAGAATTTGGGCAGGGCAGTTTTGTGTTGGAACAGCAGGCGGCGTGAGTTTAGATAAACATTCAAGGAGAACGGTGTGATGAAAAACAATTCGCGCAGCGCCCTTTTAACTATTGGGCACTCAGACAAAAGGCCTTACGTATTTTGGTTTGTATTATTTTTACTGACTGGATGTTCTTATTTTGTTTCTTGGGATGATTCCGTTATAGGAGGGGTGGGGCGCCCTATAGAAGAGATGATTGAGCTTGATGGGTTACCAAACGCTGTTATCGATTTGCCTGACGGGAACAAAGAATACAAATACCACTTTAAGAAAATAGATTCCTCCTGCATTCATTACTGGATTGTCAATCCCCAAGGAATCATCGTGAATTACCGCTATGAGGGGCGTTGTCGACCTATTGGATAGAATTAAATCAATTAAGAAAAGGGAGCTGGCTCGAATTGTTTTTCCACCATCTCAAATTGAAGCCCATTCCAACTGCTGGAAGGTCAATAGCCTGGCGGAAAAAAATGGAGAACAGTCC
>CAZRZH010000111.1:0-7309 GCA_964604485.1 uncultured Sideroxydans sp.
ACAGCTCAAGCTCGAATCCTACGACCGACTATTTCCTAATCAGGACACAATGCCCAAGGGTGGATTTGGAAATTTAATTGCACTGCCTTTGCAGAAAAAACCGCGCGAGAAAGGTTACAGTGTATTCGTCGATGCGACCTTTCATCCCTATCCAGATCAGTGGGGATTCTTGGCATCAGTCGAGCCGATGCCTGCACATGATATTGAGCCAACTATCCTGCGTACTACCGGCGGCATGCATCCGTTGGATGTGACTTTCATTGACGAGGAAGACCTAAAGGAACCATGGAAACGAACTGCGCCAGCCTCCAAAAAGTTGGCAGGCGTCATGCCTTCATCACTGACAGTTACGATGAGCAATCTCCTCTACTTCGAAAAAGATCAACTGCCTCAAGCGTTAGCTAATCGTCTAATTCGCCTCGCCGCCTTTCAAAATCCAGAATTCTACAAAGCACAGGCAATGCGCATGTCGGTATGGGACACACCACGTGTGATTGGCTGTGCTGAAAACTATCCGAATCACATCGCACTGCCTCGCGGCTGCTTGGATGTGGTGCAAGAATTGCTGCGGGATAACGGCGTACGCTGTGACCTACATGATGAGCGATACGAAGGGGAATCAATAGGCGTCGCTTTTGCCTGAACACTGCGCATTGATCAAGAGGCCGCTCTCTCCGCAATGCTGCATCACGATACAGGTGTTCTCTGTGCACCCACGGCTTTCGGAAAAACAGTGATGGCTGCCGCGATGATTGCAGAGCGTGGCGTAAACACGCTTGTCTTGGTTCATCGCACAGAATTACTCAAGCAATGGCAAGAACGGCTGCAATCATTCCTCGGTGTAGGCAAAGGTGTGGTGGGAACCATCGGGGGAGGTAAGGCAAAACCGACGGGGAAAATAGACATTGCGGTGATGCAATCCGTGTCGCGCCTGGGTGAGGTTAATCCGCTGGTCGAGAATTATGGACAAGTTATCATTGATGAATGCCACCATGTCGGGGCGGTGTCATTAGATGCAATCTTGAAGCGGGTCAAAGCGAAATACGTGCTCGGCCTCACAGCCACTCCGATTCGGCGTGATGGCCAGCAGCCAATCATATTCATGCAGTGTGGACCGATTCGCCACAAAGCTGCCAAACCAGCGAGTGCGCCGCACGACTTGGAAGTTATTCCCCAGATGCTACACAAACGGATTGACCTTTCTCACCGGGATTCAGGATGTGTTCCGCCTACTTGCTATCGATGAGGTTCGCACGCTTGCGATCGCTAACCAAATTGAAAACTCATTTAGTCAAGGTCGAAAAGTACTTGTGCTTACCGAGCGCACCGAACATCTGGATGCGATACAAGCAGCACTGATTGATAAGATACCCTCGCTTTTTGTGCTGCACGGTCGGATGACGAAGAAGCTGCGCACTACTTTGATTACTGAACTTAACGCGCTGCCCCCAGATGAACCCCGTGTCTTGCTCGCCACGGGAAAACTGGTAGGCGAAGGGTTTGACCATCCCCCACTCGATACGCTGGTGCTGGCAATGCCTATTTCATGGACGGGCACACTACAACAATACGCAGGTCGGTTGCACCGCGAGCACGCGTCTAAAACTAATGTAAGGGTGATTGATTTTGTAGATACAGGCCATCCAGCACTACTGAGGATGTGGGAGAAGCGACAGCGTGGTTATCGTGCTATGGGTTACAAAATCAATGAGTGATTCAACAGTCCTGACTACGTCAGGTGCAGTTTTCTCGATACTTGCCTCAAAGCAAGAAAGTTCCTAGATTCATCCTATTGGATGATATTTTGAATTGGCAGAATTCCCTTATCGCATAAGGGAATTCTGGGAATTGGTGCCGCTTGTCGGATTCGAACTGACGACCTACCGCTTACAAGGCGGTTGCTCTACCAACTGAGCTAAAGCGGCGGTGAATCATGAAACTGGTGGGTCGGGCGAGATTCGAACTCGCGACCAACGGATTAAAAGTCCGCTGCTCTACCGACTGAGCTACCGACCCCCTCCCAAAAAGGAGCGCGCATTATACGGGTTTGACTTCGACTGTCAAACGAACTGACAAAGAATCACCCCCCGCGATAGCGCGTGGAATCGGGCACTCCAGCCGACTCGAAACCCTCGCGGCGCAAGCGACATGAATCACACTTGCCACAGGCACGGCCGGACGCATCGGCTTGGTAACAGGATACGGTGTGGCTGTAATCCACGCCTAATCGAACACCTTGCCGGATGATCTGTGCCTTGCTTAATCGCAACAGGGGTGCATGCAGTGTCAGTGGCCTACCTTCCACGGCGAACTTGGTCGCCAGATTCGCCATACGTTCGAATGATTCTACATATTCGGGCCTGCAATCCGGGTAGCCGGAATAATCCACCGCGTTCACGCCAAAGAAGATGTCTTGTGCTTCGAGCACCTCTGCCCATGCCAACGCGAGCGACAACATGATGGTGTTTCGCGCCGGAACATAAGTAGACGGGATGCCGGTGCTGGCGTGTTCGGGAACGGCGATTTTGGAATCGGTCAATGACGAGCCGCCGAATGCGGTGAGATCGATATGGATGACACGATGTTCGCGTGCGCCAAGCTCGTTTGCCACCCTTTGCGCGGCTGCCAATTCCGCGTGATGGCGTTGCCCGTAATCCACGCTCAACGCATAACACTCAAAACCCGACTCGCGCGCCATCGCCAATACCGTCGCCGAATCCAGACCGCCCGACAATAAAACCACTGCCCGTTTCATCACTCAATGCCCCGCCTCGTTACCCCACACTATTTTATGCAATTGAAGCTGCATACGAACCGGCAAATGATCGCGCAAAATCCATTCAGCAAGTTCCTTGGGGGAAAGCTGACCTTGTACAGGTGAGAACAGCACTGCACAACGCTGCGCAAGGTTGCGCACCCGCAACAATTCTCTCGCCCATTGGTAGTCCTTTTCGTCGCACAACACAAACTTGATTTCATCGTTTGGCTGCAGATGATCCAGGTTTTCCCACAGATTCTTTTCTGCCTCACCCGAGCCGGGTGTCTTGATGTCCAGCACTTTGCTCACCCGCTTATCCACTGCCAACACATCCAGCATCCCGCCGGTTTCCAGCGAAACTTCATATCCGGCATCACACAAGGATCGAAGCAATGCCAAACAATTCCTCTGTGCCAATGGCTCACCGCCAGTGACCGTCACATAGCGCGGTTGATGTCTGGACACTTCCTGCAAGACAGTTTGCAGAGTCAGAGTCTCCCCGCCGCTGAATGCATAGCTTGTGTCGCAGTAGGTACAACGCAAAGGACAACCGGTGAGGCGTACAAAAACAGTGGGCAACCCAACCCGGCTGGTCTCCCCTTGCAGCGAAAAAAATATTTCGCTGATGCGCAACGTTTCTGCGGTGTTTTGTTTCATGGACTCAGGCTAAATTACTTGAGGGTCGCCAAACGTTTTTTGGCTTTGTCGGCCGCATCGCTTCCCGGAAATTGTGAAATGAGTTGCTTGAGAGTGGTTTTTGCCGCTGCTTTACTTTTCAATTCGAGCTGGCATTCCGCAACATTCAACATCGCCTCGGGCGCGCGTGGATGATCGGGATATTTGCCCAACAGATTCCGATATCCATCCAGACTGTTGGCGTAGTCACGCGACAGAAAATATGCATTCCCCATCCAGTAATAAACATTGGCCTCGTGTACCGACTGCGGGAATTGCAGCAGGAAATCGCGGAAGGCGATCGCCGCATTCTGATAATTTTCAACCTTGTAAAAACTGTAGGCGGTTTCGAACGCCTTGTTCTCACCCACCGGGTTGGAACTCACGTCTTTACTGCCATCCACCGGATTCGTCGGGTTGGTGTGGACGGCAACACTTCCCGATTCCAACTGGCGAATCCGTGCGTCCAGATCAATATAGAAATCCTTTTGACGCTTTTCGGCATCCTGCAGACTGTGGATCAACTCTTCGTTCTGGCCGCGCAGTTTCCTTAACTCGGTTGCCTGAACCTCCAATTGCGTCTGCAGATCGAGCATGGAACGAACTGCAACCTTGTTATGCTCTTCAGAGTCGGCGATGCGCTGTTCCAGCTTCTCAACAAGGACGATCCGAGCTTCGAGTTGTTGTATCTGTTTGCGTGCGTCGTCATCAGAAAACAGCCCCGCATAAGCGGGGCTGTTGACCAGAAACAAACCACAAAACAGGCAGCGAACTACTCTATTCACAATTTACTTGGCAGCGTCGTAGTTGATGTCTGCACGGCGATTTTGCGACCATGCAGATTCGTCATGCCCGACCGCACGGGGTTTTTCTTCACCGTAACTGACGGTCGTGATCTGGGAAGCTTTGGCACCACCCAACACCAAGGCCTTTTTGGTGTTCTTGGCACGACGCTGGCCCAAGGCCAGATTGTATTCGCTGCTACCGCGCTCGTCCGCGTTACCCTCGATGCGAACTTTCAGGTTTGGATTCTGTGCGAGATTTTGGGCATGGGTAACGATCTTGTCTTTGTCGGCATCCTGGATCGCATCCACGTCAAACGGGAAGAACACGCTACGGCTGGCTAACGCTGCTTCTGCATCCGCTTTTGCTTGGGCTGCGGCGGCGTCAGCGTCAGCTTGGGCCTGCGCTGCGGCGGCTGCGGCTACGGCGGCGGCCGCATCGGCTGCCGCCTTGGCATCCGCTTCAGCTTGGGCACGTGCTGCTGCATCTGAATCGGCAGTATTTGTAGCTTGTGGCTCCACGACTGCTTCTTTTGGCGCGGGGCTACTACATGCAGCCAACAGATTGATCAACAACACGCTTAAAATTAATTTTTTCATTGCGGTATCCTTTCGATTATCTTTTCAGAAATGGCCCCCACGTCGGCTCACGAATGTCTCCGCGCTGGGCCATCATCTTTTGCTTCACTCTGCCATCACTTGAAACGGTCGCCAATATACCACGACCCTGCGCCTCGGTTGCAAACAGGATCAACTTGCCATTGGGTGCATAGCTGGGTTTTTTCTCCCACCCCCCCGAGGTCAGAATCTGCACCTGTTTGCTCTCGAAATCTTGCACCGCAATGAAAAACACCCCGCTTGAAAAATTCGTGAACACAAAACTCTTCCCGTCCGGACTGAAGCGCGGTGAATAGTTGCTTCCCGGCTCGTAGGTCAAGCGCTCCGCCATCCCGCCTTCTACTGCAACCCGGTAGATCTGCGCACTTCCGCCCCGGTCGGATGTAAACAAAAGAAACTTCCCGTCGGGCGAGAAAGTCGGCTCGGTGTCGATGGTTTCACTATAGGTTATCCGGCGAAAATCACTGCCGTCCGCGTTGACCAGATACAGCTGCGAGTAGTCATCACGCGTTAAAACCAATGCCAACCGTTTGCCATCCGGCGACCACGCGGGCGCGCTGTTGCTCCCCGGAAAATCGGCCAACAACAAACGTTGCCGGGTGCTCAAGGTCTGCACATAGACCATCGCGTGCTCCCTCTCAAAACTGACGTAGGCGATCTGCTTGCCGTCCGGCGACCAAGCCGGAGACATGATCGGCTCCTTGGAGGTCAGCAGCGATTGTTCGCCAAAGCCGTCGCTGTCCGCGACAACCAATTTGTAACTGCCTTGGTCGCGATTGACGTAAGCAATCCGTGTGCTGAACACGCCCGGACTTCCGGCGAGTTGCTCATACACCATATCGGCGATCCGATGCCCTATGGCTCTGACTTGTTCGCTCTTTGCAGTGACCACTTGCGACACCAGTTCGGTGCGCCGCACCATGTCGATCAAGCGGAATTTGACGGCAATGCCTCCCCCGTCCAATTCCTTGATGCTGCCTATCAATAACACCTCCACACCCGGCCAGTCGGTATATACAACTTCGCTTAACTCGTGTGGTGACCGGCCCGCCGGATCGATCAGTTTGAACAAACCGGTTCGTGTCAGATCGTTGGTCACCAAACTGTTGATGTCTTGCACCACCCGTTCATCCCCGGCGAAGCGAACCACCGAGATAGGCGTCTGGTGCTCGCCTGCTCCGGTGATCTCGATGTTAAGCTCGGCCTGGGACGCGCAACTGGCAAACAACAACCCCAATAAGAAAAATCGACGCATCGCTGGTTCCTTCTACGGCCTGATGGTCAGGCGTAATTCACGAAATAATTTTTGCATATTTGCATCCGCCGGCAACGGTAGCGGCTGCGCTTTATAGATGGCACGTTCCGCCGCAATGTCATACGCCGGATTTCCGCTACTCTTCAGCAACACCACCTCCAACACCATGCCTGCCGGCAACAACGTCACCTTGAATTCGCTGCTCACACTTTCCGGGACATCGGGCGGCGGAATCATGTCGTGCCTGATCTTGTTGCGGATCATATCCGTGTAGCGCCCTACTTCCGCAGCAGTAGCCGCGCTCACTTCAGCACGAATTCTAGCCTGTTCGGACTGCCGGAGACTCTGGGCATAGGCCTGCAACAAGAGCTGCTCATCGGCTAAGCGACGTGCCCGGATTTCTTTGGCAGTCGGTTTCGCAGGTTCGGTTTTGCCGATCTTTTTCTCACGCAACTCGATGTCTGCCTTGACCTCCTGTGGCGCTGCCGATTTCACTGCCGCTTCCGCCACAGGCTTAACCTCTGGAAGCACTGGAATAGGCTCGGCAGGCGCAACGGGTATCGGCTCCAAAGCCACCTCGATGGCAGGCAGATCATCCCAAAGCTCGACCGCGACCGCATCGTGTGGAAGCGTTTGCCAACGCACCCCGAACACCAATACTGCAAAAAACGCCGCGTGCACCGTCAATGCCAAAACGCCTGCCGGAAACTTACCCGGCTCCTGGTAATGCAATGCGTAACTCATCTTGGCTTGGTCAGCAGGCCCACTTTTTTCACGTGCTGTTGTTGCAACATATCCATCACGTTAATCACTTCCTCGTAGCGCACGTTCTTGTCGGCAGAAATCACCACCGACTGTTCGGAATTCTTGGCCAGCTTCTGATTCAACACGAGGGTCAATTCATCGCGCGAAACTGGAAACTCCATGCCGCCCAAGCTGTGGTCACGCAACGCCAGCGTGGTGTCCTTTTTTATCATAACTTCGATCGGCGCGACCGGTGGCGCCAGTGACTTTCCCACACTCGGCAAGTCGATCTGTCCCGGATTCATCAGCGGCGCGGTCACCATAAATATAACCAGAAGCACCAGCATCACGTCGATATACGGCACGACATTGATCTGGCTGAGCGGCCGATGTGTGGAGCGGCGGCTATAGTTCATGGTTGCACCTCCGACACGTTACTGGTGTAACCAGCAGTTTGCGGGAGGAGGTGCAAGGCAG
>CAZRZH010000111.1:7409-9153 GCA_964604485.1 uncultured Sideroxydans sp.
GTGCAAGGCAGCCATTCCCGCACCCGTCGCTGGCGCGCACCGTGTCATGGCTGCCTCTGCAACACATTGGAGAATTCTTCGATAAAACTCTCGAAGCGTGAAGAAAGTCGGGCCACGTCATGCACATAACGGTTATACGCAACCACCGCCGGGATCGCCGCAAACAGACCCATCGCGGTCGCCACCAATGCTTCGGCAATCCCGGGAGCCACTTGCGCCAAGGTGGCTTGCCCCACGCTGGACAAGCCACGGAACGCATTCATGATGCCCCATACCGTTCCCAACAGACCCACATACGGGCTGACCGAACCGACCGTGGCCAGGAAAGACAAGTGCGATTCCAGTTGGTCCATCTCGCGCTGGTAACGCGCGCGCATCGCACGGCGCGTGCCCTCCATTATTGCGGCGCTGTCCACCCCGTGGGTCTTTTTCAACTTGACGAATTCGGCGAACCCCGCGCTGAAGATATTCTCCAAAGCACCCTGGTCGTGGCGCAGAGCGCTGCAAGCGTTCTGATACAACGAAACCAGATTCGGATTTCCCCAGAAAGCATCTTCAAATTCACGTGTCTGTTTGACCGCCGCCCGCACTGCGAACAACTTGATGAAGATGTACCACCAGGACAACAGAGACACCAACAACAATAAGACCATCACCAACTGCACCAGCAGACTGGCGTTGGCGATCAAATGGATGAACGACAAGTCCTGAAGCATATTCATTAAATTAATCCCACTGTTTACGCAAAACCTCCGGCACGCTCACCGGCTTGAAAGTCTGCATGTTCACACATACCAGATGCACTTCACCCTCGCTCAGCAGCTCTTCGCCTCTGACCACGGTCTGATGCAAGGTCACCCGACTGCGCCCGATGTCTTTCACCTGTGCCGTCACTGTGAGCAGATCATCCAGCAGCGCGGGCTTCAGATAATCCAATTTGAGCGACCGCACCACAAACGCCACGCCAAATTCTTTCATCAAACCCGCGTTACTGTGCCCAAACGTGCGCAGCCACTCGGTCCGCGCACGCTCCATAAAATTCACGTAGTTCGCGTGATACACCACACCGCCCGCGTCGGTGTCCTGAAAATACACGCGCACCGGCCAGGTGAAAACCTTGTGCTTATTCATCCCACAGTTCCTTGTTGTTGCCGTTACGCGATTGTTGGATCAAGCCAAAATGCAGATACGCATTCGCCGTCGCCATGCGACCGCGCGGCGTGCGCTGCAAGTAACCTTGCTGGATCAGGTACGGCTCCAGCACGTCTTCGATGGTGTCGCGTTCTTCGCCGATGGCGGCAGCGAGATTGTCAACGCCGACCGGACCGCCGAGGAACTTCTCGATGACGGTCAGCAATAATTTCCGGTCCATCACATCCAGCCCTTGGGAATCCACGTCCAGCATGATCAACGCGGCATCCGCCACTTCGCGCGTGGCATGACCCTCGGCACGCACGTCGGCGTAATCGCGCACGCGGCGCAACAGACGGTTGGCGATACGCGGTGTGCCGCGCGAACGTTTGGCAATCTCCAACGCGCCATCGGGTGAGATGGGCAGTTCCAACAGGCCGGACGAGCGCGTGACGATGCGTTGCAATTCTTCCGGCGTGTAAAACTCCAGCCGCGCCACAATGCCGAAACGGTCGCGCAAGGGATTGGTCAACATGCCCGCGCGCGTGGTTGCTCCCACCAGCGTGAACGGAGGCAAATCGAGTTTCACTGAACGCGCCGCCGGGCCTTCGCC
>CAZRZH010000112.1:0-9004 GCA_964604485.1 uncultured Sideroxydans sp.
TACACATGAGCCACATCCGGTACCGGCTTTCAAACACTGACCTATTGCTTCCACACTTTTCAGTCCTTGTGTTCGAATCGCATTCAGGATGGTTTTTTCTCCCACGTTATTGCAAGCGCAAACGATGCGTCCCGTATCCGATGTCGCACCTCTGGGTGGGCGTGCGGACAGCAATCCGGCGAGCTCGGCAGTGCTCAGTTGCGGCTTGGCAAACAAGCCGGCGAGCCATTCGCGTTCCGGTAAACGCTGATCGGGTGCGAAGAAAAAGACGGCTTCAAGGTTACCGTCCAACAGGCAGGCGGCGCGATAACGTCCCAGCGTGGCATCGCGATATTCGATCCAATTTCCAGCGATGTTCGCAACTGATTGCACCCAATCGCGCCAGTCTTGCGGCAGGGTTTCACCGCCGATTTCATGTCGCCAAAAACCGGCACCGTGCGAACAGGCACAGTAACTGGCATCACCAAATTCCAGCCGTTTTCGGCTCAATACGAATCCCTGCCAAACGGGGAGGTAGGGCTCGATTAACACCGGCGTGTGTTTGGATTCCGGCTGACCGGAGATCGGGTCGGTGATCGGTGCGACCAACGCGTCCACCCGTGCCGATTTGGCGAAAGCATCGTTCCAGTGCATGGGAACGAACACTGAGCCGGGCCGCTGATCCTCGCTGAATTGAACCCGCGCCAGCATCGTGCCGTGGCGACTGGTTAGCCGCGCCAGTCCGCCGTCTTGCAATTGATAACTTTGCGCGTCGGAGACAAACACCTGCACGAACGGCTCGGGCAAATGCGCATTCAGGCGCGGCACTTTTCCGGTGCGGGTCATGGTGTGCCATTGGTCGCGGATACGTCCGGTATTCAACACCAGCGGGAAATCGGCATCGGTTGCAACGGCAGGCAGGCGCGGTGCGACCGCGACCATGCGCGCCTTGCCGCTCGGCGTGAAGAACTTTCCGTCACCGAACAAACGCTGCGTCCCTTCGGGCGACTGCGCATCGAGCGGCCACTGCAGCGGTTGCAAGGCGTCGTAGTGCGCATCGTCCAACTCGCTCAGTGCGCCGATATCGAAAGCGCGGGCAGAATGGAATTCGCGCAGCGATTCGTTTGCTCCCTCGCCCACAGGAATCAACGATTGCTTTTCTCGTTCGTCTCCTCGCCCGCTTGCGGGAGAGGATTGAGGAGAGGGCATTTTTGGGAGAGGGTTGGAGAGAGGGGAACGGGCATGCCCGTTGCCGGCATTTTCAAAACCGGACAGGCGCGCATGTTCGCGAAATATCTGCGCCGGTTTGGTGTAAGCGAACGCCTCGCCAAAGCCCATGCGCTGTGCCATTTGGGTGACGATCCACCAGTCCGGCTTGGTTTCTCCTGCGGCGGTGAGGAATGGCCGTTGGCGCGAGATGCGCCGTTCGGAATTGGTCACTGTGCCGTCTTTTTCGCCCCAGCCTTGCGCGGGCAACAGGATGTCGGCACAGGCCGTGGTGTCGGTGTGTCGCACGCAATCGGACACCACCACCAGTTCACATCTCAACAACGCTTCACGCACCTTGTCCGCATCCGGCATGCTCACCACGGGGTTCGTCCCCATGATCCACACTGCTTTGATCTTGCCTTCGGCGATGGCTTGGAACATGTCTACCGCTTTCAGACCGGGTGCTTGCGCCATATTCGTCGCATTCCAAAATTTGGACACAAGAGTGATGCTCGCCGTATCGGAGAAATCCATGTGAGCTGCCAGTTGATTGGCCAACCCGCCTACCTCGCGCCCGCCCATCGCATTCGGTTGGCCAGTCACCGAGAACGGCCCCATGCCGGGTTGGCCGATGCGTCCCGTCGCGAGATGTACGTTGATGATGGCGTTCGCTTTGTCCACACCGCTGGAGGACTGATTGATGCCTTGCGAGAAAATGGTCACCGTGCGTTCGGTGTGCGCGAACAGGCGGAAGAATTCGCTGACTTGGGTCTCCGGCACACCACACACTTGCGCTACTTTGGGAATGGAACTCACTGCGCGTGCTGCCTCAAAAGCGGCGGCGAATCCTTCCACATGATTCTCGACAAAGCTCAGGTCGAGCGCGTCTTCGCGCCGCAAGTGGTGCAGCAGTCCATTGAACAGGTAGGCATCGGCCCCGGGTGCGATAGCCAGATGTATATCGGCGATGTCGCACGTCGCGGTTCGGCGCGGATCGACCACCACCACTTGCATCTCCGGGCGCGCTTTCTTCGCGGCGGCCAAACGCTGATACAGCACCGGATGCGCCCACGCCAGATTCGAGCCGACGATGACCACCAGATCAGCCAACTCCACATCCTCATAGCAAGTCGGCACAACATCCGCACCGAAGGCGCGCTTGTGCGCGGCCACCGCCGTGGACATGCACAACCGCGAATTGGTGTCGATGTTGGCGCTGCCGATAAAACCTTTCATCAGTTTGTTGGCGACGTAGTAGTCCTCGGTCAGCAACTGCCCGGAGACATAGAACGCCACCGCATCACGCCCATGTTCGGTGATGATTTTGCTGAAACCATTGGCGACGCGATCCAGCGCCTCACCCCAACTTACCTGTTGCCCGTTTATCAGCGGATGCAGCAACCTGCCTTCGTGATCCAAGGTCTCGGCCAGCGCAGAACCCTTGGAACACAGCCTGCCCAAGTTGGCCGGATGTTGCTTGTCGCCAACTACGCGCACGCCCTGTGCCGTGACATCCACCACCACCCCGCACCCGACACCGCAATACGGACAGGTGCTGCGGACGGAGGGCGGCACATTTACTTCTTGCATACCCCGGCCTTGACTTCCAGAAACAACACGCCCTGCGCATTGCGCACTTCATGCCGGTGTGCGCAGCCCGCATCCGGTGCAACGGCTGCACCGCTTTCCAAATCGATCACCCAGCTATGCAACGGGCAGGTGACGCGCTTGCCATGCACGATGCCCTGTGCCAGCGGGCCGCCTTTGTGCGGGCAGCGGTTGTTGAGTGCGAACACCAAATCGTCCACATTGCGAAACAAAGCGATCTCGCCCGATTCCGTGTGAACGATGCGCGAGCCCTGACGCGGGATGTCTTCCAGTGTGCCAACTTGTATCCAGTCCATTGTGTTTCCTTTGCCTCTGTAGGTCGGGTTTCAACCCGACGGTTCTTCGATTTGCCAACCCTATCGGAATAAATTCCGACCTACGCAATTGTTGCCAACGCAACATACTCGTGCGCATCTTTGCCCTCGGCGCGTTCCTTCCACGGGTCATCCTGTGAATAACGTTGCGATTCCAGGAAACGTGCGTACAACGCGGTACGGCCTGCCGCATCTTCGACGATATGTTTTTTGATATGGGCCAGCCCGACCCGCTCTATCCACGGGGCGGTGCGATCCATGTATTGCGCCTGCTCGCGGTAAAGTTGCATGAATGCGCCGCAATATTCCAAGACTTCAGCCTCGGTGCCAACCTTGCACAGAAAATCGGTGACGCGCACTTTGATGCCGCCGTTGCCGCCCACATGTAACTCGTACCCCGAGTCCACACACACCACGCCGAAATCTTTGATGGTGGCTTCGGCACAATTGCGCGGGCAGCCCGACACAGCGATCTTGAATTTGTGCGGCGTCCACGAACCCCAGGTCATTTTCTCGACCTGAATGCCCAATCCGGTTGAATCCTGCGTGCCGAAGCGGCACCACTCGGAACCCACACAGGTCTTCACCGTGCGCAGCGACTTGCCGTAAGCATGGCCGGAGACAAAACCTGCCTCGACCAGCTCGCCCCACATCTTGGGTAAATTTTCTTTGCTGATGCCGTATAAACCGATGCGTTGTCCACCGGTAATGTGGACGGTGGGCACGTTGTTGCGTTCGGCGATTTCGGCGATTGCACGCAATTCGGAGGGTGAGGTGACGCCGCCCCAGATACGCGGGATCACCGAATACGTGCCGTCTTTTTGGATGTTGGCATGCACGCGTTCGTTGATGAAACGCGAGCGGCTGTCGTCCTGATATTCACCCGGCCAGGCAGCCGTCAAATAATAATTAAGCGCGGGCCGGCAAACGTGGCAGCCGTCTTTTGTTTTCCATTCCAGAGCAGACATCACCTCCGCCACGGACTTCAGCGCGGCATCACGAATCGCTTGTTGCACGTCATGATGCGCAGCTTCCGTGCAGGCGCAGATTGCCTGTTTGCTGGGCTTTGCGGAATAGTCTCCGCCCAGCGTATTCGCCAGCAATGCTTCCACCAATCCGGTGCATGAGCCGCACGAGGCGGAGGCTTTGGTATGGGCGCGCACCTCGCCCAGGGTGAAGAGTTTTTTCTCGACGATCGTTTTTACGATGGTGCCCTTGCATACGCCGTTGCAGCCGCATATCTCGGCGCTGTCCGGCATATTCGCCACACCCGTTGCGCCCCCGTGACCGGCATCACCCAGATGCGCCTGGCCGAACAAAATGTGCTCGCGCATTTCCGTGATGTCGGTTCCGTCGCGCATCATCTGGAAATACCACGGCCCGTCCACTGTATCGCCGTACATCACCGCGCCGCGCAATTTGTTGTCGCGCAGCACCAGTTTTTTGTACACACCGCGCGCCGAATCCTGCAGCAGCAATTCCTCATCCAGCGGCCCGGCATTAAAGTCACCCGCCGAAAATAAATCGATGCCGGTCACCTTGAGTTTGGTGGAAACCGAAGAACCTTCGTAACGCATGCGCCCGTATTCAGCCAAATGATTGGCGGCCACTTTGGCCTGTTCGAACAGGGGGGCAACCAGGCCGTAAGTTTGCCCGCGATGCTGCACACATTCGCCCACGGAATAAATTTTCGGGTCGTAGGTTTGCATCGTGTCATTCACCACGATGCCACGTTCGCAATGAATTTTTGCGGACTTGGCCAAAGCGATGTTGGGGCGGATACCGGCTGCCATCACCACCAGATCGGCGGCGATTTCTTCGCCATCCTTGAAACGCAATCCACTCACTTTGTCTGTGCCGAGAATACATTCTGTCTGGCGCGCCAAATAAAACTTCAGGCCGCGTTTTTCCAGCGCGTCCTTCAACAGTCCGCCGCCGACCTTGTCCAGCTGGCGCTCCATCGGCCAGTCGCACAAATGCACCACGGACACTTGCATGCCTTGCAAAGACAAACCATTTGCGGCTTCCAGCCCGAGCAGACCGCCGCCGATGACGACTGCATGTTTCCCGGTTTTGGCTGCGGCCAGCATTTTTTCCACATCGTCGATGCTGCGATAGCCAATCACTCCGGGCAGATTGATGCCCGGTATCGGCAACATGATGGGATTGGATCCGGTGGCAATCAGCAGGCGGTCGTAAGGCACAACCAGCCCGTCTTCAGTTTCCACCACACAGCGCAGCCGGTCGATTTTCGCGACCGTTTTTCCGGCATGCAGGGTGATGTTATTTTTCTCATACCAGCTCCAGTCGTTGAGCACGGTTTCCTGAAAATTCATCTCGCCCGACAACACCGGTGACAGCAGAATACGGTTGTAATTCGGCTGCGGTTCCGCGCCGAACACCGTGATCTCATATTCATGCGGCGACATCTTGAGCAACTCTTCAAGGGTGCGTATGCCCGCCATACCGTTGCCGATCACAACCAGTCGCGTTTTATTTTTTATCATCATCATTCCCAATGTTTCATTAGAACGTAGGTCGGGTTTCAACCCGACATGTCGGGATAAATCCCGACCTACAAATGCTCATTACGCCGCTTTCTTTGCCTGCTTCTGATACAAAAATTCCAGTACTGCACCGCGCAGCGCGTGGTAGTGCGTGTCGTTGGCCAGAGCCACGCGGTCGCGCGGCTTGGGCAAATCAACACTGAGGATTTCGCCGATCGTTGCCGCCGGGCCGTTGGTCATCATCACGATGCGGTCGGACAGCAGCACGGCCTCGTCCACATCGTGCGTGACCATCACCACCGTGCTGTTCGTCGCGGCGACGATTTTCATCAGTTCGTCCTGCAAATGCGCGCGGGTCAGTGCGTCCAGCGCGCCGAAAGGTTCGTCCATCAACAATACTTTCGGCTGCATGGACAAAGCGCGGGCGATACCGACGCGTTGTTTCATGCCGCCGGAAATTTCATGCGGATATTTTTGCCCGGCATGGGTCAGATGCACCAGTGCCAATGCTTCGTGCGTGCGCTGATCCAACTGTTGCCGGGTTTCAGTTTTGCCGAAAACGCGTTCAACCGCGAGATGCACATTGTCGAAACACGTCAGCCAGGGCAGCAGCGAATGGTTCTGGAACACCACGCCGCGATCCGGCCCCGGCCCGGCGATCTCGCGTTCCGCGCACAGCATGATTCCCTCTGTGGGCAAAAGTAATCCGGCGATCAGATTGAGCAAGGTGGATTTGCCGCAACCCGAGTGCCCGATCAGGGTGATGAATTCACCCCGGGCGATTTTGAGGTTGATGTCTTTGAGCGCGACGAACTCGCCCTGTTTGGTGTCGAACGACATCTGCACATTTTCAACCAGCACATATTTTTTCATGGTGTTCTCTCAATATCTGAAGCGATTGGCGATCTGCACCAGCAGCATTTCCAACAGCAGCCCGACGATGCCCACGACGAAAATGGCGATGATGATGTGCTCGACGTTCAGGTTGTTCCATTCGTCCCACACCCAGAATCCGATACCCACACCGCCGGTTAGCATTTCTGCCGCAACGATCACCAGCCACGCCGTGCCGATGGCCAGGCGGATACCGGTGAGCATGTAAGGCAGCGTCGCGGGGAACAAAATTTTGGTGAACACTTTCCACTCGGACAGGTTAAGCACGCGCGCCACATTCAAATAATCCTGCGGCAATTGGCGCACCCCCACGGCGGTGTTGATGATCATCGGCCAGATGCTGGAGATGAAAATGACCCAGATCGCGGCGGGATTAGCCGCCTGGAAAACCAGCAGTCCGATGGGCAGCCAGGCCAGCGGTGAAACCGGCCTCAGCATACTCACGATGGGTGATGTCATCTTGTTGAGGAAGTTGAAGCGCCCGATCATGAAACCCAGCGGGATGCCGATCAGCGCGGCCAGTCCGAAACCGATGCCGACACGCCCCAGTGACATCAGGATGTTCCAACCGATGCCCTGGTCGTTCGGCGTCTTCTCATAAAACGGGTCGCTGAACAGCACCACCGCCGAGTCCCACGTCTTGAGCGGCCCCGGCAATGCTTCGCTGTTCTGTGCCAGCATGGACCAAAGCAGGATGAATAATCCAATCCCGATTAGAGGCGGAAACAGATGCTCTGCGAAATATTGCCGGATTTTCATCATGCCCTCACTTTAAAACTGGCCGCGTATTTCTTCGGATCTTTACCGTCCCACACCGTGCCGTCGATCAGCTTGGAAGTGCGCATGACATTTTTGGGCACAGCCACTTTGACCTGGGATGCCGCCTGTTTATACAGATCAATCTGGTTGATCTGCTTGGCGACGGCCAGATAATCCGGATCTTCCTTGAGCAAGTCCCAGCGTTTGTGCTGCGTCAGGAACCACATGCCGTCCGACAGGTAAGGGAAATTCACCGCGCCGTCATTGCAGAATTTCATGTAGTTCGGATCGTTCCATTTCTTGCCCAAGCCGTCTTCATATTTGCCTTCCAGACGCTGGTCGATGACATCCACAGGGCAGTTCACGTAGGACTTGTCGGCGATGATCTCGGCCACCTTGCGGCGGTTGGCCATGTCGTCGATGTATTTGGAGGCTTCCAGCACCGCCATGATCAAGGCGCGCGCGGTGTTGGGATATTTCTGCGCGAATTCAGCAGTGCAACCCAGTACTTTCTCGGGATGGTCCTTCCAGATGTCCTGCGTGGTCGCCGCAGTAAATCCGATTTTGTCGTAGATGGCGCGGTTGTTCCACGGCTCGCCCACGCAGAACCCATCCATATTGCCGACGCGCATATTGGCTACCATTTGCGGCGGCGGTACGGTGATGGTCTTTACATCGGTGAGCGGATTGATGTCGTAGCTGGCCAGCCAGTAATACAGCCACATGGCGTGCGTGCCGGTGGGGAAAGTCTGGGCAAAGGTGTAATCGCGCTTTTCGCTATCGACCAGCTTCTTCAGCGTGGCACCGGTGGTCGCGCCCTTGTCCTTGAGCTGGTTGGAAAGCGTGATGGCCTGACCGTTGTTGTTCAGGGTCATCAAGATGGACATATCTTTCTTCTGGCCGCCGATGCCGAGCTGTACGCCGTAGACCAGACCGTACAGCACATGCGCCGCATGCAGCTCGCCATTCACCAGCTTGTCGCGCACGGCGGCCCAAGAGGCTTCTTTGGAGAGGTTGATCTTGATGCCGTATTTCTCGTCGAACTTCATCACCGAAGCGAGTACCACCGAGGCGCAATCGGTCAGAGGGATGAAGCCCACGTTGATCTCCTTGATTTCGGGCGCGTCGGAACCGCCTGCATAGGCGGCAGCCCTGGTGCTCATCGGTACCATGGACATAATCCCGGCTGCGCCGAGTAAAGCTCCTGCCTGTTTCATAAATTCCCTCCGGCTATTTAGTTCAAGTGTGCCAGCCCCGACTACGGCAGGTTTGTCGCTGCCAGTCATTACCAACTTCGAGTCACTCATCACTGCTCTCCTTAAAAAATCTGCGCATCAAAATTACAAAATGAAAAAGCGTCCGACCGCGATATACGCAGTGGGACGCCTTTGTCCTGTGTTGCAATTCTCCGAACCGCCGTTGGCCCGTTGATGCCCGTTACATCAGCAACAGTCGTGCCAGCAATTCAAATATATATTTCTTTCCTATTATTCATTGAGATAGAGAATTTTTGCTGCGTGACGTTGCGTTTGTTCGAAACGCCAACGACCGTTATTGGTGCACCGATAAATCCACATCGGTGCATAACTGCAAGAGTCCGCGTGTTGATTCTCCTCAACGAAACATACCGATGGGTAATCGGAATTAGCCGCGACGGACTGGCGGACGGTGTCCGAAAATCGGCCTTATGCAAAGCTTTCCATAAGGCCGATTATGCAAAGTCGTTGATTATGT
>CAZRZH010000113.1:0-8992 GCA_964604485.1 uncultured Sideroxydans sp.
TGCTGATTAATCAATTCGGATACGCATCGGTGATGGAAGTGACTCGCATCCAGAAAATCACCCTTAACATGGGTGTGTGTGAGGCCGTGGCGGACAAGAAAGTAATGGATCATGCGGTAGGTGACATGCAGAAAATCGCAGGCCAAAAACCGGTTGTGACGAAATCCAAAAAATCGATTGCCGGATTCAAGATTCGTGAAAACTATCCGGTTGGCTGCAAAGTCACTTTGCGCCGTGAGCGTATGTACGAATTCCTGGATCGCTTGGTAACTGTGGCCATTCCCCGAATCCGTGACTTCCGCGGCATCTCAGGCAAGGCTTTTGATGGTCGTGGTAACTACAACATGGGCATCAAGGAACAGATCATTTTCCCCGAGATCGAATATGACAAGATCGACGCGCTGCGCGGTATGAACATCACGATCACGACGACGGCGAAAAGTGACGAAGAAGCCAAGGCTCTGTTGTTGGCATTCAAATTCCCATTGAAGAACTGAGGGTGATATGGCAAAGGTTGCTGTAATAAATCGCGAAATTAAACGCCGCGACACGGTTAAGAAATATGCTGCAAAGCGTGCCGCGTTGATGGCAATTGTGACCAATGTGTCGTTGAGCGAAGAAGATCGCTTTGCGGCACGTCAGAAGCTTCAGGCATTGCCGCGCAATTCCAGCCCGGTGCGTTTGCGTAATCGCTGCGCGCTGACCGGTCGTCCGCGCGGCGTGTTTAGCAAGTTCGGTTTGGGGCGCACTAAGTTGCGTGAATACGCGATGCGCGGCGAAATTCCAGGCGTAGTTAAGGCCAGCTGGTAAGGGTGAATTTATGAGTATGAGTGATCCTATCTCCGATATGTTGACGCGTATACGTAACGCGCAAATGGCGGAAAAAGTAACGGTGGCTATGCCTTCATCAAAGATCAAGGTGGCTATTGCCAAGGTGTTGCAAGACGAAGGTTATGTTGATGGCTTCAAGGTTATCGCCAACGAAGGCAAGCCAATGCTTGAGATCGGCCTTAAGTATTACGCCGATCGTCCCGTGATCGAAAAGATTCAGCGCGTAAGTCGTCCGGGTCTGCGCGTATACAAGGGGAGCGAAGATATCCCGCGTGTGATGAACGGTCTGGGTATCGCGATCGTTTCCACCTCCAAAGGTCTGATGACCGATCGCAATGCGCGCGCCAATGGTATCGGTGGCGAAGTGCTGTGCATCGTCGCTTAAGGAGGGAACATGTCAAGAGTTGCTAAAAATCCAGTGATCGTCCCGGCAGGTGTTGAGGTGACGGTTGCGCCTGATTCGATTTCTGTAAAGGGTCCTTTGGGGACTCTGACCCAGGCATTAAAAGGTGATGTGTCTGTCGTGCGTGAGGGTGATTCGTTGCTGTTCAAGGCAACAAATGATTCAGCCCAGGCTGATGCCCAATCCGGAACGATTCGTGCCTTGCTTGCCAATATGGTTACCGGTGTAAGCAAAGGTTTCGAACGCAAGCTAACGTTGGTTGGGGTGGGTTACCGTGCGCAAGCTGCCGGCGAATCTCTGAATCTGACGCTCGGCTTTTCACATCCGGTAGTGCACAAGATGCCCAAGGGTGTGAAGGTGGCCACGCCGACCCAGACCGAGATCGTGCTGACTGGCTCAGACAGACAGCAAGTAGGTCAAGTTGCCTCCGAGATTCGTGCGTACCGTGCACCAGAGCCATACAAAGGCAAAGGTGTTCGATATTCCGACGAGGTGGTAATCCTCAAAGAAACCAAGAAGAAATAATCGAGGTTGATATGTTGAACAAGAACGAAGCGCGTCAGCGCAGATCACGCAAGACACGTGCAAAAATTGCTGAACAAAAGACAATCCGTCTGGCGGTACATCGCACCAATCTGCACATTTATGCGCAGGTGATTTCCGCCGATGGCGGGAAGGTGCTGGCAAGCGCCTCAACGCTGGAAGCGGAAGTACGCAAGAGCGTGGGTAACGGCGGCAACGCGGCTGCGGCTGCATTAGTCGGTCAGCGTATTGCGGAAAAAGCCAAGAGCGCGGGCGTAACGGCCGTTGCATTCGACCGTTCCGGTTACAAGTACCATGGTCGCATCAAGGCGCTGGCGGATGCCGCGCGCGAACATGGCTTGAAATTCTAATTCGGGGTGCATCATGGCTAAAGCTCAACAAGGCAAGAATCAGCAACAAGAAGACAAAGGCGATGGACTCATCGAAAAAATGATCCACGTCAACCGCGTCACCAAAGTGGTGAAGGGGGGACGCATCATGGGATTTGCCGCTCTCACGGTGGTGGGTGACGGTGATGGACGCGTTGGCATGGGCAAGGGCAAATCCAAGGAAGTGCCGGTTGCCGTGCAAAAAGCGATGGAAGAATGCCGCCGCAAACTGGTCAAGGTCAACCTGAGAGAAGGTACTTTGCACCACCCCGTTATCGGACGTCACGGCGCTGCCAAGGTCGTAATGTTGCCGGCTTCCGAAGGTACCGGAATTATTGCCGGAGGTGCGATGCGCGCCGTGTTTGAAGCGGCAGGAGTTCGTAACGTACTGGCCAAGTGTATTGGTTCCAGCAATCCATACAATGTCGTACGTGCCACTCTGAACGGTTTGCAAGCGCTTAATTCGCCTTCCGAAATCGCAGCCAAACGCGGCAAGAGCGTTGAAGAGATCACGGGGTAAATCATGGCACAAGCAAAAACATTGAAAGTGACGCTGGTTAAAAGCATCAACGGAACCAAGCAATCTCACCGTGCCACCGTGCGCGGACTCGGTCTGCGTCGTATCAATCACACGGTGATGTTGGAAGACACGCCGGCGGTGCGTGGCATGATTAACAAAGTGTATTACCTGGTCAAGTGCGAGGCATAAATGCAACTCAATCAAATTAAACCTGCTGAAGGTTCCAAACATGTGAAGCGTCGCGTAGGACGCGGCATCGGTTCCGGCTTGGGCAAAACGGCCGGTCGCGGTCACAAAGGACAGAAGTCCCGCTCCGGTGGTTTCCACAAAGTGGGCTTCGAGGGTGGTCAAATGCCGCTGCAACGCCGTCTGCCGAAGCGTGGCTTCGTGTCACTGACGCGTTACGATACAGCCCAGGTACGTTTGTCTGATCTTGAAAAGATGCCGGTTGAAACCATAGACCTGCTGGCACTAAAACAAGCGGGCGTTGTTCCGGCTTGGACCTTGACTGTCAAGGTGGTGTTGGCGGGTGAAATCAAGCGCGCAGTTAAATTGCAGGGCCTGCAATTGACCAAGGGCGCGCGTGCTGCAGTGGAAGCTGCCGGCGGCAACATCGCTGAGTAAGGATAGCCTGTGGCCAAAGTTGTGAGTAAAGGTAAATACGGTGATCTGGGACAGCGCCTCTGGTTCTTGTTGCTGGCTCTGATCGTATATCGCATCGGTGCCCACATACCCGTACCAGGAATTGATCCAAACGTATTGGCGGATCTGTTCAAGTCGCAAAAAGGTGGCATCTTGGGCATGTTCAACATGTTCTCGGGCGGCGCGCTGGAGCGCTTTACCATTCTCGCGCTGGGCATCATGCCGTACATCTCAGCTTCGATCATCATGCAGTTGGCAGCAATAGCTGTGCCGCATCTTGAACAGCTGAAGAAAGAAGGCGAAGCGGGGCGTCGCAAGATTACGCAGTACACGCGTTATGGCACTTTGGTTCTCGCCTTGTTTCAGGCGTTCGGTATTTCTGTAGCGTTGCAGTCTCAGGCGGGATTGGTGTTGCATCCGGGTGCAATGTTCCAGTTGACTACCGTCGTGACGCTGGTGACGGGAACGATGTTCCTGATGTGGTTGGGTGAACAAATCACCGAACGTGGATTGGGAAATGGTATTTCACTGATCATCTTCGCGGGTATCGCGGCCGGTTTGCCCAGCGCGATTGGCAATACTTTGGAAATGGCAAGAACGGGTGCGTTCTCTATCCCGTTGGTTTTGGCACTGTTTATTGGCGCAATTCTGGTGACCGCATTGGTTGTCTTTGTGGAACGGGGACAGCGCAAAATTCTGGTCAACTACGCCAAACGCCAGGTAGGTAACAAAGTTTATGGTGGACAAAGTTCACATCTGCCGCTCAAGTTAAATATGGCCGGTGTCATTCCGCCAATCTTCGCATCGAGCATCATTCTCTTCCCGGCAACAATGGCGGGCTGGTTTGGTTCAGGCGAAGGCATGAACTGGTTGAAGGATGTAAGTGAAAAATTGTCTCCCGGGCAGCCGATCTATGTGCTGTTTTATGCGGCAGCGATTGTGTTCTTCTGCTTCTTCTACACGGCGCTGGTGTTTAGCCCGAAAGAGACGGCGGATAATTTAAAGAAGAGTGGTGCGTTCCTTCCCGGTATTAGACCGGGGGATCAGACTGCAAAGTATGTCGAGAAGATTATGTTGCGCCTGACTCTGATTGGCGCGGTTTATATAACTTTGGTCTGTCTGTTACCGGAATTCTTGGTAGTGAAATGGAATGTGCCATTCTACTTCGGCGGTACATCGCTACTGATTTTGGTTGTGGTGACTATGGATTTTATGGCTCAGGTACAGTCCTACCTGATGACGCACCAATATGAGAGCTTGTTGAAAAAAGCGAATTTTAAGGCTGGCTTGGTGCGCTGATGGCGAAAGAAGACGTCATCCAGATGCAGGGTGAGGTTGAAGAGTCCCTCCCAAATGCGACTTTTAGAGTGAAGTTGGAAAATGGGTTTGTAGTGCTTGGACATATCTCCGGCAAGATGCGGATGCACTACATCAGAATACTGCCGGGTGACAAGGTAACCGTTGAGGTTTCGCCTTACGATTTGAGCAAAGCGCGCATCGTGTTCCGCGCAAAGTAAGCAAATTAAGTTGAAAGTAGCAAGGAGAAAGAAATGAAAGTCCAAGCATCCGTGAAAAAAGTGTGCCGCAATTGCAAGATCGTGCGTCGCAACAGAGTGGTACGTGTGATTTGCAGCAGTGATCCACGCCACAAACAGCGCCAAGGTTGATTGAGACAAATCAACTCTGGATGATAGAATTCGCAACTTTTGAACGATAGGGTAGCTGCATGGCTCGTATTGCCGGTGTAAACATTCCAAACCATCAACACGCTGTAATCGCGTTGACTGCCATTTATGGCATCGGCCGTACACGTGCACAGCAAATTTGTGCCGCAGCGGGCGTCACAACTTCAACCAAGATCAAGGATGTCAGCGACACCGAGATGGAAAAACTGCGCGACCAAGTCGCGAAGTTCACGGTGGAAGGCGATCTTCGCCGCGAAATATCCATGAACATCAAGCGTCTGATGGACTTGGGCTGCTATCGCGGCCTGCGTCATCGCCGCGGTCTGCCGTGCCGTGGTCAGCGTACGCGCACCAATGCACGCACACGCAAAGGTCCGCGCAAATCTATCGCCGGCGCCAAGAAGTAATTTAGTAGAGGACAGCAAACATGGTAAAGCCAAGCACGAAAGTGCGTAAAAAAGTAAAGAAGAACGTGGCTGAAGGTATCGCGCACGTTCACGCTTCCTTCAACAACACCATCGTGACCATCACGGACCGCCAGGGAAATACTTTGGCATGGTCAACCAGTGGCGGTAACGGTTTCAAGGGCTCACGCAAGAGCACGCCGTTCGCCGCGCAGATCGCCGCCGAGACGGCTGGCAAGTCTGCAGTTGAGTGCGGAGTTAAAAATTTGGAAGTGCGCATCAAAGGCCCGGGGCCAGGTCGCGAATCCGCAGTGCGCGCACTGAATGCCGCAGGTTTTAAAATCACCAGCATTTCGGACATTACGCCGGTACCGCACAACGGTTGCCGTCCTCCGAAAAAGCGTCGTATCTAAGGAGCATAGATCTTGGCTAGAAATCTTGATGCAAAGTGCCGTCAGTGCCGTCGCGAAGGCGAGAAGCTGTTCCTCAAGGCAGAAAAATGTTTTACCGACAAATGCTCGGTAGAGCGCCGTGCCTACGGTCCGGGTCAGCACGGTCAGAAAAAGAATCAACGTCAGTCTGAATATGGCGGTCAATTGCGCGAAAAGCAAAAACTGCGTCGTATCTACGGCCTGTTGGAAGGCCAGTTCCGTTTGACCTACAAGCGCGCAGAGCAATCTCGCGGCATTACCGGTGAAACACTGCTGCAACTGCTGGAATCGCGTTTGGATAATGTTTCCTTCCGCATGGGCTTTGGCGGTTCTCGTGCCGAGGCGCGCCAGACAGTGCGCCACAACGGCATTCTGGTGAATGGCAAGCGCGTCAACATCCCGTCATTCCATGTTCGCCCGGGTGACGTGGTTGAAGTTGCCGAGGCTTCCAAAAGCCAATTGCGTTTGAAGGCGGCCGTCGAAGCTGCCGTGCAGCGCGGCTTTCCGGAATGGCTCGAAGTCGATGCCAAAGCATTCAAGGGTACATTCAAAGCCGTTCCACAACGCTCTGAATTGCCAGCAACGATCAACGAGCATCTCGTGGTCGAGTTGTATTCCAAGTAATCAACGCGGAGTAGTAAATGCCTAACAATAATTTGTTGAAGCCCCGCATCATCGATGTGCAGCGCGTCTCCGCCACTCAGGCACGCGTGGTGATGGAGCCGTTCGAGCGCGGTTATGGACATACGCTGGGTAATGCGCTGCGCCGCATCCTTTTGTCTTCCATGCCCGGTTATGCCGTTACAGAAGTCAAGATCGCCGGCGTGTTGCATGAATATTCTTCGATCGACGGCGTGCAAGAAGACGTCGTGGAAATCTTGCTGAACCTTAAAGGTCTGGTGCTGAAGTTGCACGGTGGCCGTGAAGCAACCCTGCACTTGAAAAAATCAGGCGCCGGCGTGGTTACTGCTGCCGACATCGAAGTTGATGCCGATACCGAAGTGGTTAACCCCGGCCATGTAATTGCACACCTGACTGCGGGCGGCAAGCTTGAGATCGAAATGAAGGTCGAACAAGGTCGCGGATACGTTTCCGCTATCTCGCGCCAACAACCCGGTGCGACACGTCCTGTAGGACACATCGCTCTGGATGCTTCGTTCAGCCCGATCTCGCGTGTCAGTTATGCGGTGGAAAGTGCGCGCGTCGAACAGCGTACCGATTTGGATAAACTGATTCTGGATATTGAGACGAACAGCGCCATCGATCCTGAAGAATCGATTCGCAATGCGGCACGTATTCTGGTCGAACAGTTCTCCGTTTTTGCCGCGCTTGAAGGCACGCCTGCTCCGGTCGAGAAACCGCAAGCACCGAAAGTCGACCCGATGTTGCTGCGTCCGGTCGATGATCTGGAGTTGACTCCGCGTTCTTCGAACTGCCTCAAAGCACAGAGCATCCATTACATCGGCGATCTGATTCAATACACCGAAGCCGATCTGTTGCGCACCCCGAATCTGGGTCGCAAATCGCTCAACGAGATCAAACAAGTGTTGGCCGAACATAGCCTGTCGCTTGGGATGAAGCTGGACAACTGGGCAGCAGTGTCCGAAAAATAAGCTCGCTTGGCACATGCCAAGTTTGAAAGCACGAGAGGAAAATCATGCGTCACCGTTTAGGACTTAGAAAACTCAACCGCAGCAGTAGTCACCGTTTGGCGATGTTGCGCAACATGACTGTTTCGCTGCTGCGTCACGAAGTCATCAAGACCACACTGCCCAAGGCCAAGGAACTGCGCCGCGTCGCCGAACCTATCCTGACGCTGGGCAAGAATCCAAGCTTGGCCAATCGCCGTTTGGCTTTTGCCCGCCTGCGCGACCGTGACATCGTTACCAAACTGTTTGACGAACTCGGGCCACGCTATGCTGCGCGTAACGGCGGTTACTCGCGTATCCTCAAGTTCGGTTTCCGCAAGGGCGACAATGCCCCGATGGCATTGGTCGAATTGCTTGATCGTCCAGCCGATGCACAACCGGTAGAAGTTGCAGGCGAGTAAGTTATTCATCTGCTGAAAAAATGAAAAAGGCCGGATTCAATCCGGCCTTTTTCATTGGTGGAACTTATTTATTACTAGAGTTAGCTGAGGACCGCTTCCAAACTCAATACGGCTTTTCGCCTACCCAATTTCCGGCTGGTTGATACTGGCAGACCCACACTTGTTCCTTCGTGTTCTCGCAGATTGCGATGGCGCAACCCACCGCTGTTGTGCTGTGCCAAACCACTTGAGTGTAATGACCGCACATCTTGCCGGGAGTGCAAGTATTGAGTTGGTAGTCATAATCAGTGCGCTCACTTGCCCAATCAGCGACGACTTTGGACGCAAATACCTTCTGCAGTTCGTGTTTGCCGTCGGACCATAACACGGCGCTGGCCCAATACAAGTTCTCTCCGTAGGCTCCATTCGACTGGCTGTGCTTCATTTTGCATTGATTGGTTTGCTTGAGTTGATTCGCCCAGCGTTGAGAGGAGGCTGCCAGTTCGGTCGAGTATGTCAAAGGCGGAACGCCAACGGTTGCGCGCCAGTGATTATGGGAGGCAAGCAACTCAGGCACATCAAAATCCGCTGCTTGTAACGGCAGCGTTGGAAAAATACACAGAACAAGCAGGAGTCGTTTCATTATTTCTCCAGTAACTTTTTCAGATACGGACCCGTCACACTGTGCGGATTATGCGCGATGTCCCTGGGCGAACCCTGCGCCACAATGCGACCTCCGCCATCGCCACCTTCCGGCCCGAGGTCGATGACCCAATCAGCCGTCTTGATCACATCCAGATTGTGCTCGATGACCACCACGGTATTTCCCTGGTCACGCAACTTGTGGATGACTTTGAGCAGTAGCGCGATATCGTGGAAATGCAAACCGGTGGTCGGTTCATCCAAAATGTATAGCGTTCTGCCGGTATCGCGTTTGGAAAGTTCCAAAGACAACTTTACACGTTGCGCTTCACCGCCCGAAAGTGTGGTGGCGCTTTGCCCCAGCGTGATGTAACCCAAACCCACATCGAGCAGGGTTTGCAGCTTTCGCGCGAGGATGGGCACGGCGGAGAAAAATTCATGCGCCTGTTCCACCGTCATGTCCAATACTTGGTGGATATTCTTGCCTTTGTATA
>CAZRZH010000114.1:0-8873 GCA_964604485.1 uncultured Sideroxydans sp.
CCGTTGGGGGTGATGACTAAAGTGTAACCGAAATCAACCTAACCGAACAGTATTGGGTCAGGTCTTGCACCAACAGATAATCATCATTGGGGCTGAGTCACATTAAATTTTAGCGTCGCATTCAACTCGGCTCTTCCTTTCACTCCACCCGATAGGTGACAATAGGCACACATCAAGTTAAATTCCATCGCATGAAACCTTTTCGCTGGAAACACGATATAAACGAGGCGTTAAAAATTGAACGGTGTATTTCGTTCGAAGAAATTGTGCTGGCAATTGAGGCCGATGGATTGCTAGATGTATTGCGCCATCCTAACGCGGAAAAATATCCAAATCAGTCTGTTTTTGTTGTGACACTTGATCGTTATGTTTACTTGGTGCCTTACGTTGAGGAACCAGATTACTACTTTCTGAAAACAGTGATTCCAAGTCGAAAAGCAACGAGAGGCTATTTGCTAAGGAGTAACCAAAATGAAAAAACTTGATGCGTTTGAGCAAGATATTTTGACCGCTTATGAGAAGGGTGAATTAAAGTCTACGTCGCCTACAAAAGCCAAGATGGCCAAATTCAAAGCTGCTGCGTCAGCCACGTTTCTCAAAGAAAAGCGGGTCAATATCCGCATTTCCACACCCGACTTGATGGATATTCAAGCAAGAGCGCTTGAAGAGGGCTTGCCCTACCAGACGTTGATAGCAAGCGTGCTGCACAAATTTGTGTCCGGGCGACTTGTGGAATCTTCGTCTAGCCTAACCCCTCGTTCAAGCGGGGCAGCGCAAAAGCGCGCAGCCACTTAGCTTTAAGAGATCACGGGGTCTTGCAATCACGCATTGCTCCTGCATCAAATGGTAGTGGCACTTTATTTTGCCGCCACGCACAAGTTATGCGGCAAGCAGCTCAACAAATCAACTCTCAGACGCCACCCATTTCGCTAGCCGCTGCCGTACATTCCCTAGGCGTTCTTCGCTAATCGCCCCGATAGAACCAAGTAATAGCGATCCGTCCAGCACAGCCAGACGCGATAGCCGTAACACGCTTGGCATCTTCAAGCCAGAGTCGGCGAAATCGGAATCAGTTGATGAAATAATTTCATCAAAATTAGTTTCGGCCTGTTGCACTTGTGAGGACACCATGCACACCAGCCAGTCATCAAAATGGGAGGCTTGCCGCAACATCAGCACGGGGCGCAATTTGGTGGCGGAAAGATCGGTGTAGGGGAAAGGCGTGAGAACGATTTGTCCCGCCCGTTTCATTGCCATTGTTCCCGCAAATCAGCACGCGTGTAGGTGACAGTCTCCTCTTCCATGCCGCGCAGGGCTTGACGCATGGATAATTCAGAAAACTCGGCATCCGTCCATTCGGTGTGAGAGAGCGGCTCGTTAGTTGAAGTACCGCAACGTGCAGCAAGAAATTCGACAAAATCAAAAACCTCGGCCTGCTTATCGCGCGGCAGTGATTCCAGTCTGTTGATTAGTTCTGCATAGCCCATTACACACCTCGCTTGGCTTGATAAAATTTTGATGCGGAAAGTATAACCCGAATAGGTCGCAATCGATAATCACCGCCAATATGGGGGCGGGATCTGCCATTGTTTGCGGGCCTTAGCGAGAACGAAGAAGTTATCTATTTCCATGCGACATGTTTGCCCGCTTTGGCAGCCGCCGTCAGCAGGTTGATCAGCGGCAAACTTCGATTCGCCATACTCACCACGACTTCATCGCCCTGCTTTTTCACGACAGGTGAGGCTGCTTTTTGTGCATCAATCGCTGCTTGCAACTGGTTCAGGGCGACAGGTACATCTTCCGCGCGGATCGCGCTGGGTACGGTTCCGCTGTGTCCCATCATCTTCAGCAGGGGCAGCGCGTGTTCGCCAAACATGGTGATGTCGGCATAGGCTTCAGTGATAAAGGTGACGAGCATGGTGTTCTCCCCGGATGGATTTTTTACGTTTAGCTTGCAATAGCCAACGTTGCGCGAAGCGTTATATCACCAAAGCTGGCGAATCTTTCCTGCTCGTGAACACGTTGGCCCGTGGTCCAGATAAATCCGACCTGCAAAAGCAGGTGCGCCAGGGTGGCACGGTAATGCTAGAAAAAGCTGTCTCACGCGAAGACGCGGAGTAAAAACAACTTGTTGCATAAACCAAAATAATCCATTAGGCCGTCATTCCGGCGCAGGCCGGAATCCAGCGGATAAAACATGCTGCGAAGCAGACAAAATCTAAGGTGTTGTCCCACTTGCGTGGGGATTTGTTAATCAACTGGATTCCGGCCTTCGCCGGAATGACGGGTTTTTTCTAATGAACTATCTGGGATAAAATAACGCTTCACCAATTGGGTGATGATTGCATTAGTCCTAATCTCTTTGCATTTCCCCGCGTTCTCCGCGTCTCCGCGTGAACAACTGCCGTTTTTAGGATCATTTGCACTTGGCGCAGGGTGCATTCCGTAAGTTCAACAACACAGCAAGAGTGATTCTTGATTGAGATAGAACACTTTCTGCCCGGATAAATTGCCGCCAATTCATACTGTTGCAATCCCCAGGCGGGTTTGGTTAAAATGGCCAAACGGATTTCAATCACACAGCGCACAACAGGGTGGCGATTATGGCAAGTCTTTCCGGAGTTTCGACATCAGGCGTTAATGGCAGTAACGCCACGAATACCAGCACGGCTCTTTCCGCGATTTCCAGATCGAATGCGGCAGCGTTGCAAACTGCGGCCATCCAGTCATCGGTCGTTAGTACACTCGTTTCGTTGGGGAGCAACCGGAACACGGCCTTAACCTACAACGCATCGGGACTGATGAATTCTTATCCGCAAGTCAGCTCGACAACGCAGGTGCCCACCCGTGTCCAAGCGGCGCAGGATGCACTGCTCGCGACGCAAAATGTAATCTCAGAAACCCTGTCTTCACTCTCTAACGCTGCTTCGGCCAACGCCACGACCGGATTGACTTCACTGCTCGGCTCAACGGGAACACTGGCAACCTATAATTCGTCCGGACTCGTCCAAGCCTCTTTCCCGTATTCCACAACAACCGGAAAAGTCGATGCGCAGTCCGCACAAAGCGCCGTTCTGCAAGCCCAATATAGTGTGACTCAAGCACTGGGTTCATTGGCGGCAGGACCGTTGCTGAACCAGCCGATCTCGCGCAGATAAGTCTCCCCGAGCTTTCACGATTGAGCGTGTAAATCGCACACCCTTTGCAGAAATTCAGAACAGGTTCATCTTCAATTGACGCTACCTAAACATACCGTTCCCGATCACGCGCGACTCGACCGTGTGGTTGCCGAAGCGCGCAAACAACGCGAGGCGCGCGAGAGCGGTTATCGTGAACGCGCATTGAAATTATTTCCGTGGATTTGTGGCCGCTGCGGCCGCGAGTTTTCAGGCGAACGGTTGCGCGAATTGACGGTGCATCACAAGGATCACAACCACGACAACAATCCTCTTGATGGCAGCAATTGGGAATTGCTTTGCCTGTATTGCCACGACAATGAACACTCGCGTGTGATGGATGAAGTGGTGAGGGATAGAAGCTCAACCGGCCCGGCTGTGGCAACGCACAATCCTTTTGCCAATCTGCAGAACCTGCTCAAAAAGAAACCGGAATAAGCGGAAAGGTCGCGCTAACGCCCGGCCACTTCCACCTCAGTCCAACTCTCCATCCACATAAAACCACCTGCCATCTTCCCGCACGAAGCGGCTGATCTCGTGCAGACGCTGCGCACGACCGTTCACTTTGTAGCGCGCCACGAACTCGACAATGGCGTTTTCAACATCCTGTTGTTCGTGGCGCTTCACTTCTAGCCCTATCCACTTCCTTGCCACGTCAGTAGCCAAATCTAATGAGGCTGGTCGTGTGGAGGCATGCCATGCCGCCATCAGATAGTCTTCACGTTGCAGGGCGTAAGCGGTGTAACGCGAACGCATGAGGGCTTCGGCATCGGGTGCGGGTTCGTTGCCCTCGACATAACGAGCGCAGCATTCGGTATAGGGTTTGGCGTTGCCGCAGGGACAGAGGGTGGAATTAGGTTTCATGGTTCTATGAAGAGCGCTCCCCCTCCCTCAATCCCTCCCCCGTTGGGAGAGGGAAGTAAGCCCTTCTCCCTCTGGGGGAAGGGTTGGGAAGGGGGTTGTTCTACTGCTGCCACAGCGGCGGCTCCTCCATCAACGCGATTTGTTCGCGCAATTCGAGAATCCTATCCTGCCAATAACGCTGGGTATTGAACCAGGGGAAGGCATGCTTGAAGGCAATATCGTCCCAGCGCCGCGCGAGCCAGGCGGAATAGTGAATCAGGCGCAGTGTGCGCAGCGCTTCAATCAGATGTAATTCGCGCGCATCGAACTCATAGAAATCTTCGTAGCCCGCGAGCACGTCGCCCATCTGCCGCACGCGGTCTTCGCGCTCCCCCGAAAGCAGCATCCACAGGTCTTGCACCGCCGGCCCCATGCGGCTGTCGTCGAAGTCCACGAAGTGCGGACCATCGTCTGTCCACAACACATTGCCCGCATGGCAGTCGCCGTGCAGCCGCAACGGCTTCACATCCCCCGCTCTATCGAAACAGTGGCGCACACCATCCAACGCCTGTTGCACCACGCTGCGATACGCCGCATCGATGTCGCTTGGGATGAAATTGTTCGCCAGCAAAAAATCGCGCGGCTCGATACCGAAGGTGGCGATGTTCAACGCGGGACGATGCTGAAATTCTTGCAGTGCTCCGATGGCGTGGATGCGTCCGAGAAAACGGCCTAGCCATTCCAAGGTATCTCGATTTTCTAATTCAGGCGCGCGTCCACCATGCTTGGCGAACACAGAGAAGCGGAATCCGTCGAAGGCGTGCAAGGTCTTGCCATCGATCAGCGCGGCGGGCACAACAGGGATCTCTCGCTCGACCAATTCCTGCACAAAGGCGTGTTCTTCCAGAATGGCAGCATCGCTCCAGCGTGCGGGACGGTAGAACTTTGCGACCAGCGGCGCGCCTTCGTCCATGCCGACTTGGTACACACGATTCTCGTAGCTGTTGAGCGCGAGCAGTCGACCATCACAAGACAGGCCGATGCTCTCCAGCGCGTTCAGCACGCGGTCGGGAGTGAGGTCGGTGTAGTTGGGTGGGGTCATGGCTTAAGGATACCGTCATTCCCGCGCAGGCGGGAATCCAGCAATAAAACAAAAACTGCAAAGCAGGACAAAACCAAATGCCTATGGAACAGAAACACTGGATTCCCGCCTACGCGGGAATGACGGGCGCATTTATTTTTGGCGCTTTTGTACGTCCGCCAACCCCAACGCATCCCAGCCCGCATGCCCCAGTTTGCGCAGGGTCTCGATGTTCTTTTCGAAGATCGTCTCTGCTTCCGGAAAAGAAGCCACCGCTTCATCAATGCTCTCCTCTCGCAAGATGTGCAAGGTAGGATAGGGCGAGCGGTTGGTAAAGTTGGTGATGTCGTCCAGTTCGGTTTCGGCAAATTGATAGTGTGGATGCATGCTGGCCACTTGTAGTTCGCCTGCCAGATCGACATCTTCCAGTGCCGCATCCACCACTTCCAGAAAATCGTTGTAATCGAGAAAATCAGTCAACACATGCGGATGGATGAGCAGGATGGTGTCGATGTCTTCGCGTTTCGCTTCGGCCAACACTTCAAATTCGCGCAACACATCTTCCAACAAATCCTCGGGAGTCTGCGCGGCACTCACCACATAACGGATTTGTCCTTTGACGTGCACACCCTTGGCGAACGGGCACAAGTTGAGGCCGATTACCGCACGCTCCAGCCACAGTTTGGTGGCGGCGATGGCGGCTTCGTTGCTTACTGTTGTAGTCATTCTCATCACCTTTTAAACAAGCCACGTCATTCCGGCGCAGGCCGGAATCCAGTCATTCAATATTTTCTGCGAAGCAGACCAGAGAACTGCATTGTAAATAAATGCGCTGAATTCCGGCCTGCGCCGGAATGACGGTTTGAAAATCCAACCGTGCTAATTAACGACCGCGCCCACCGGAACGATGCTGCGCACCAGATGGCACCGGGCCGCGCCCTGCTCCTGCGGCTGGTTTGGCACCTGTACGCGGTGCACCGCCTGTGCGACCTGCGCCACCGGCACGCGACTGTCCGCGACCTTGGCCTTGACCACGTCCACCGCCACCTTGACCGCGATTCGAACCGTTCAAGATCGGCTCGGCCTTGATACGCGGATCGACATCAAAGCCCGGCACATTCACCACCGGAATCTCGCGTTTGATCAAACGCTCAATGTCATTCAGCAGTTTTTTCTCGTCGATACACACCAGCGAACTCGCTTCCCCTTCACTACCCGCGCGGCCAGTACGACCGATACGATGCACGTAATCTTCCGGTACGTTTGGCAACTCGTAGTTCACCACGTGCGGCAATTCGATGATGTCGATTCCGCGTGCGGCAATGTCGGTCGCCACCAACACTTGCAACTTGGCCGTCTTGAATTCTGCCAGCGCACGCGTGCGCGCCGCTTGGCTCTTGTTGCCGTGGATCGCCATCGCGGGGATGTCGTTTTTGTTCAGATGGTCGGCGAGATTGTTCGCACCGTGTTTGGTGCGTGTGAACACCAGCACTTGGAACCAATTATTTTCTTTGATGAGATGCGTCAACAACTCACGTTTGCGTTCCCTATCCACCGGGTATACGCGTTGCTCAATGAGTTCAGCCGTTTGATTGCGGCGCGCCACTTCGATGAGCGCCGGATTATTCAACAAGCCATCGGCCAGTAACTTGATCTCGTCCGAGAACGTGGCGGAGAACAACAGGTTCTGGCGTTTCTTCGGCAAGACGGCAAGCACGCGCTTGATGTCGCGGATGAAGCCCATGTCTAACATGCGGTCGGCTTCGTCCAACACCAAGATCTCGACGTGAGACAAGTCCACCGTCTTCTGTTGCAAGTGATCGAGCAGACGACCCGGTGTCGCCACCAGGATGTCCACACGGCCATGTAGTTGTTTGATCTGCGGATTGATGTTCACACCGCCGAACATCATCATGGATCTGAGCGGCAGATGTTTACCGTACAGGCGCACGCTCTCCTCGACTTGGGCGGCGAGTTCGCGCGTTGGCGTCAGCACCAATGCGCGGATGTGACCTTTGCCGACGACTTGCTTATCCGCGAGACGTTGCAGCAAAGGCAATGTGAAACCGGCGGTCTTGCCCGTGCCGGTCTGCGCGCCGCCCATGAGGTCGCCGCCTTTCAAAATGACGGGGATCGCTTGCGCTTGGATGGGGGTGGGTTCGGTATAACCACGCTCGGTAACAGCGCGGACGATTTCTGCGGACAAGCCGAGAGATGCAAATGACATGGTGTTTCTTTCTTTAATACAAACGGCCTGTCGTCCTATTTAGAACGCCAGTCTGAGGCTGAATGAGGTGGGGACTACGTACCGGAATCGGCGGCAATCACTAGACTGAAACGAGATTGCGGCGCGCATCTTAACAGAAGGAGGCAAGCAGGCTGTGGAATGTTTTAGCGACTCTTTCAGCCCACGTCATTCCCGCGCAGGCGGGAATCCAGTAATCAAACAAAACCTGCGAAGCAGGACAAAACCAAATGCATTTTAATTACTGCACTGGATTCCCGCCTACGCGGGAATGACGGCGCTTATTTGAATCGCTACACGTTGAATAAGAAGTTCATCACGTCGCCGTCATGCACGACATATTCTTTCCCTTCAACACGCATCTTGCCCGCTTCTTTTGCGCCGTGCTCACCCTTGAATGCGATGAAGTCGGCGAAGGAAATGGTCTGCGCCCGGATGAAGCCTTTTTCGAAATCGGTATGGATGACACCCGCCGCTTGCGGTGCGGTGTCGCCTTTGTGGATGGTCCACGCGCGCACTTCTTTCACGCCTGCGGTGAAGTAGGTTTGCAGTCCGAGCAGATCGTAACCGGTGCGGATTAACTTGTTCAAACCGGGTTCATCCAGTCCGAGATCGGCAAGAAATTCCAGTTTGTCCGCATCATCCAGATCGGCCAGTTCCGCTTCGATCTTGGCGCACAGGGCAACGACGGGCGCACCTTCTTTGGCGGCGTGTTCACGCAGGCGATCCAAATGCGGGTTGTTCTCGAAGCCGTCTTCCAATACGTTGCCGACATACATCGCCGGCTTGATGGTGAGCAGGCACAGTGGCTTGATGAGTTGCTTGTCGTCGTCGCTCAGATTGAAGGTGCGCGCGGGTTTGCCCTCGTTCAAATGCGGCAATAATTTTTCCAAAACAGAGACCAACTTGATCGCGTCTTTGTCTCCGGATTTGGCTTTTTTACCATCGCGTTGGATGGTGCGTTCCACCACCGCCATGTCAGCCAGTGCCAGCTCGGTGAGGATGACTTCGATGTCGGACAGAGGATCGACTTTGCCTGCGACGTGCACGACGTTCTCGTCGTCGAAGCAACGCACGACGTTGACGATGGCATCGGTCTCGCGAATGTTGGCGAGGAATTGGTTGCCCAAGCCTTCACCTTTGGATGCGCCCGCGACCAGACCGGCGATGTCGACGAATTCGACGATGGCGGGTTGCATGCGTTGCGGATTGACGATCTTCGCCAACTCGGCCATGCGCGGATCGGGCACTTCGACGATGCCGACGTTCGGCTCGATGGTGCAGAAGGGATAGTTCTCCGCCGCGATGCCCGCCTTGGTCAGCGCATTGAACAAAGTGGACTTGCCGACATTGGGCAGCCCGACGATTCCGCATTTCAAACTCATGGCTGATCTCTCTTCAAAATATATTTACTCCGCAATCCAAATTGGATTGAGGAACGAGGATCGAGGATTGAGTAAAACCACTGCACCGCTTTTAACTCGATCCTCAATCCTTGCTCCTGAATCCTCAAGCACTATGCAGCTTC
>CAZRZH010000115.1:0-8837 GCA_964604485.1 uncultured Sideroxydans sp.
GGCGCAGGTGCAGGCGCTGGGCATCCAGCCCGTGTTGCTGGGCATCGCACGCGACGATCCCGATGAGTTGCGCCGTCATCTGCAAGCGGGTTTGCAGTACGACGCGTTGTTGGTCTCCGGTGGGACATCGGTCGGAGTGCATGACTATGTGCGCCCGACGCTGGAAGCATTGGGCGTGCAGATGGAATTTTGGCGCGTGGCGATGAAGCCGGGGCATCCGATGGCATTCGGTAAGACTGATAAAACTTTCATTTTCGGCTTGC
Organism: uncultured Sideroxydans sp.; assembly: GCA_964604485.1. GTDB lineage: Bacteria > Pseudomonadota > Gammaproteobacteria > Burkholderiales > Gallionellaceae > Sideroxyarcus. The sequence goes on from CAZRZH010000115.1 coordinate 264, forward strand.
CGGGAAATCCAGTTTCCAGCATGGTCTGTTTCGAGCAGTTCGTGTTGCCCGCATTACGCCGCATGATGGGTTGCCCCCGTTTGCATAGACGCACGGTGTCGGCGCGATTGACGCACGATGTGAAGCACAAACATTCGCGAACTGAATTCGTGCGCGTGACGCTGCGCACTGAAGAGGGTGGTTATGTGGCGACTTCGACCGGCGCGCAGGGTAGCGGGATATTGCCGTCGATGGCTAAGGCGGACGGATTGATGATCGTGCCTTCAGTTAGTCAGGGATTGGCGGCGGGTGAACAGGTGAGGGTGCAACTGCTGGATGGCACTGCATTCCAAGATTTGGCAGATTTCAAGGAGTAGTGATGAGCAGCGCACGTATCGGTTTTGTGACCATCTCAGACCGCGCCAGTCGCGGCGAATACGAAGACAAGGGCGGTCCCGCGATGCGCGACTGGTTCACGCGCGTGTTGAGCAGTCCGTGGGAAGCGGTGACACGAGTGATTCCCGATGAGCAGGCCTTGATTGAAAAGACGCTCATCGAGTTGTGCGATGTGGAGGGATGTTCGCTGGTCGTCACTACGGGAGGCACCGGCCCGGCCTTGCGCGATGTGACGCCGGAGGCGACCGAGGCCGTGTGCGAGAAGATGATGCCGGGATTTGGCGAATTGATGCGTGCTGCATCACTCAAGTTCGTGCCGACTGCGATCTTGTCGCGTCAAACCGCAGGTATACGCGGCAAGAGTCTCATCATCAATCTGCCCGGTAAGCCATCCGCCATCGATGACTGCCTGAATGCGGTGTTCCCCGCTGTACCTTATTGCATCGACCTCATCGAAGGGGCGTATCTGGAATCCGATGCTGGGCAATGCAATATTTTCCGTCCGGCGCATGCAACCCGAAAATGAACGGCGGAAGCAGGTTGCAAACCCCCGGCTGAATTCTTAAGATGAACGGACATGGAATCGGTCGAAATATCAGGATGTCCCTTGAGGAAAATTAAGATGAAAGTGTTTGTACGCGCAAGTCTGTGCCTGTTATTGGTGTGGGCGAATGCCGCATTTACGGCTGAGGTTAGCGTTGCGGTGGCTTCGAATTTCGCCGCACCCATGGAGCGCGTCGCGGTGTTGTTTCAAAAAGACAGCGGACACACGCTGAAGGTGAGCCTTGGCTCCAGCAGCAAGTGCTATTCGCAGATCAAAAGCGGGGCTCCGTTCGATGTGTTTCTTTCGGCCGATGAAGTGATCCCCAAACGTTTGCTGCAGGAAGGATTGGCGGTAGAGGGAAGTCGGTTCGTCTATGCTATGGGCAGGTTGGTGTTGTGGAGTGCACAGCCCGATTTTGTCGATGACAAGGCGGCGGTGTTGAACAAAGGCAACTTCAATCGCTTGGCCATCGCGGATCCCAGGCTCGCACCTTATGGGGTGGCAGCGAAGGAGACACTGGAAAAATTGTTCATGTGGAACGCAATTCAAGGCAAATTGGTCAAGGGTGAAAACGTCACGCAGACCTATCAATTCGCCGCGACCGAGAATGCCGAGCTGGCTTTCATTGCGCTATCGCAAGTGATGCTCAATGGCAAAGTAACGACGGGATCGTGGTGGTTAGTGCCTTCCGAAATGCACAAGCCGATTCGTCAGAGTGCGGTGCTTCTGTCCAGCGCAAAAAATCGGGCAGCCGCCAACGATTTTCTTGCGTTCATGAAAAGTCCAAAAGCCGTGGCGATTATGCGCGGCTTTGGCTACGAATTTCCTTGAGGTCGAACGTCTGGGACAGTTACTGAAGTGTTGATTTATCACCAATCCGACTTTTGCAGGTCGGGTTTTAACCCGACAAATCGTTCGAAATCAACAAAGACCGTCAGGTTACCCCGCAGGGGTTTTTGCACCTTTGGTTAAAACCCGGCCTACAAAAACCATAACGAATGAATCAGCGTCTGCCTAGTGGTTGACTGCTTTGGCGATCAGTTTCTGCAATTCGCCCTGTTCGTACAGTGTCAGCATGATGTCCGAGCCGCCGATCAATTCTCCGCCGACGTACAGTTGGGGAAAGGTGGGGAAGTCTGCATAGAAGGGCAGGTTGTCATAAACTTCTTGGTCTGAAAAAACATTCACCGCGACATATTTTTCTACGCCGCATGCTTTTAGCACTTGCGCCGCACGTCCGGAAAATCCGCATTGGGGAAATTGCGGGGTACCTTTCATGTACAGCACGACCGGGTTGCTGGTCACGGTTTGTTTGATGTTGTCTAAAGCGTTCTGGTTCATGTTGCGGTTTCTCCAAATTAAAATTGTTCAGGCGGATGTTGTCCATTGTGCAGGTGTGAGGGTCTTCATCGACAAGGCGTGTATTTTCTCCATCTTGTCGCCGAGCACCTGATACACCAGCTTGTGTTGCTGCAACAGGCTCTTGCCTTCGAAGGCCGGGCTGACGATCACCGCATCGAAATGGCGACCGTCGCCCTCAACCTGGATATGTTCGCACTCAAGCCCAAGCAGGATGTAGTCTTTAACGTTGTCGGGTGTGACCTTCATTTCATTCCTCGATTTAAGTGAGTAGTGGGCAATTTAGACGCAACCCGTCGGCTTGGGCATGCCGCCGTATTTGGTGATGGGCTTCATCGGTCCTGTCATCCACAGGTCGAACAATTCTTTTTGATCTTCTTCGATGTGCTTGGCGAATTTGCGAATGGGCGGGACAGAACCGAATTCCTCGAAATATTCGCGGGCTTTGCTGATGTGGTCCCATTTTTTGTCATTCAACTCGTAGCCATCGACTTCGGCCATCGCCCGGCCAATCTCCGGAGTCCAGTCACTCATGTCAACAAGATATCCATCACCATCACGATTTGGTATGTTCATTTTGTGTCTCCTCATATAATTTCCGGCGAACATTTGATATTGTCTGAGCAAAATAGTCAATTACTCCGATGGGGGATTTGCATAGAGGTGTTTGTATAACTCCAGTCTTGAACGCCTCAGTTTTTGATAATTTATTGAAACGACAAATGCTGATTTACCGACTAAATAACTTGCAACTTGTTGATATTGTGTGTTTTCAGTGATACACAATCACGCTTTGTCGCGGATAAGATATAATCCGCCTGTCATTTCTGGGGTCGGATAAGTCTGTAAATTCCAGGTTGGTCTTTGAAATACAATATCGCGTTTTCAACTGGTTTTCTTGGGTAGCGGAGTGAATTTGCACTCCGACAAACGGAGGCGAATGTTATTTCGCCTCGCTTCATGTTGGATGTCAGAATTGGCATCCTTATTTTTTGGGTAGGTGATATGTTCGATTTTGTGCATGAAAGAAAACGTCTGGTGCAGGTTGTGTTGGCCCTCATCGTATTGCCCTTTGCCTTGTGGGGCGTAGATTCGTATCAAAAATCCGGCAATGAAGCTTCACTGGCCAAAGTGAATGGCGAGAAGATTGGTCAACAGGAATTTGACAACGCGATGGAACAACAACGTCAGCGATTGCGTGAAATGGCCGGGCCGAATTTTGATGCGTCGATCTTCGATAAGGCTGAGATCAAACATTCGGTATTGGAAGGTCTGGTATCGCAGAAACTACTCTTCAGTGAAGCGCGCAATGCCGGACTCGTTGTCAGCGACGAGATGATGGCGCAGCTCATCGCTACAGTGGGTGCATTCCAAAAAGACGGCAAATTTGACAAGCAGAGTTATGAAACTGCGCTGAGTGCCCAAGGGATGACGCCGGCGATGTTCGAGTACCGTGTACGTCAGGATCTGATGTCCCGCCAGTTGACGGATGCCTTGTCCCAAAACGGTTATGCGGCAGCAAAGACGGCCGAAAACCTGATCCGTTTGAATGAACAGCAACGCATGGTGGCGGTGACCAAAATGGGTTTTGAAGCTTTCTTCAAAGAGGCCAAAGTGGAAGAAGCCGCCGTCAAAGAGTATTACGACAAGAACCCGCAAGAATTCCAAGTTGCCGAACGCGCCAAGGTCGAATTTGTGACTTTCTCGATCGATTCGCTGTTGCAACAAGTGGCCGTAACGGACGCGGAAATTCAGGCGTATTACAACGAACACCTGCAGGAATTCGGCACTCAAGAGCAACGTCAGGCTGCCCATATCCTGATTCCGCTTTCCAGCAAGGGCTCTGAAGCGGAGCGTCAGGCGGCAACAAGTTTGGCCGAATCGGTGCTTAGCCAACTTCGCAAGTCACCCGCAAAATTCGCCGATCTGGCAAAACAATATTCCAAAGACCCGGGCTCGGCCGTCAAGGGTGGCGACCTGGGGTTGTTCGGGCGCGGCATGATGGTGAAGCCTTTCGAGGAATCGGTGTTCTCCCTCAAAGTCGGGGAAATTAGCGGCTTGGTGTTATCCGATTTTGGTTTCCATATCATCAAGCTGGTGGCGATTCAACCTGCCAAGTCTCAATCGTTGAGTGAGGTGAAAGCTTTGGTAACGCAGCGCATCAAATCGCAGCATGCCAGCGATAAATTTGCCGAGTTGGCAGATAAATTCAGCAATACGGTCTACGAGCAGAGTGATAGTTTGAAACCTGCCGCAGAACTGGTGAAAGGCTCTGTACAGAGCGGCGTTTGGTTGAGCAAAAATCAGGCACCCTCCGAGACATGGAGCGCAAAAGCGTTGCAGGCTGTATTTTCCGAGGATGTGCTGAAGAACAAACGCAATACGGCTGCGGTCGAAGTGGCTCCCAATACGCTTCTGGCGGCACGGGTCAGCGAATATCAGGCAGCGACGGTGCGTCCGCTGGCAGAAGTGGCTCCTATGATTCGCGGCAATCTCCTGCGCCAGGCGGCCATGAAGGCAGCTAGCTCGCAGGGCGCTGCGTTGTTGGGCCAGTTACAACGCGGAGAAAAAATTCAGGTGAAATGGAATGCGCCTCAAAGTGTGACGCGTTCGCAGCACGCGGATATCAGCCAACCACTGGCGCAGTTGTTATTCCGTGTCGATACAACCCAGCTGCCTGCCTATGTGGGGATCGAGGACGGCCAAAATGGCTATGTGCTTGCACGTGTCGACGCGGTTAAAGAGGTTGAGGTGATCGAGGGTGAAAAATTGAATCGTTATGCGCAGCAAATCAGAATGCTGACAGGTGAAGAATTGCTCAAGGATTATCTGGCCGATACCAAGAAAAAAGCCGATATCAGCATGAAGGATTTCGCTGCGGATGAGAAGAAATAAGGAGCGATCCGTACCCTGAAACGCCGCTTCATCAGCGGCGTTTTTTTATTGGGGCGAGAGCGACAGGATTGCCCCGGACAGCCAAGTGGGCAAACGTGATTGCCGTGGTATGGACTTCTTTTGAGGTGTGCCTCGTTGCAGAGCTATCGTATATAATCCGGCGCTATTTGTTTTGACAGAACCTTATTTTCCATGCAGCAAAGCCCCCTTCTGGAAGTAACTCATCTCGCGTGTGATCGCGGTGATATACGCATTTTCAGCGGGTTGAGCTTCACCCTGGCAGCGGGGAAATTGGTGCAGGTGTGTGGTGAGAACGGCAGCGGCAAAACCACACTGTTAAGGACGTTGTGCGGATTCGTACAGCCCGTGGAGGGTTCGGTAAACTGGTGCGGGCAGGACATCGCTGAGTGGGACGATGGTTTTCATTCGCAAATGTGTTACCTGGGTCACCATAACGCGATCAAAGACGAGTTGAGCGCGCTCGAAAATCTGCAAATGAGCGCGGGTCTGGCGGGTTACCGACTCTCTGAGCAAGATGCGTTGCAAGCTTTAAGGCGCATGGGATTGCGCCGCAGAGAGCATCTGCCAGTCAGAGTGTTGTCGCAGGGACAACGCAGGCGCGTTGCGCTGAGTCGGCTGCTGATTGGTGATGCGAAATTATGGATACTGGATGAGCCGTTGACCGCACTCGATATAGGGGCAGTCGGATTGATTCAGGAACTTATTGGAGAACACCTGTCGAAGGGCGGGATGACAATTTTCACCACGCATCAACCTTTGCAAGTTACGGGTTTTGAAGTGCGGCCGTTGGATTTGTCATGATGCAACTCTCACTGTTTGGACTGTTGGGATTAGTAATCCGGCGCGACCTTTTGTTGGCGATGCGCAGGCGCGCCGATGTGCTGACCACGCTGATCTTCTTCGTGATGGTGGTGAGTTTGTTTCCGTTGGGTGTGGGGCCGGAACCGGACATGTTGCGCAGAATGGCTTCGGGCGTTTTGTGGGTCGCGGCATTGCTGGCGTCGATGCTGTCGCTACCGCGCATGTTTTCGGCCGATTATCTCGACGGAACGCTGGAGCAGATGATGCTTGCGCCGCAGTCGCTCACCATGATGGTGTTGGGCAAGATCATTGCGCATTGGATGTTGTCCGGATTGCCGCTGGTATTGATCGCGCCGGTATTGGGTTTGCAATTCGATATGTCGGCTCAGTCTTTAGGGATATTAGTCATTGCGTTGTTGCTCGGCACACCGGTGTTGAGCATGATCGGTGCGATCGGCGCGGCGTTGACGCTGGGGCTGCGCGGTGGCGGGGTGTTGGTTTCGTTGTTGGTACTTCCTTTGTGTATACCGATTTTGATCTTCGGAGCCGGGGCGGTTGAGGCGGTGAATAGTGGGCTGGGCGCGACTTCCAATCTGTCGTTATTGGGCGCGTTCTTTTTATTCGCACTGGTGTTCACGCCGTTCGTGGCAGCACAAGCATTGCGTATTTCGATGGAGTAAAAAGATTGGCTATTAACTGGTTTAAATATTCTGCACCCACTACCTTTTACGGACTTGCCGGAAAACTGATTCCGTATTTTGCTTGGCCCGCGCTGCTTCTGTTTGGTCTCGGTTTGTACATTGGATTTTTTGTTGCGCCGACCGATGCGGTACAAAGCGAAGCCTATCGCATCATGTTCATCCATGTTCCGGCGTCCATCCTCTCCATGTTCATCTACCTCATCATGGCTGGCTACGCAGCATTGGGATTGATCTTCAAGACGCGCTTGTCTTCCATGATGGCATCAGCGTTAGCGCCTACGGGTGCGCTGTTCGCGTTCATCTCCTTGTGGACTGGAGCACTGTGGGGCAAGCCGATGTGGGGCGCCTGGTGGGTGTGGGATGCGCGCCTGACTTCGGAATTGATTCTGCTCTTTCTGTATCTGGGTTTCATTGCCTTGCAGGCGTCCATCGAAGATCCGCGCAGGTCTGACCGCGCCAGTGCGCTGCTGGCCTTGGTGGGTTCGGTCAACGTGCCCATCATCTATTACTCGGTGCAGTGGTGGAATACCTTGCACCAAGGCTCAAGCATCAAATTCAGCGGCACCAGCATGCATGTTGCGATGCAGCAAGCGATGTTCACCATCTTGGTTGCCTGCTGGTTGTACACCATCGCCATCGCGCTGGCGCGGGTGCGTAGCATCATCCTCGAGCGCGAGTCCAATACCCAGTGGGTCAAGGAATTGAAGGAGGCTTGCTAATGAATTGGTCCGAATTTTTTGCCATGAACGGTTATGGCTTTTACGTGTGGGGATCCTACGGGGTGGCTTTGCTGGTTTTTGGTGTTGAGACTTTAATGGTCAGGCACAAACGTAAACTGGTTCTGCGCCAGTTGAGATTAATGAATGAAGGCGGGGATACGTTATGACACCCAGACAGAAAAGATTGGCATGGATCGTGGCAGGTTTGGTTTTGGTGGCCGCAGCGGTCGGCTTGGTATTGTTCGCACTCAAGAACAATGTCAGCCTGTATTTCACCCCGACACAAGTGCATCACAATGAAGCTCCGCAAGGACGCAATTTCCGTATCGGTGGATTGGTGGAAGCAGGCAGCGTCAAGCGCGAGACAGACGGATTGACCGTGCGTTTCAATATCACAGACACCGCCCAGAACATGCAGGTTATTTACAAGGGCATCCTGCCCGACCTGTTCAAAGAAGGTAAGGGTGTAGTGGCTCAGGGCAAGCTTGAAGCAGACGGTGTATTCCGCGCCGAGGAAGTACTGGCCAAACATGACGAGAACTACATGCCGCCGGAAGCGGCCGATGCGCTGAAAAAAGCGGAAACGGCCAAAGCAGCCGCCGGGCAGCCTGTCTCAAGTTCATCCGCAGAATATCCTGTAGCCAAATAATTTAGAAAGCCCAAGCATGATTCCTGAGATCGGTAATTTCACACTCATCGTCGCCTTGTTCATTGCGCTTGTTCAGGGAGTGTTGCCCATTGCAGGTGCGGCACGCGGAAACATCGTGATGATGGGCAGTGCGCGTACTTTAGTTGTTGGACAGTTCGTGTTTGTCGCGATCGCTTTCGGCTGTTTGACGTATTCGTTTGTCGCCAACGACTTTTCCGTGCTTTATGTTGCCGAACATTCCAACTCGCAACTTCCTACCGCGTACCGGGTAGCCGCGATATGGGGAGGGCATGAAGGATCGCTGTTATTGTGGACATTCATTCTGAGTCTGTGGACGATTGCGGTTGCCGCCTTCAGCAAACACTTGCCACTGGAAATGGTGGCGCGTGTTCTGGGTGTGATGGGGTTGGTCGCGGTGGGTTTCCTGTTGTTCATGTTGCTCACCTCCAACCCGTTCGACCGCCTGTTTCCGGCCGCGATGGATGGACGCGATTTGAACCCGTTGCTGCA
>CAZRZH010000116.1:0-8723 GCA_964604485.1 uncultured Sideroxydans sp.
TACACCAGCTTAAACTAGACTGATTTCTGTCTTGACGGATGGGTCCACTGTAGTGATTAGGATTTTATGAAAAAAAATACAAAACGTAGCGTTTGGCTAATTTGGTTTCCAATAGGTATGGCGTTAGCCCTTTTTTTTCTAATCACATTTATTGGAAACATTCTCGTGATCGGTACGAAGCTAGCGTCCTTCAACCCATTGTTTGAGATTGTTTTCTACGGGCTATTGTTAATGTTGTCAATTTGGCTAATTGCAATTCCAATATTCGGAGTGCTTAGCAAACCTGTGATGGCGCTTGAGGATTTGACTACCGGTAGCCGTGAGGTAGAGCACAAACAATTATTGAAAGTAGCTCTGGAATTAGTTAGTGCAGATGTTTTACCAGTTGAGCAACAGGAAAAGCTGACTTGTGCAATCGGATTGTGTAGTGATATTCGTGGGCCAATGGCGGAAGCAGTGAAAGTCCAAATAGAATCCTCGAAGAATCTAATCCGCAGTCATGCTGTGAGTGTTTTTGTTGCCACGGCAGTCTCTCAAAATGGGAAGTTGGATGCTATAGCCGTTCTGGTAGCAAATCTAAGATTGGTAAATTCACTGGTAATCCATTTTGGATATCGACCACCCCTACATTCACTCATCGCAATATACGCTCAGATATTTTTGGCAACATTCGTTGCAAATGAAATTGGTGATTTGAATACCGATAGTTTTCTCGACAAAGTCGGTTTGGGAGTTGTTTCTGCAATACCTGGCTCAAGTCTGATAGTAAATTTGTTGTTTGATGGATCAATCAATGCAATGTTTACGTTGCGTGTGGGATTTTTGACAAGAAAGTACTTATTAAATGCAGGTAAAGAAATGTCCAAGAGTGATGTTCAAAAAAATGCCAATTTGGAGGCTCGTCAGGAATTGATCCCCGTTGTAAAGGAGTCTTTGCCTGCATTGCCGGCAGCCATTCAGAAGTTGGTTCAGGCTATCCTTTGAGAAATTGACTTGGCGTTTCAAAACTATTCGAAAAATTCGCGCTTAACGAAATCAACCGCACCAATTTGGCGAGGAACAGAAATCCGTTAATACTGCCGCTTCTTAACGCAGCGTCGATTTCGAAATCGCGATACCCGGATTCACTTCTCTGCGCAGTATCTTGCCATTTTTGGTGCGCGGAAAATCTTGGGCGAGGTAGAGGGTTTTTGGGGCTTTGTAGGCGGCCAGATGTTCGCGGCCAAAGGCGAGCAAGTCATCCGCTGTTGCAGTGCTGCCGGGTTGCAGGATGACGTAGGCCGCCACCAGAACTTTGTCTTTTTCGATCTCCTCGCCGACGGCGGCGCAGTCGGCAACAGCCGGGTGTGATTTCAAAACCCGTTCAATTTCATACGGAGAAACGCGGTAGCCGAAGCTCTTGATAATGTCATCGCGGCGGCCGAGGAACCAGATGTAACCGTCCGCGTCATAACGCGCGTAATCGCCGGTGAAAAACCATCCGTCATGGCGCAGTTTGGCCGTCTCTTCCGGCAGGTTCCAATAATTCAGGAACAGGCCGGGGTCATCATCCGGCACGCAGATCATTCCTTCTTCGCCCGTTGCCACGGGTTGCAGCGTTTCCGGATTCAACAGTTGGATGTTGTTGTAGCAGAAAATATTCTCTCTGCAATACAAAACCCTAGTGAGGCTGTGTTCAGAGGGACGGACGCAAACAAGTAAAGGTGGAACTAAGCCACACGAATTTCACAATATAGTAAATTGCCGAAGACCGACTCCCATCATCACTTGTCTATTGAGTCGGCGATCTGCTGAAACAATTTCAACCGCCGCGTATCGATTTTTCCGTCCTGATTCGCCTTGAGTATTGCGCAGTTCGGTTCGTGCGAGTGGCTGCAATTGGCGAAGCGGCACTGGCCGAGGTAGGGGCGGAAGTCGGGGAAGTTTCTTTCGATCGCGGCAAAATCCAGATGATGTAATCCGAACAGTTGCACGCCGGGGCAGTCGATGAGATGGCTATCCGCGTTGAGGTGGTACAACTTGGCGTGTGTGGTGGTGTGTTTGCCGGAATCCAGCACGGTGGAGATTTCGCGTGTGGCGGCTTGTGCGGCGGGAATGAGGGCGTGGATGAGTGTGGATTTGCCCATGCCGGATTGTCCGACGAATACGCTAGTGTGGCCGTGCAGATACGGTTGCAACGGCGTGATGTCCTGTTTGGCGGAGAGTTCCAGCACGCGGTATCCGATGCTGCGATAGGGGGCGAGTTGCGCGCGTGCCGCTGCGATATTGGGTAGGTCGCATTTGTTCAGCACGATGAGGATGTCCAGATTTTGATCGTGTGCGGCGAGCAGGCAACGTGCCAATAATTCGTCGTTGAATGAAGGTTCGGTGGCAACCACGACGATGATTTGCGAGACATTGGCGGCAATGATTTTTTGCTTGAACGCATCAGAGCGGTAGAGCAGGGTGGTGCGCGGTGCGATGCTGTTGATGACACCTTGGTCGGTGCCGGTGCGGGCGATTTCGACCCGGTCACCACAGGCGACTTCACTTTTCTTGCCGCGCGGCACACATTGCAAAATTTCACCCTCGGGCAGTTCCGCCAGATAGTGTCGGCCGAAGGCGGCGATGATTTGGCCTGTGAGTTTATTCACGCAATATCCGTCGTATTGTTTGTAGTTTGTTCCCCCTCCCCAACCCTCCCCCGGAGGGAGAGGGAGCGAACGAGCGCTGCGCGAATCTCATATTACTGTTTAAACAGCGCATCCACTTTCGCGGCGCAGATGAAGTCGTTTTCGGACAGACCGCCGATGGCGTGGGTGGAATATTCCACACGGCATTTGTTGTAACCGACTGACATGTCGGGATGGTGGTCTTCGCGGTGCGTCATCCACGCCACCGCGTTGACGAAGGCGAGTACCTGATAATAATTTTTGAACTCGAAGGTCTTGGCGATGTGGTTGTCTTTCAATTCCCAAGCGTCGAGTTCCTTGAGCAATTCAAGTGCTTCGTCTTGGGTCAGCGGCGGGATGCCGCCTTCGCAGGGTTTGCAGTTTTTGTTGGTCAGATCACACACGGTTGTCATGATGGCCTCACTTGAAATGGTAGTAGGTTTGGTTCAGATGTGCGGCAAGATCCAGCTTCTCTTGTTTTGAAAGTTGTTTGCCGATTGCGCCGGAGCATTGTTCCATACGCTCGATGAGCACATTGGCACTGTTCACGATGCGGTTGGGACGGGTGAAGATGGCGCTGCCATCGCCGCCCATCTTGCCTTCATGGCAGCTGCTGCATTCATATTTTGCGTACAGTTTTTTGCCGCTGTCCGCGTTGCCGTCGGCGAAAGGAACTGCTTGCGCGGACGTGGCGGCTAGCAATAACAGGTACAGGTATTTTTTCATTTTGCGGTTCCTAATTGTTGCAGGTGGGCGATGCGAATCGGCGCGGGCGGATGCGATTCGTAGAAGGTAGCGTACAACGGATCGGGGGTCAGTGTCTTGGCATTGTCCTGGTACAGTTTGACCAGCGCATTCACCAGTTCGTTGGCGTCGGTGTGCTGTGCGGCGTAGACATCGGCCTCGAATTCATGCTTGCGCGAATACGCGGACGCGAGCGGATGCAACAGGAAGGTGAAAACCGGCAGCACCATGAAAAACAACAGCAAGGCAAGCGCGGTGGATTCGCCGCTTACGCCGAGACCCTGATAGAACCAGGCGGCGTGTTGCAATTGCGCGAGTAGCCACAAGAATCCGAGGCTGACAACAAAGGTGAGCACGATACGCTTCAGCACATGGCGATGTTTGAAATGTCCCAATTCGTGCGCGAGCACGGCGTCGATTTCGTTCGGGGTGAGGCGCTGTAGCAGTGTGTCGAAAAACACAATACGTTTGGTCTTGCCAAAGCCGGTGAAATACGCGTTGCCGTGTGTGCTGCGTTTGCTGCCGTCCATCACAAACAACCCGCTGGCGCTGAAGCCGCATTTGTTGAGCAGGGCTTCGATACGCGATTTCTGCGACTCGTCCTGCATCGGCTCGAAGTCGTTGAACAATGGCGCGATGTAAGTGGGGTAGATAAACAGCAGCAACAGATTGAAGGTGACCCAAACGCCCCAAACATAGAACCACCAAAGATCGCCCATGCGCGACATCAACCACAACACGCCGAGCAACAGCGGCAGGCCGAGCACCGCGCCCAGGAGCAACCCTTTGAGGCCGTCAATCACATAGAGTTTGAGCGTCATCTTGTTGAAGCCGAAACGCGCTTCGATGTTGAAGGTGCGATACAGGTCGAAAGGCATCTCCAAAAGCGATTGCAGCACCAGCACCGATACGATGAGAGCGGTGCTCTGCACCAGCAGGCCGTCAAACGTGGCTAACGACCATTCGCTAAGCCACTGAATGCCGCCGCCCAGTGTGAAGGCCAGCAATATCACTGTCTCGAATATCATGCCGAGAACGCCGAAGCGAACCAGCGTGGAAGTGTAGTCGGCTGCCTTATGGTGGGCGTCCAGGCTGATCTGGCCGCTGAATGCGGGCGGCACGTGCTCGCGATGTTTCGCAACGTGTTTGAGTTGGCGAAATGCCAGCCAGAATTTGACCAGAATGGAGAGCAGCAGCGCGGCGAGGAATAAAGTTGTGAAGGTGGCGGCAGTCATGATCGTTCGAAAATTGTGCAAGGATGGGAGAAGTTAGAGTGCGTGTTGAAATTCGGGTTCCGGGTAAATTCAACCGGGTCATGGGGCGGGATTTGTCCCGATGCCGGATTTATGGAAGTCGCTCTTGGGCTGTGCCACAATGCGCGTCTTGTTCATTTGAAGGCGTGGCGAATTATGGCACAAAACGAAAACTACCTAGTCTGGCTCGACATGGAAATGACCGGGCTGCTTCCCGAAACAGACCGCATTATCGAAGTGGCGATGGTGGTCACCGACAGTGAACTCAACACCGTTGCCGAAGCGCCCGTGCTGGTCGTGCACCAAGCGGACAGTGTGCTCGACGGCATGGACAACTGGAACAAATCCACACACGGCAAATCCGGCCTGATCGACAAAGTAAAAGCCTCCACATTCGACGAGGCGACTGTCGAAGCGCAGTTCCTCGAATTCCTCAAACAATATGTCCCCGCGCGCACCTCACCCATTTGCGGCAACTCTATCTGTCAGGACAGGCGCTTCATGGCACGCTGGATGCCCAAGCTGGAAGATTATTTCCACTATCGAAATCTGGACGTGAGCACGCTTAAAGAACTGGCGAAACGCTGGAAACCAGAAGTGGCGAGCAGCCTGAAAAAACACGGCAAGCACGAAGCACTGGCCGACATCTACGAATCCATCGCCGAGATGCGCCACTACCGGGACAACTTTTTGAAGCTGTAATTCCACACAAACAAAACGTCATTCCCGTGAAGGCGGGAATCCAGTAAAACGGCACGTTTTCTGAACAACGAGAAACAATCTCCTTGTGAAAAAATTCGCTGGATTCCCGCCTTCGCGGGAATGACTTGACTACTATGCCTCACCTGTTAGTTGACATTTCCGCGCACGGCTATGGCCACATCGCGCAGACCGCGCCGGTCGTCAATGAGTTGGCGCGGCGTATCCCCGGCCTGTCCGTCACACTCCGTTCCGCCACGACCACGACCTATCTGCAACAACGTTTCACCTGCCCGTTCCAGCACATTCAAACCGCGCTGGATTTCGGCATGGCCATGTTCAACGCGGTCGAGGTTGACGTGCCGCGTAGCCTCGCGGCCTACCGCGAATACCACAGAGATTGGGAAACCAAGGTGGCGCATGCGGCGGACGAAATGTGTGCACTGCAACCCGATGTGTTGTTCGCCAACGTGCCCTATCTTTCACTGGCAGCGGCACAGGCAGCAGGTATACCTTCCGTAGCGATGTGCTGTTTGAATTGGGCCGATATCTACCGTCACTACGCGCCGCACGATGCCGAGAGTCAGAGCATCCATACGCAGATGATGGAGGCCTACAACAGCGCACAACTATTCCTCAAAGTGCAGCCGACTATGCCGATGCCGGGTCTGCATAACGCGCTAGAGATTGCGCCCATTGCGCAACTTGGCAGCAAGAATAATGCAGGAATGTTGCGGTCGCTCCCTCTGATGAAACAACTAGCCATTCGACTAAGCACGATAAAACTGTGCAAGTCGCTGGTTATCCCTCCGGGGGAAGGTTGGGGAGGGGGAAGCACTCAGAAATTGATCCTCGTTGCGATGGGCGGTATCGACTATCGCTTGCCTATGGAAAACTGGCCGCGCATTCAAGGTCTGTGCTGGCTAATACCGCAAGCTTGGAACATCCAGCGTGAAGACATGGTCGCATTGGAATCCTTGGGAATGAGCTTCAGCGATGTATTGGCCTCGGCCGATGCAGTGCTGACCAAACCCGGCTATGGCACCTTCGCCGAAGCAGCATGCAGTGGTGTGCCGGTGTTATATGTATCGCGTGGCGAGTGGCCGGAACAGCCGTATTTGGTGCAGTGGTTACAACAGAATGGGGTTTGCCGCGAAGTCGGCATTGAACAGCTACGTACTGGGGATCTCTCAATTGCGTTGGAACAACTTTGGGGTCAAGCCAAACCCGAATTACCACGAGCGAATGGCGCTGCCGAGGCGGCGGAGTATCTGGCTGGAAAAATAAGGAAGTGTAGGTTGGGTTGAATGCAATGAAGCCCAACATTTCGAATGGCGTGTGGCGCGTTGATTGTTGGGCTTCATTGCATTCAACCCAACCTACATTTTGCGACGGATGTTTTATTGGGCTTCACTACGTTCAGCCCAACCTACAATGATTCTCGGTTCATCGGACATTTGCGTGGGTAAAAGATAATCTATCGTCTCTGATTTGTTTGGGAGACGAGCGATGGAAAGCAAAGAACTGTACCGGCATTTGCTGGGGATAAACGAACCGTGGACAGTAGAGCGTGTTGATTTGGACATGACGCAAGGCCGGGTTGATGTGTATGTTGAGCATGCGAAGGATGTGCGGTTTGCCTGCCCGGAATGCGGTCAAGAACACGCTTTGTACGACCATTCTGCCGAACGTGTTTGGCGGCACTTGGACAGCTGCCAGTTCATGACCTACCTGCACGCCAGTCCGCCGCGCGTGTCCTGCCCGGAGCATGGCGTTCGGCAAGCGCGCCTGCCATGGGCGGATGAGGGGAGCCGGTTTACGCACCTGTTCGAGGCGCTGGCGGTGAACGTCCTGCTGGCAGCCAACATCGAACGTGCCGCAGGATTGTTGCGCATCAGCTGGGATCAGGCGTGGCACCTGATGGAACGCGCGGTATTGCGCGGACGTGCTGCCAAGGGGGATAGCCTGCCCAAACAGATCGGCGTGGACGAGAAGGCCATCGCCAAGGGGCATCAGTACATGACGCTGGTCTGCGACCTGGATAAAGCGACGGTGGAATACGTTGGCGAGGGGCGACGGGAAGAAAGTCTGGCGACCTACTTTGAAGCCTTTGGCAGCAAACGCTGCGCAGGCATAGAAGCGATCAGCCTCGACATGTGGCCGGCGTTCATCAATGCCTGCCAGGAGCACGTGGCGGGAGCTGACGACAAGATGGTGTTTGACCGCTTCCACATCATGCGGCATATCGTCGAGGCGGTGGATAAGGTCAGGAAGCAGGAGCACAAGGCGCTGATGGAAAAAGGGGACACCAGTTTGGTCAAGAGCAAATACCTGTGGCTGACCAACCCGTGCAACATGACCGACCAGGCCCGTGCGCGCTTCAAGGAACTGCAAAGCAGCGAGCTTGCGACCGGACGTGCGTGGGCGCTCAAGGAAGTGCTGCGGGAATTGTGGAACTACAGGTCTGCTGCCTGGGCGTTGAAGTTCTGGAAGCGTTGGTACTTCTGGGCGACGCACAGCCGCTTGCAGCCGATGATCGATGCGGCAAAACTGATTGCGCGGCACTTGCCGAATGTGTTGACCTATTTCAAACATCGCATCACCAATGCTGTGGCAGAAGGATTGAACTCGAAGATTGCAACTGTACAAAAACGTGCCTGTGGATTCAGGAATCGTGACCATTTCAAGATCGCCATCTATTTCCACTGCGGCGGACTTGATCTGTATCCGGCTCAAGCTACCCACGGGAAAGTCGGATGAACCTGATTCTCTATATTTCATATACCGATAAACTCATGCGTTATCGTCGTGCCCATGTCCAAGGCGGTTGTTATTTTTTCACGGTGGTGCTGGCGGATCGTCAATCGGCTTTGCTGGTGGAACACATCGATGTGTTGCGCAATGCCCTGCGCGTGGTGCGGCAACGGCATCCGTTTGAAATTGTGGCGATGGTGGTGATGCCGGAACATTTACATGCCGTGTGGCAATTGCCGCCGGGCGATGCGGATTATGCGACGCGCTGGGCATTAGTGAAATCGGCTTTTTCGCGCGCTATTCCAAACCTCGAAACCATCCACGCCAGCCGTATCAGCAAACGCGAACGCGGTATTTGGCAACGGCGTTATTGGGAACATTTGATCCGCGATGATGAAGATTTGACGCGGCATTTGGATTACATCCATTTCAATCCGGTGAAACATGGTTTGGTGCAGCGCGCCGTGGATTGGCCGTATTCGTCGTTGCATCGTTATATCCGAAAAGGTATTTTGCCCACGGAATGGGGGTGCGGCGAAATCGAAGGTGAGTTCGGTGAAGGTAGGTTGGGTTGAGCGCAGCGAAGCCCAACATCGAGAGGTGGGGGCATGCATTTTTTGGG
>CAZRZH010000117.1:0-8601 GCA_964604485.1 uncultured Sideroxydans sp.
TTCTCGTCTCGGACAACAGCTTAATCTACTGTCTTATATTCGGGGGCCACTATAATCTGTGTAATTAATGCCTGGGTATATCGCAGCATTAAACGCATCATCGGCCCGGAGCGATTGAATTCTTCCATCATCAATTGTCCTTTCAACCGGTAACCGTAACCTGCGGTCTGCACTGTTGCTTGGCTAGGCGTGGTATTGCCTCCCATGAAAAGTGAAATGCCCACCACGCCCTCATTGCCTACGCCCGCGATTTCCGCAGATGCGCCATTTTCCATGACGTAGTGCAAAGACACGATTGCGGTCGTCGGAAAATACACGTGATGTAACTGGCCACCGGATTCATAGAGAGATTCGCCGAGCGGCATTGCTTTTAATTCCAGATGGGACCCGATACGTTCGAATATTTCCGCAGGCAAGGCGGCGAGAAGATGGTTTTGCTGTGGTGTGTTCGGTGCGGACATTGTAGCGACCATTTTCTCGTACCGTGGCATGTGCATCCGGTAAGGGTAAAAACAAAAAAGCAGCGGAACAACGCAGGTGGAACATGTTAAAGGCTACATTGCGTTTTGTTATAGCACAATTTGCAAAGTGCAGTATGTACGCTAGGGCAAGGCATTGTATGTGCGTTAACGAACAGAAGGTCTCCGCACATTAAGGGAAGATGCAGATGGGTGGTTACGTTTTGATAACCAAAATCGAGGAGGTGTGAAATGGATACCGTCATGATGAATATGAGCAGTTACAGCATCGAGCATGAAGTACTCGTGGTGGAAAAGTACGGCGAGGAGGTGTTGTGTGCGGGGTGGAATCCGCAAGTCGCGGTGGCGTGCGAACATCCCTTCGTGTTGCTCGACAGACATATCAACCTGCTTGCCGGATTGGTGAACGTGGACGTCGATGCCTTTCTGCAAAAGATGTACAAGAGTCAGCGTTAAAAATGTACTTTTTCGAACCTCCCGTTGCAAATGCTGCCTTTCTGCAAGCGGGTCGTTTGGATATCTGAATCACGCACCACGTGGTGCTCTGCGATAGTCTTACGCGGTCGATCACGAGTCCTTTCATGAATTTCGTATTGCCTTTCTTGCATGTGCTGCCAGTGTTGCCCCAGGGTATTTTCAAATAATGAGCAGTCGTCCTTTAGTGTTCAGCGCCGTGATCTGACGCACCCAATATATAACCTGATTTATTTGATATTTACCGTAACTGCAGCGCCACCGATTGCGTCTCAACTCTTGTCTCTTTTAGTTTCTCCCAATAAATATTTCTTTATGTGCGCTTGCGCACGGAACGTCGTGGACGAATGAGGGATAACTGCACCGAGCGTGACAAATTGTCTTAGTTCCGGTTGATCAGATTCGGAATTTGAATTGGAGCAAACCAAGCTGAGGCTCGCATAGTCGCGAAACATGGTTACAGCGAATATTGGCGTAGCACTCTCGGGAAAATCCCAGCATGAAGTCGGTTGATTTAACTGATTTCTTTCTGGATCAACTACTAAAGGAGAAGCAAAATGAACACGATCAAAAGTATTTCCAAGCCGTTGTTGTGGTCCATGGCATTACTACTGGCCGCATTTGTTGCGGGCTGTGGGGGTGGCGTAATCACAGCAATCTCTAACGTAGTCTCTGCCAAGGCTATTTCCAATTATTCGCTTGCCGGTGTGACAGGAACGATCAATGAAACTGCAAAAACCATTTCGGTGACCATGCCGAGTGGAACTGCCGTGACAGCATTGGTTGCGACATTTTCGAACACAGGTACAGGCATAAACGTGGGGTCAGTTGCGCAGACGAGCGGTACAACAGCAAATGACTTCACCGGTCCGGTGGTGTACACGGTGACCGCTGCTGACACTACTTCAGCGGCCTATACCGTAACCGTAAATGTGGCGTCGAGTTCTGACAAAGCACTTTCCGCTTATTCGCTTGCCGGTGTGACAGGAACGATCAATGAAACAGACAAGACTATCTCGGTGAACATGCCGAACGGAACCAACGTAACGGCTCTGGCTGCGACATTCTCGACTACTGGTGCAGGCGTAAACGTGAGTGCGCTAGCGCAGACAAGCGGTACAACGGTGAATGACTTCACTAGTCCTGTGGCATATACGGTAACCGCTGCTGACAGCACATCAGCGACTTACACCGTAACCGTAATTGTGGCGTCGAGCTCTGCCAAGGCTATTACTGCTTATTCGCTTGCCGGTGTGACAGGAACGATCAATGAATCAGCCAAGACTATTTCGGTGACTATGCCGAGTGGAACTGCTGTGACAGCATTGGTTGCGACATTCTCGAGCACAGGTGCAGTCGTAAACGCAGGTGCTGTGGCACAGACAAGCGGTACAACGGCGAATGACTTCACCAGTCCGGTGGCATACACGGTAACCGCAGCCGACAGTTCGACAGCGATCTATACCGTAACAGTCACAGTGGCAGCAGTGTCGTCAGGTACGGGTGTAAACCTTGGAACGGCAGGCAATTTTGCGATTCTGGCAAAAACAGGCATCACAAACGTTCCTAACTCCGCAGTGACCGGTAATGTTGGAGTCAGTCCAATCGCAGCGACAGCCGTCACGGGGTTCACGTTGATTATGGATGGCACGGGTGCATTTTCTACATCGACTCAAGTTGTCGGAAAAGTATATGCAGCCGACTATGTGGGTGGGACGACTTCTGTTGACCTGACCACGGCTGTACTCGA
Organism: uncultured Sideroxydans sp.; assembly: GCA_964604485.1. Lineage (GTDB taxonomy): Bacteria > Pseudomonadota > Gammaproteobacteria > Burkholderiales > Gallionellaceae > Sideroxyarcus. The sequence continues at coordinate 2,704 of CAZRZH010000117.1, forward strand.
TATGCAAGCTGCGTATACCGATGCTGCCGGACGGCCCGCAACTTCTGCTGCGACAACCAACGTGGGTGCCGGAACACTTACCGGTTTAACCCTGACACCAGGCGTCTACGAATGGGGTTCGGCTGTTACCATACCAACGGATATCACACTCAATGGCAATGCTACAGATTTGTGGATATTTAAGGTGGCGGGCACGCTTGACCTGGCTCCTGCCAAGAACGTTATCCTCAGCGGTGGTGCACTGCCCAAGAACATCGTTTGGCAGGTCTCCGGTGCAGTGACGATTGGAACGAATGCACATCTGGAAGGCGTGGTGCTTTCGGCAACATCGATCACGCTACAGACAGGCGCATCGGCAAACAGCAGACTGTTGGCACAGACAGCGGTCACATTGGATACTAATGCGGTGACACAACCTGCTCCCTAATGTTATGAGCGACAGTATGTGAAGTTGTAGTAAAAGGCCGTCGTGAGACGGCCTTTTTTTATGTTTTAGAAACTCCGTTTCCTCATGGGCACAGACACGTGCCACCCTACCCAATCCGACGAAGCGTTCACTTCTTCACCCGGTACAAACGCTTCTCCAACGTCAATCCTTTAACACGGTCAAAACGATCGGACATGACGTTGTCCAGTTTTAGCAAACGATCCTCGGGATGCGGATGCGTCTTGAACAGCAAGGTGACACTGCTTTCATCTTTGGCAAAATGCCCGATCTGTTGCAACACGGCGGGCAAACCGTAAGCGTCATATCCGGCGCGTGTCGCCAGCACCACGCCGATGCTGTCGGCCTCGAACTCGGCATCCTTGTCCAGTCCGCGCGCGACGATCTCCGCACCGTGGCCGATCAACTGTTGTATTTTGTCGTTGCCGCCGAGTTGTTTTGACACTGCTTGACTACTGACATCCAGCAACTTGCTTTGTTGCAAAATCTTCAAGTGATGTTTGCGGATGACATGCCCAACCTCGTGTCCCAAAACCCCGGCCAGATCGGCCTCGCTCTGCAACATTTTATACAAGCCGAGCGTGACGAAAATGTAACCACCCGGGGCCGCGAAGGCGTTCACGTCGGTCGATTGGATCACGCCGAAATGCCAAGGCAAGTCGGGACGTTCGCTCTGGCTCGCCACCCAGGTACCCACTTGGTTCACATATTTTTGCAGCTTGGCGTCTTTGACCAAAGGTGATGCACCCAGCAGGTTGCCGGCGATCTGTCTGCCGATGGCGATCTCTTCGGATTCATCCGGCCCTTTGATCTCTTTTATTGCTGCGGTGAGTTTGGGGTTAACGGGCGGAATGGTTGCTTTGGCGGCTTCGACCTTGCCTTTTAATTCCCCCAGATCGAATGCGCTAACGCTGAATGAACCCATACACAAACAGGACAACAACACGCCCGCAAAAATCACGCTCCCCCCTTTTTTTGAAAGGGGGGCTGGGGGGGATTTAGACTTTTCATAGAGGGCTAAATCCCCCTCAGTCCCCCTTTGATAAAGGGGGAAGCCGGACGAACATTTTGATGATTTATTTGTATTCATGTCGTCGCCCCTCACTTTGCCTGCAAATATTCGAAAGAGCGCGCAACCAATTTGCCCTGCTTGGCGAATTTTGCCGCGTCGGCCTTGCTCGATGCATAAGCTTCCGCGCTGAGCAACTCTGCCTCATTAAAGGTCGCCGCTTTCAATTCTTCTTCGTTGAGGCCGCGAATGCCGGTGGTCGCCACCACTTTTCCGGTGGCGGCGCGACCGGAAGCAAGTGCCAACAAGCCGCCGGTATTTGATGCGCCCTGTTTCACATCACCCTTGCGGATGTTCAACATGCGCAGCCAACCGTTACTTTTCCCGACTTTGACTTTGTACCAGCCGCCCGACTTGCTAAGAATCTCGACCTTGTCGCCCGCGACCAGATTCTTCACCGTCTTCGCATCCCGAAACGGCTCGACTTTAAGTTCGTCTGCTTTGATCAACGTCCCGCTCTCCGCCGCCCAAGTTGTCTGCACAACAAGCAGCGCGCAAATACCGAGGCCGACACGCAACCAATTATTCAATTTAATATTCATCTCACTTGTTTCCTTCCCACTTGATGATGGCTTCGGCGAACAATACCCTCCAACCTTCCGCCGCCTGCTCACCTCCTTGAACTTTGCCCTGATGTAACACGTGACTCACCGCACCTTCGATATGGAACAGGAACTTGCCCACTAATGGATTTAGTCCGGCCAACACTTGTTCCACATCGCGCTGGATCGTCTGCTGCGCATCTTCATCAGTGGCATCTGCCACCCACGAGATGGCGATGGTTTTCTCGAACAAACCCCACAGCCCTTTCTGTTCACCGTTCATCACTTCCACACTTTTGTGAGCGGTGCCGATTCGTTTTAGACCGAGCCGGATATTTTCCAGCACGCCCTGCGGGATCACGTTGCGTTTGGTATCAAAACTAATCAGCAACAAAGTGGCTTGTAAGTCGCCGCTGCGTGTGCTTGCCGCGCGCACCATGTTTTGCTCCAGCGCCTTGCCGGTGGCCGTTGCATACAGCCGCGCCAGCGTGAAGTAAGCGATGCCCAACATCACCGGGCCCGCCAGATTGATATAGACATTGGAGAAATTGATACTGGCAAACGAAAACCCGATCAGGATGATCTGCGACAACCCGAAAAGTTTATCGATATTGCGGCGTCCGTCTTCGCTGTAAAACGCCCAGGCTGTTCCCCAAATGATGGCGAGCGTGATGAGCAAATACCAGATACGTCCCTCGGGAAAACGTAACGAGTCGCCGCGTTTGGTGTTGTCGATGGCCGTAGCCAAGACTTCCACACCCGGGTGCATACGTGCCATCGGTGTGGCGCGCAGATCGAACAAATTGGGTGCGGTCGAACCGATGATGACGATCTTGTCTTTAAATTCATCCAAAGCACGCAGCTTGTTCTTGCTGCCCATATCCAGGAACACATCCGAGAAACTCACATATTTGTAGCTGAATGGCTTGCCGCGCCAGTTCAGCAACAAACGTTCGGTCGTCGGTTCCGTCCAGCCGAAGTCACGTCCGATACGCGACGGAAGTGACGGCAGTTTCCAGCCATAACCCGCGATATACACGGGATAACTGCGCACCACGCCGTCCGAATCCAACACCACGTTGTGGGTGCCGACACGCCCGCTATCCAACACCGATTGAAAATGCGGCAGGATGATGCCCACCGTCGCATCGGGATTCTGTGCCTGATCCGGCATCGGCATCACCGCCGGTATCTGCGCGGCTTTGATCTGACTCAATTGGTCGCTGGTCGGATCGAGCCGCAACATGGGGAAATAGGTGTTGTTGGTTTGTGCGATTGCCGCATCGAAATACGCGTCGCTGTCCGGATTGAACACATCCGCATCGCTGAACAAAATATCGAACACCACCGCTTTGGGTTGTTGCTTTTCCAAGTGTTCGACGAACTCACCGAGCACCTGTCGCGGCCACGGCCAGCGACCGTATTCCTTGGCCAAGGCCGCCAAACTTGCCTCGTTAATATCGACGATGACGATGTCCGGATCGGGTTTGGGCGGGAACAAACGGTAACGCACCATGGCATCGAATGCCGCCGTGCGCATCTCGCTGGTTATATGCAGAACCGCAGAATCCAGCACGGCAAACACCGAGAAAATAGCGGCCAGATAGAGGTAAAAACTGCGCTTCCAATAATGCGCGAGAAAGTCGGAAAGGGCTGCAAAAGCAAATCGGATACGGCTGAGCAGGATTAGTTTGAAATTATTCATAATGTGTAGTTTACCAGCGCCGTATTCAATCTTGCTGTTTCTCGGCCAAGCCCGTGTTGACAAACCCAGCCCAAGAATTCCCGTACATTTGCTGGGGATTCAACAAAAAATGCTTGCATAGTTGAGTAGTTTGCACGGATTATACGGGGGCTACGTTTTGTAGTTGTTTTTAACTACCTGAAAAGGAAATCGCATGAAAAATCCGCTTGACTCACTGTGGGGGACGGTCATCACTGGATTTGTGTTGACTGTTGTTTTGTATCTCGTCGTCAAAAATCTGTTGGGGAGCTGAAATGGAATTGTTACCGGTGATTGAAAGATTTCTGCACGTGCTGGCTGGCATCATGTGGATCGGCCTGCTGTATTACTTCAACTTTGTGCAAGTGGCCGCCATGAAAGCAGCGGGGGCTGACGGCACGGCTGCAGGCATCTCCAAACATGTTACCCCGCGCGCCTTGCTGTTCTTCCGTTGGGCGGCACTGGCCACTTGGATACTGGGCGCCGCCTTGCTGGGTAGTCGCTTCGTTGATGCGTTCACCCTGCAACACGGCTCCGCCGCGATCGGTGTCGGCGCTTGGTTGGGCACCATCATGTTATTCAATGTGTGGGTGTTGATCTGGCCAAACCAGAAGAAGATTCTCGGCATTGTTACAGCAACCGATGAAGAGAAGAACACGGCACGTCGCGTGGCGTTCCTCGCGTCGCGCACCAACACGGCATTGTCTATTCCCATGCTGTTCTTCATGGTCAGCAGCGCGCACTTGGCGTTTTGATCGGCTGACTCGGAGTAAATGCGGGAGGGAGTCCTCAAGACTCCCTCCCGTTTCTTTTGCCGCCAACCATTCAAAGCACATGCTTTACAATCCGCACCCATGAACGATCCACACAAACAAACCGGCGCGGCCAAGACGGCACGCAACCCGATCAAAATCATTCCCCTGCAACAACGCCTGCGCAAACCCGAATGGATACGCGTCAAATCGGGCAGCGGTCAGGGTTACCACGATGTGAAGCGTTTGTTGCGCGAACACAATCTGGTTACGGTGTGTGAAGAAGCCTCCTGCCCCAACATCGGCGAATGTTTCGGCAAGGGCACGGCCACCTTCATGATCCTGGGCGATGTGTGTACGCGCCGCTGCCCGTTTTGCGATGTGGCACACGGCAAACCGCAGCCACCGGACGCGGATGAACCCAAACATCTCGCCCAATCCATCGCCTTGCTCAAACTCAAATATGTGGTCATCACCAGCGTGGATCGGGACGATCTGCGCGACGGCGGGGCGCAACATTTCAGCGATTGCCTGAGTGCGATCCGCGCCTCTTCGCCGAATACCAAACTCGAAACGCTCGTGCCCGATTTTCGCGGTCGCCTGGACATCGCACTGGATGCGCTGGCGGTCAGCCTGCCCGATGTACTCAATCACAATCTGGAGACCGTGCCCCGGCTCTATACGCTGGCCAGACCGGGCGCCGACTACAAACACTCGCTCAAATTGCTGAAAGAATTCAAGACGCGCTTCCCGCAGGTGATGACCAAATCCGGATTGATGCTGGGCTTGGGTGAGACGGATGAAGAAGTGTTGCAAGTGATGCGCGACCTGCGCGACCACGATGTCGAGATGCTGACCCTAGGGCAATATTTACAACCCTCGGACGGCCACCTACCTGTCTTGCGCTACGTACCTCCCGAGACCTTCAAGATGTTCGAGGATGCCGCAAAAGAGATGGGTTTTTCGCATGCCGCCTGCGGGCCGATGGTCAGAAGCAGTTATTTTGCCGATGTGCAGGCCGAACACGCAGGCGTGTGAGCGGTAAGCCATCACACACCAACACATCGAACTCAAAGAACCCCGCCATGACTGAAGCACGATTAGAAAACATCGAAACAAAAATCAGCTTTCAGGAAGACCTTGTGGAAGAACTGAACAAGACCGTGTATCAGCAACAACAAAAGATCGAACGGCTGGAAGCCATGTGTCAATCACTCGCACAGCATGTGCAGTCACTATCCGCAGCAAGGAATGATGGCAGCATGCTGGCGAATGAGAGGCCGCCGCATTATTGATTTGCAATCGCACCGATAGAATCGGGATAGGGGTGGTCAGTAGCTGACCAGCCCCTCCCACACCACCCGGCA
>CAZRZH010000118.1:0-8450 GCA_964604485.1 uncultured Sideroxydans sp.
CAAAGTCTCCAAGGCCAGCTTAGGGTTTAAAGGATGAGAAGCGGCGCGGCGAGCTTCCAGCAATTCCTTCTGGAACTGCATCAATGCCATAGAGGATACGCCGCCTGCCAGCTTGACCAGCTCGCTGGTCTGTTCCGGGAAATATCTGACTGAGCCTGCCAACTGGGCGCTGGTTAGATCGTGACACCACTGCTGCAGACAGTGGATGAAGTGGATCGGCTGGGTCTTTTGTAGACTTTCTGCCAAGGTCAAGACATCCATCTTGGATGGCTGGCGAATGGCGGCTAACAGTAATTTCCGCTCCTCGGCACCTTCTCCCGCCTCAGCCCAATTCAAAGCTTGCAGGGGGGCGAAGCCAGTTTGAGCTAAAGCCTGATCTGGGTCTTTTATGCCTTGTTTGGCGAGCCAAGCGGCTCCGGCTTCGCGTGTCGGTGTGTTGACCGTGAATCCTAAACAGCGACTGAGGATGGTTGGAAGCAGTTGTTGTGGTTTATGGGTTATCAATAAGAACAGGAGCTTATCTGTTGGTTCTTCAAGCGTTTTTAGCAATGAATTGGCCGCATTGTTGTTCATCGTTTCGGCGGGATAGACCACCACCACACGATATCCTCCACAGTGTGCCGACAGATTGGCGAAGCTGGAAAGGTCGCGTATCTGATCTACCGATATCTCGCGAGAAGGTTTCTTTCCACCCGACTTTTCCTCGCCGTCATCGGCTGCACTCATCGCATCAGGTTGTATGAGACGAAAATCGGGGTGGCTATCCTGCTCGAACCAATGACAGGAATCACATTCCTCGCAGGGCATCCCATCTGGTTTTGGTGACGCGCACAGAAGTGATTGGGCGAAAATAAGTGCGAGGTCGAGCTTGCCGATCCCCTGAGCACCTTTGATCAACAAGGCATGAGGAAGTCTTGAGCGTAGTCCTTGCAAGGACTGCCATGAATCAGACTGCCAAGGATAGAGTTCTTTCATTTCAAATAGATGCAACTATATTTGCAAGTTCTTGCTGAACTTCGTGTAAGGCCTTTTCGGCGTGGATAACTGAGATGCGCCGGGGTGATTTTGCGGCTCTGGCGAGGTAGGCTTGACGGACGCGCTCGAAGAACTCGCCCTTTTCCTGCTCGAAACGATCTAGGCTCGCATTATTGGAGAGGCGCTGCCTAGCCACCTCGATGGGAATATCGAACAACAGGGTCAAGTCTGGTTGCAGATCACCATGCACCCATTGTTCTAGTTGTTCTAATTTCGCCAACGGCACTCCCCTGCCACCCCCTTGGTAAGCAAAGCTGGCATCGCTGAACCGGTCAGAGATAACCCAAGTGCCGCGCTGCAAAGCTGGGCGGATGACTTTTTCCACATGCTCACACCGCGCGGCGAACATCAGCATCGCCTCGGTCTCAATATGCATGGGTTGGTTGAGCAGAATCTCGCGTAGCTGTTCGCCCAATGGGGTTCCCCCCGGTTCTCGCGTCACTAAAAGATCAATACCCCGCTGCAGCAAGGCATCGGCGAACCAATCCAGTCCTGTGCTCTTCCCTGCCCCGTCCACGCCTTCAAAGGTGATGAATTTGGCTTTACTCATTTTTGATAGCGATTAACCGCGTTGTTGTGTTCGCTCAAACTGCTTGAAAAGTGGGAGCTACCATCTCCTCTTGCCACGAAATAAAGTGCGTTACTTTGTGCTGGATGCAATGCGGCTTGAATAGAAGCCAGTCCGGGCAACGCAATCGGTGTAGGAGTCAATCCATTCCGTGTGTAAGTATTGTATGGAGTATCCGCTGTCAGATCTCTAAGTCTCAGGTTGCCATCGAATCTCTCGCCGATGCCGTAGATGACTGTTGGATCTGTCTGAAGACGCATTTTGATTCGCAAGCGATTGGTAAATACCGAGGCGATCATCGGGCGATCAACTGCCTGTCCAGTCTCCTTTTCAACGATGGAGGCCAATATCAACGCTTGGTAAGGAGACTCCAGTGGCAGTCCTGCATCGCGCTTCTCCCAATTCGACAGTAGATGCTTCTGCATGGTTTGGTAGGCACGCTTCAATACTATGAGGTCACTACTGCCGCTGGAGAAATTGTAGGTATCTGGGAAGAACAAGCCTTCTGCAAAAGCCTCTGAAGCGCCTATTTTCTGCAATATCGTTGTTTCCGACATCGCAGCACTGTCGTGACGGAGTCCAGTATGTGCGTTCAATAATGAGCGTAATTCCCTAAAGGTCTGTCCCTCGATGATCGTCAACTGGCTTTGTTCAGTCCGACCAGAGCTGATGATGTCTAACAGCTCAAAGTGCGAAACCGCCTTTTCAAGCTGGTAATTACCATGTTTGATCTGAGTCGCTTTGTTCAAAGTGCGTGCTAGGACCAAAAAAGTCCAGTCGTTTTCCAATGCTCCAGCTTGTTTCATCTGTGAGACCGCACTTTTTAGGCTACTTCCCGGCTTCAAAGAAAACTCCATCGGAGTATGCGGCAGCGGGTTAGGTGTGAAAGAAAGATAGGCGAACACCCCTAGCAAGGACACCGCAAGCAATAGGGTTAGGGAAATTAATCTTTTAATTGTTCTCATCGTTCAGCCATTTCTGGATCTTCCAAGAGATCGGGTGTTCGTTACGTTTGTAGCCATCCACCTCAGCCACTGGCCACAAACCGAACACGCTATTGACCATGAATATCTCATCCGCCTGCAACAACTCTTCGAAGCGTATCTGCGTGACCTTGCATGCGATACCCTGTTCTTTAGCCCAGTCCATCACGCGTTCGCGCTGAACTCCAGAGACACCGCAACGAGTTAGGTCTGGAGTGTAAAGTGTTCCGCCACGAATGACGAACAGGTTAGAGCGAGTGCCTGAGATTACGAAGCCATCAGTATCCTCAAGCAAGCCCTCTGGGGCCCCTTCCTCCAAACATTCAGTCGCGGCAAGGACGTTTTCAAGGCGATTGAGGTGCTTGATGCCTGCCAATCGTGGCTGATGCCCAAGCTTCAATACGCATCTATGCAGTCTGATGCCAGTGGTGTAATGAAATTCTTCAAAAGAGGGAGTTGGGCTAATACTGACGATGCGAGTTGAATTTTGTGCCCACTGGATTGCATAGCCTCTTTGTCCGTTACCGCGAGTGATAATGATCTTGCCCACCCCATTCGGCGAGGTTGCGGTCAATGTGGATATATCACTAAGGAGCGTTTCTGATGTAGGACAAGCAAGATACAGCGCAGCACAGTCTTGCTGTAATTTAAGGTAATGGCGCCCCCAACAATGGACTCTACCTTGCCGAATCAGCAAGGTGCGGAATACGCCATCCCCGTAGTTGAGACCCCGATCTAGGGTTGAGACAGAATCGCTAGGTAGGCCATTGACCAGCATCGTGGCCAATGGTCAGACTTTTTTGAATACCAGCGTTCCGTTGGTGCCACCAAAGCCAAAGTTGTTATTCATGGCCACATCGATCTTCATGTTACGCGCCGTGTTGGCACAGTAATCCAAGTCACATTCTGGATCCTGCTCGAAGATATTGATGGTTGGTGGAGAGATTTGATTGTGGATAGCCAACACGCAGAACAGTGACTCGATACCGCCCGCGCCGCCTAACAAATGACCCGTCATCGACTTGGTGGAATTGACTACCAGTTTCTTGGAATGGTCACCGAAAGCCGCTTTGATCGCATCGCTTTCGTTTTTGTCACCCATTGGGGTGGACGTGCCGTGCGCATTGACGTACTGCACGTGCTCCGGGGTAAGCCCGGCGTCTTTCAAGGCGTTCAACATGCTGCGCTTTGGACCATCCATTGTTGGGGAGGTGATGTGGTAAGCATCTGCGCTTGCACCATATCCTGCCACTTCTGCGTAGATCTTGGCGCCACGAGCCTTGGCATGTTCATACTCTTCCAGTACCAAGACGCCAGCGCCTTCACCCAGCACAAAACCGTCGCGGTCTTTGTCCCAAGGACGGCTAGCCGTCCTTGGATCATCGTTGCGGGTGGAAAGCGCACGCGAAGCGGCAAAACCACCGATCGCCAACGGGCAAACGGAAGATTCTGCGCCGCTCGCGACCATCACATCCGCATCCCCGTACTGGATCATACGCATTGCTTCGCCGATGCTGTGGGTACCTGTAGTACAAGCCGATACCACGGCAAAGTTAGGGCCGCGCAGACCATAGATGATGGAAAGGTTGCCAGAGATCATATTGATGATCGTGCCAGCAATGAAGAACGGGGAGATCTTGCGTGGGCCGCTAGCCAGATAATCGTTCTGTGTATCTTCGATCATCGGCAGGCCGCCGATGCCAGAGCTGATACAAACGCCGATGCGGTCAGCGTTCTGTTCGTTCACTTCAATACCGGAGTCCTTGAACGCTTCGATACCTGCAGCCAGGCCGAGGTGAACAAAGCGGTCCATGCGTCTAGCGTCTTTGGCTGGGATGAACTGAGTGACGTCGAAGTCCTTCACTTCACCTGCGATCTGACTGGCAAATGCGGTGGGATCGAAACGCGTGATACGACCAACGCCTGATTTACCTGCCACGATGTTTTGCCATGTAGTGGCGACATCATTCCCAACGGGGGTGACGGCACCAAGACCGGTGACTACGACTCTGCGCTTAGACAAACTGGACTCCGATGTTGAAGTTATGAACGGTAAGGCTTTGATTACTTGGAATGCGCGTTAACGTAATCCAGTGCGAGCTGCACAGTCGTGATCTTTTCTGCGTCTTCATCTGGGATCTCAACGCCGAATTCTTCTTCCAGTGCCATCACCAGTTCAACGGTATCCAGCGAGTCAGCGCCCAAGTCGTTCACAAAGGAAGACTCGTTCTTGACTTCGGACTCGTTAACACCCAGTTGTTCTGCGACGATTTTCTTTACACGTTGTTCGTTGGTTGACATTGTTTTACTCCCGTTATGATTAAAGTGCTAAAAAGCACGAGCATTCTACCAAACTCGAGCCGAATTCCAAACTACAAGCCTTACTCCATGTACATCCCGCCATTCACATGTAATGTGACACCGGTGATATAAGTCGCTCCTGGACCAGCCAAGAAGGCCACTGCCGCCGCGATATCTTCTGGCTTACCCAGACGCTTCAGGGGCACGTTCTCTACCAACTTCGCACGTTGTTCTTCACCCAATGCGTGGGTCATGTCAGTGTCGATGAAGCCTGGAGCGACACAATTGACAGTGATGTTGCGGCTACCGATCTCTTGTGCCAAGGATTTTGTGAATCCAGCCATACCTGCTTTGGAAGCAGCGTAATTGGACTGACCGGGGTTGCCCATGCTACCGACAACCGAGGAGATACTGATGATGCGACCGCCACGTGCTTTCATCATGGCGCGCAGAACGGCGCGGCTCAGACGGAACACAGACTTTAGGTTCGTGGTCAGTACGTCGTCCCACTCTTCTTCTGACATACGCGCCAATAGGTTGTCTTTAGTGATACCAGCGTTGTTAACCAATATTGATATTTCGCCAAATTGTTGGCGGATGCTGCCTAACACCTGTTCGGTTTGAGCGGCATCATTCACATTGAGTGCCAAACCTTGGCCTTTGATGCTGGCTGCATTTAGATATGTACTGATAGCTTGCGCGCCGCTCTCGCTTGTCGCTGTACCAACAACGATAGCTCCCTGCTTGCCCAGTTCAAGCGCGATGGCTTGACCGATGCCGCGTGAAGCGCCAGTGACCAGTGCGATCTGTCCTTGTAGTGTCATGTTTATATCCTCAAGCGAGCGCAGCTAATGCTGCTTTCAAGGCTTCGCCATCATTGATGGCCATTGCCTGTTGATTGGTGTCGATGCGTTTGTTCAGTCCTGCCAACACTTTTCCTGGAGCACATTCCACGTTGTGGGTGATGCCCTGCTTGCCCAATGTTTGCACGGTCTCTACCCAGCGTACTGGAGAATAGAGTTGGCGCACCAATGCGTCTTTGATCGATGCCGCATCAGTGTATGAGACAACATCTGCATTATGTAGTACAGGTACGGATGGAGACGAAACCGTTACGTTTATTAGATAGTCGCGCAGTTGTTCTGCCGCGCCTCTCAAAAGACTGCAATGGGACGGCACACTCATCGGCAACATGATTGCGCGCTTAGCACCTTTAGCTTTAGCCAATTCCATGCCGCGTTCGACCGCTGCGCGATTACCCGCGATCACAACTTGTCCGGGGGAATTGAAGTTCACTGCTTCCAGCACTTCGCCTTGCGCGCCTTCAGTACACACGGTACGGACTACTTCATCGTCTAATCCTAAAATAGCTGCGATACCGCCCACCCCCTCGGGTACGGCTTGCTGCATGCACTGAGCACGGTAGCGTACCAAAGGTAGTGCATCCGCCAAGGTCAATGCTCCCGCAGCGACCAACGCAGTGTATTCGCCCAAGCTATGACCAGCCATCATGGCCGCACTCGCACCATTCTGAGATTGCCATGCGCGGAACACAGCTACGCCCGCAGTTAGCATGATTGGCTGAGTGTTCACCGTCGCGTTAAGATCGGCATCCGAACCTTCGGCGACCAATTGCCACAGATTTTGTTTCAGTACATCTGAAGCTTCAGTGAAAGTGTCGCGCACGGCAGAGAAATCGGCGTAGCCATTCATCATGCCGCGAGATTGAGAACCTTGACCGGGAAATACGAAAGCGAATTTAGTCATATCGAGCCTACCACTTGATTAAAGTTGCACCCCAAGTAAACCCACCACCGATGGCTTCCATGATGACTGTTTGCCCAGGTTTGATGCGTCCATCACGAACTGCCGTGTCTAGCGCTAAAGGTATCGATGCCGCAGAGGTGTTGCCGTGATTAGCTACAGTGATCACGACGTTGTCCAAGGTCATCCCCAATTTTTTGGCGGTAGCTTCGATGATGCGAATGTTGGCTTGGTGCGGAACCATCCAGTCGATGTCTGAACCGCTCATATTTTCTTGCTCAAGCAACTCTTCAACAACACCACTTAAAGAATTGACTGCAAACTTAAAAACTGCCTGGCCTTCCATGGATATTTTTGGATCAGCCTTGAGCAATTGATTGTAACTTCCATCCGAATGTAGCTTGGAAGCAATGATGCCGGGCTCCTCAGAAGCCTGCAAAATGACTGCCCCCGCACCATCACCAAACAGGACGCAAGTCGTTCTATCGTTCCAATCTAACATACGTGTTAAGACTTCCGCTCCGACGACCAGTGCAGTCTTGGCTTGTCCACCACGGATGTATAGATCGGCCGTATTCAACGCAAAGATGAATCCGCCACAAACAGCTTGAATATCAAAAGCCGGACTTCCATTGGTGATACCGAGCTTGTGTTGAAGGATGCAGGCAGTACTTGGGAAAGGCATATCTGGCGAAGTGGTCGCCACAACGATCAAGTCGATATTGGATGCACTGATGCCTGCTGCCTCGATTGCCTTAAGGCTTGCCTCATAGGCAAGATCACTGGATTTTTGGTCATCTGCCGCAAAATGGCGTTCTTGGATGCCGCTACGTGAAACGATCCAATCGTGAGAGGTATCGACGATCTTTTCCAAATCGTAATTGGTTACCGTTTTGACGGGGAGATAACTGCCAGTACCGATGATCTTGGAATAGGTCAAATCACCTCTCCTGCGGTTGTTTGGCGTGCATGATGCCATTTTTCGACATGCTCGCTGATGTGTTGCAACATGCCACCACGCGCCTCTTCGGCTGCGCGCTCAATAGCGCATTGGAATGCGAAAGCGTCGGCGGAACCGTGACTCTTAACCACGATGCCCTTCAATCCCAAGAAACTGGCACCGTTATAACGGCGATGATCAAGGCGATGTTTGAAAGCTTTCAGGACTGGCAAAGAAACCAAGGCAGCCAATTTGGTCAACAGGTTGCGGCTGAAGCCTTCCTTCAAGAAACCGCCCATCATTTTGGCAACACCTTCCGCTGTCTTAAGCGCGACGTTACCGACAAAACCATCGCACACCACCACATCAGTGACGCCTTTGAATATATCGTCGCCCTCTACGTTGCCGTAGAAATTGAGATCACTACCGCGCAACAATTGAGCAGCTTGTTTGACGACTTCGTTGCCTTTGATGTCTTCACTGCCGATGTTCAACAACCCAACGGTCGGGCTTGGCTTATGTTCCAAAGCGGTGACCAAGGTAGAACCCATGAGTGCGAATTGCAACAGATGTTCTGCTGTGCAATCGGTGTTAGCGCCCAAATCCAACATGCAGACCTGCCCCGTATTGGTAGGCAAGAAAGAAGCGATCGCTGGACGATCGATACCAGGAAGAGTCTTAAGCACGTAACGCGCAGTCGCCATCAAAGCGCCGGTATTGCCGGCACTGACGCAAGCCGATGCCTCCTCCGACTTGACGAGGTTGATCGAGACTCGCATAGAAGAGTCTTTTTTACCGCGCAGAGCAGATTGAGGTTGCTCGTCCATCTCTACGACTTCGGTCGCAGGGTGAAGGCCGG
>CAZRZH010000119.1:0-8348 GCA_964604485.1 uncultured Sideroxydans sp.
AAACACCCAAGCATTCGGGTCACCCAGGAGCAGTTGCTGGCGGCGATTCAGAGGTACAAAGTGGCTCAACACAACCACCACGGCAAGAACATACAGACCGACAAACCCAAGTCGAAGAGCAGCTGGATTCCGACCAAGGATCTGGTGCAGGGCAAACAGCATCTGCCCTCCAATCGCCGCAAACCGTAAGTCTGCGAGAGAGACCTGCAGCTAATGGGGTCAGCATCGAAATATTCCCCACAAAAAAGCCCGGCATCGCCGGGCTTTGTTTTTCCTTAGCGCAAACACCTCGCCGCACGGGCGGAGTGGGACGCACACGCTGGCGGCGGAATCAGCGCAGCACCATCTCAACGCGGCGGTTCTTCGCACGCCCCGCTTCGGCGGTGTTGTTGGAGACGGGGGCGAAGGAGGCAACGCCTTCCGCTTTCAGCCTTTCGGGTTTGATGCCGTGCTGTTTGACCAGTGCGGTGACCACTGCCTCGGCACGGCTGCGCGAGAGCGTGAGGTTGTGTTCGACGCTGCCCTGCATGTCGGTGTGGCCGACGATGAACACATTGGTGCCGGGGTTCTCCTTGAGCCATTTGGCGATCTCGGTGAGGGTGGGCGTGGATTCCGGTTTGAGCACGGATTTGTCCGTGTCGAAGTACAGTCCGTAAAAGACGGCTTTGCCTTCGTCCATTATTGTTTTGGCGATCTGTTCCGCCGAGACCACGACCGATTGTTCCATCGCCGCCACGCGAACGATCTTGTGCATCACCGCAGTGCAATCATCTCCGCCACGGCCGCAACCGGCCTCGCCCCAGAAGACATCGTTGCCTTTCTGGATCTTGTAGGTCACCTTGCCATAGTCGGCATTGAGAATCGACCCCTTGGCCGCTTTAACCGCATTCTCAAAGTTGCGCTGCACTTCCAGCTTGCCGGGATGCCGGCCTTTGGCATCCGGCTCGATATCGTTGAAGTAATACCAGTACTCGCCCTCGACGTTGAACGGACGAACCGGCGACTTCGGATTCTCCGGCGCCTCCTTGCGCCCCCAGAGTTCAAGCGCCTTGAAACGCGCCCGTTCGCAACCGCCCATCACCTCATCGGCAAATCGCTTGAACACCGGATTGGGCTCACACTTGGGGTTGTCGTTTGCGGAAGCGGCAAGTGAAGGGGTAAGCAACAGAAAACTTGCGACGAAGACGGCGATGCGATTTACAGAGGGATAACGGGTACGCTTCATGACTTTTCTCCCGAGCTTGTTTTACGGATTGACGTGATTTTCCTTTTCGCTGCCGCGCAGCGCTCTCAGATGCGACATGATGCGTTCCAGCAATTTGTCCACCTGTGCATCGTTGGCTCTGACCAGCGCAACGCTGGCTGTATTGGTCTGGCCGGGCGGCATCGTCGTGCCGCGCTTTTCCGCCATCACCACGGCCCTGCTGGAGAGCAGGGCCATCGGCATCAATGACATGTCCCTGCCGGTGATCTGGTGCTTGTCGAGGATGCTCTTGATGCCGGGAACACTTTCCAGACGTTTTGCCGCTTCGTCCAGGGAGGTGATGCGAACATTCTTGTCGCGAAAGAGCTTTTCATCGTTGGGATGGGATTGAACCCATTGAACCAGGTCGGCCAGCGCCGACTCGTAAGCCTCGACCCGTGGCAGGGTGACTTCATAGCCGACGACCGCTTGGGTGAATTCATCCTGCGAGTCCGCGAAGGCGGTGTTGAAAGCGGCTATCCACAGTGCACAGCAGACGGTAAGCAAAGCGTTCTTCATCTGGCTCTCCCGGTGTTTCGGTTGTTGCTTCTAGTTATTGGGTGTCGTTCTGCTTCCGGTGTTCGCCTCAATGATCGGGGCATTTGCGCAGATTACATACCCGGACATAAACAGGCAAATTAGGTGACACCGGGGAACCAGGTTTCCCCGCTGACGTGAATCACTGCCCCGCCTGCTCCACATAGAACTTAACCGTCTTACGCGAACGCGCATTTCGCTTGTGGATGACCACGCCTTTGATGATCTCTAACACTGAGATGGCGGTATCGGGATACGAAAGAACTAAAGAGGCCGGCTCGATTTGTTTTTTTAAGGTCACAAATTGTGACCTTAAAGCCGCCCACTCCTCATCGGCTAACTGGAACACGGGAACAATAGGGACAGGGTTTTCAGATGCAACTTCAAGCCGCCTTGAGCATGAAATCCACATGGATGGCGTCGTAGGGAAAGACGATCATGCCGTCGTCGGTCTTAGACAGCACCCCGGCATTGAGCAGCGCAGTCACATCGCCATGCACAGCTTTGACATCGCGCTCCACGCGCCGCGCTGCTTCACGGATGGACATGGCTCCCGCGCCCGTCATCGCGTTCAGTAGCTCCCAACGTTTGCCGGATAGCACTTTGAACAACAGTTCGGGTGATTCAAAGCTGATGCGCGGTGCGGATGTTTTGCCGCTCTTCCATGCCTGAGTGAAATCACCCAACGTTTCCGCCAAAGGTCGAACATCAATCGTTACTGTTTTCATCGCGCCACCTCTTCACATCATCAAAAAAATCCGCCACCAATTTATCGACCGAGACGAAGCGGTATTTCACTTCTTTTTCGTTCACATGTTTGTGGTCGCCCTTGCCCGCCTCGTTGTCGTAACGCAATACACATGTACCTGTAACGACAAAGGCCAAACGGTATTTGTAGAGGTGCTTGCTGCCCGCAATCGGCTCAGGCACTTCCCACAACGCCATCTCGGCAAATGCCTGTTCTGCGACAGGTACGCGGCGATTGAATAATTCGCGGGCTTTCATGTTGGAGAAGATAACAACAGGGGGGGCGTGTTGTCAATCAATCCAACAGCCACACTTCGACCAGCTCAGTGCGAACGGAAGAAATTAGGTAGCCCAGCCCTCACTACCCTGCCTGCTCCACATAGAACTTAACCGTCTTACGCGAACGCGCATTTCGCTTGTGGATGACCACACCTTTGATGACCTCTAACACTGAGATGGCGGTATCGGGATAAGCGGGGTTGAGGGCATGCAGTAGCCAGCCGCCACTTGCATCGCGCTTGAGTTGGCGAAAGATGAAGTCTTCTTTCGCCACTTCGGCGATGACGAACGCGCCATCACTTGCGGGTCTGCCCATTTCGATGACGAGTATCTCGCCCTCGGTGAATTCCGGTTGCATGCTGTCGCCCAGCACCATGAGTGCGACGAGTTCGTTGCCGGAGCAGCTGCTTTCGTTTTCTGCCTCTGGCTGTGGGGCGGCTACAACGGGGATGTTGATGGGTCTGTGGGTTTGCATGGGGTGGCTTCCTGTTCGAGGTGGCGGATGATAGCGCCGATTGTATTGCCGCTAAATCACACTGTGGGCAAGCAGCGCTGACCCGAATGGGGCGTAGCAACAGGGCATGGGTTTTAGTAGAGTCGGCCTCCGTTATTTACTTCGGTTTATCTCCATGAACACAGCAGAGTTAAGCAAGGAACAAAAAATCCTGCGCGTGATGCGCAAGACGCTGGGCAATGTCGTCAGGGACGTTACGCCGCTGGGTGGGCGAGCTAATCCGTTGACGAATGACACGATCCAAGACATCAAGGATTGTTTCGCGTTGATCTCGGAAAGGGAGAGAGAGTTGGCAGAGCAACTCGGCTTTGATGAAGCCAAGCCGTATTACAAGGATGGCTCGCCACCGGGCGCGCAGGTTATCGGATTCGTTAAATCTGGCAATGAGTGATTGGGCTGATACGCCAACATGACTAATAACTTTGTCGAAAAAAGAGACGTCGCAAAAGAGCGCGAATCAGCCGAGTTGAAGAAGCAACTCGTGGAAAAGTTGCAGGCGTTAAACGAGTCGACCGATACCGCTCCGTTGGTACGTGCGCGTTTGCAACTGGATGTGTCCGAGATTTTGCTGGCGATGCAGCGCAACGCGGAAGCTTGGTCGCTGGCGCGCGAGGCGTTCGATAGTGCGCTGGATAACGATGCCTGGAAAGACGCCGTGGAGGCCTGCGATGTGTTGTATCAGTGCGAACAAAAAGAATCCGTCGCGGCGTTGGGCATGGGCGTGTGGTTGGCGGTGAGCTTCCCGGTCGATCCAGAGCTGACGCTGGCGATGCTGATGCATATCGTGGAAGAAACGCCGGACAACTCAGACGGTGCGGCACTCGCCGCCGTCGCCGCGCGTTATGTGATCGACCTGCGCGCCGATGATGAGACTCATGAAAGCCTGAGTTTCCTCGCCAACACGTTGATCGGGCGCGTGGCCGAACGCCACAGCAATGTGCGCGACCAAGCCGCGCTGGAACAGTGGATGCACAAGTTGGAACTGCGCGACCCGCAGATCTTCTTGCCGCGTTTGGGAAAGGTGGTGAACATCATCGTCGGCGACGCTTGGTGGTTCGACCGCGATGAGCTGCGCAAAAAGTTCGACTGAGGCAGTTGAATCACGGCTTCATTCCCGCCCGCGTTTGCAGTTAAAATCAGCACCGATCCCACGCCATCCCCACTGCACCGCCTTGACTCCCGCATCTCCTCCATCGCTACGCATCGCTCAACTCCGCCAACGTCTGCACGACCTGGGTGCCAAGCCCTGCCACGAAGACAGACTGCTGCGGAGTTGGAGTCAGGTGTGCTCGTATGACAAAAAGGGCAGCCCTGCCGAGACGTTTTTTCCCGCCGCGTTGCGCAATGAATTACCTGCCATCGAGGCGGAGCTGAACGGGCTGGCGCGACTGCATGGCGAGTATCCCGTTAACGGTCATGGAAGCCTTGACCGTTCCCCCACCCTAACCCTCCCCCGCACTGCGGGAGAGGGGACAAACGTAGCGTTACGCGCATCATCAAATAGCGACGAAGTAGCTCGACTGCTGGTGAAGTTGCACGACGGCCAGATGGTGGAGAGTGTTTTGCTACCGCGCGGTGGCTTGTGTATTTCGACGCAGGTGGGTTGTGCGGTAGGTTGTGTGTTCTGCATGAGCGGGCGCGATGGACTTATTCGCCAACTGGGCAGCGCAGAGATCGTGGCGCAGGTGGTGCTGGCGCGCAAACGTCGTGCGGTGAGCAAGGTGGTGTTCATGGGCATGGGCGAGCCTGCGCACAATCTGGATAACGTGTTGGAGGCGATTGATGTGCTGGGCACGCACGGAAATATTGGACATAAGAATCTGGTGCTTTCTACGGTGGGAGATGTGCGGGTGTTTGAGCGGTTGATGGAGAGGTGTGTTGCTCCGAGTGAGCTCCCCCACCCCAACCCTGATGGAACTACTAGCCATTCGACTAAGCACGATAAAGCCGTGCAAGTCGCTGGTTATCCCCCGGCGGGAGAGGGAGTAAAAGCACCCTCACCCTACCCTCTCCCAGAGGGCGAGGGGACTGTGAAACCCGCCCTCGCCCTTTCACTGCACAGCACCAATGTTGAATTGCGCGCAAAGTTGTTGCCACATGCCCCGAACATTTCCGTGGAAGAGTTGGTGGAACGCGCCGAACTGTATGCGCGCGCCACAGGCTATCCGACGCAATATCAATGGACGTTGATCGAAAGCTTGAACGATAGCGATGCCGAAGTGGAGCGCATCGCCGCTTTGCTCAAAGGCAAATACGCGCTGATGAATTTCATTCCCTTCAATGCGGTGGAGGATCTACCCTACCGCCGCCCTTCTGCCCAGCGCACGGCAGAAATGATGCACACGCTCAATCGGCAAGGTATCTATTCCCGCGTGCGCGATTCGGCAGGACAGGAAGTGGAAGGCGCCTGCGGACAGTTGCGCGCACGGGCGACGAAACAGCCATCCCGAATCAATACTGCAGCCCTATGAAAAAACACGCCCCCACCAAAGATGAGATCGCACTGATGCCGCCTTTCGTCGGTCTCGTGTTGGAGCATGTGCACGTGCCAACGACCGAAGAGGAATTCGCGGCGGCCGCAGCGGCTATCAAGGCTGCGGGCATCGTGGGCTTCGATACCGAATCGAAGCCGACATTCGCGGTTGGCGAAGTGAGCAACGGCCCGCACGTGGTGCAGTTCGCGCTGCACGATAAGGCTTATCTGTTCCAAGTCCATCGCACGCAAGGGTTGCCGTTCTTGACCGAACTGCTGCGCTCGGATGAAATCCTCAAGGTGGGCTTCGGCCTGAAGTCGGATCGCGGCCATATCCTCAAAAAGTTCGGTATCCATTTCGGCGGCGTGGTCGATCTGAATGTGGTGTTCAATAAGAGTGGCCACATGAAAGAGATGGGCGTGCGCAATGCGGTGGGGCTGATGTTCAGGCAGCGTTTTGCCAAGTCCCGGAAGATCACCACCACCGATTGGTCGCAACAAAATCTTACCCCGCAACAAATGCTCTACGCGGCGAACGATGCGTACGCGGCACTCAAAGTTTTTGCCGCGCTGAATCTGCCGCGCGAAAAGTTGCCCCTCATGGGCGCAATCCAGCCTCCACAAGATTCAGACAAAACGCACTCAGAGGAGTAGCATTTAAGTGCAGTTCCGCTCTTAATCTACATAAGGAGTTTGATCATGCCAAAGCCACACAACACTCACAAAGACAGCAAGAAGAAGCCCTTGATGACAGCCAAAGAAAAGCGAATGGCCAAACACGAGAAGAAACACCATCACGATGTTCAACCGTTCATTACACCGACTGTGACACATTGATTGATTTAAATAGCCACTGCGCTCAATGAAAAAGCCCGGCCACCCGGGCTTTTTCATTGAGCGCACAAGATGCCGGCTTGCCCCGTTATAATCCGCCCCTTTCATTTTTTCGGAACAGATCGTGTCTGATTTTTTTGCCGTGTTACCGCAATACCTGATGCCAAAACAGTTGCTGACAAAGCTGGCTGGAAAATTCGCCAATGCCCGTATGGGTGGATTCACCACAACGGTGATTCGCCGTTTCGTGGGACGTTACGGTGTGAACATGGCGGAAGCTGCCAACCCGGACATCGCGAGTTATGCGAGCTTCAACGAATTCTTCACACGACCCTTGCGCGAGGACGCCCGTCCGCTGGCAAATGTGCCCCAAATCTGCCCTGTGGATGGCGCGATCAGCCAGTTCGGTGCAATAGAACGCGACAGCATCTTCCAAGCCAAGGGACACAGTTATACGACGACCGCATTAGTGGGTGGCGATGCGGCGCTGGCCGCGTTATTCGAAGATGGAAGTTTTGCCACGCTGTATCTCAGCCCCAAGGATTACCACCGTATCCACATGCCTTGCGCGGGTCGCCTGCGCCGCATGATCCATGTGCCGGGTGATCTGTTCTCGGTGAACCCGACAACGGCGCGCGGCGTGCCGGGATTGTTCGCACGCAATGAACGGGTGGTGTGTGTGTTCGATAGCGAGTCCGGGCCGTTCGTGCTGACACTGGTCGGTGCAACCATCGTGGGCAGCATGGCGACGGTTTGGCACGGCGTAGTCAACCCGCCGCGCCCCGGCACAGTGCGCGAATGGCGCTACGACGACCAGGAAATCGTATTGCAAAAAGGGGAGGAAATGGGACGCTTCCTGCTCGGCTCGACCGTTGTCATGTTGTTCCCGAAAAACAGACTGAACTTCAACCCGCAATGGCAACCGGCCAAACCCTTACGCATGGGTGAAGCGATGGGTATCTAGCGAATTTGATCGGTTGCTTTGCGAATTGAAAAGCCCGGCACTGCCGGGCTTTTCGTTTGATGCCGTGAACAAATCATCGGGCATCTTTGGGATCAACCACACGAATCACTTCGCCCTCGTATACACCGTCGTTGCTGGCTTGGGTTTCACGCCTCGCCTCGGGCGTGGCGACGCTACGCATTCTGCGCAATATCTTTCGCGCCTCACGCGTCTTCCACCAAAAATAGGCAAAAGCAATCGACCCCGCGACCGCGATGACCACCAGCAGCATGGCCGAGAACATCAGCGCCAGAACGAACACCGTCAGAGTCACAATCAAGGCCACCAATTTGCGCAGCAGTCCGGCAGGCCGCGCCTGATTATTCGATACGAATCGCATTCTCATGATTTCTGTTTATCCCTTGTCGAACTTCATCACACCGCCCTTGCAATCCACCTTGATGGAATCTTTTGCGGCGAATCTGCCTTCCAGTATCAGTTTGGCCAGCGGGTTCTCCAACTGCGCCTGGATGGCACGTTTTAACGGACGCGCGCCGTACACCGGATCGAATCCCGCGTTGGCAATCTCGGCCAGTGCGGCATCGCTCATGCTCAGCTTCATCTCCATCGCGGCCAGGCGTTTTTCCAGATACTGCAACTGGATGCGCGCGATGGACTTGATGTTCTTTTCGTCCAGCGCATGGAACACCACCACCTCGTCGATGCGGTTGATGAACTCGGGGCGGAAATAACTTTTCACTTCGCCCATCACCGCCAG
>CAZRZH010000120.1:0-8302 GCA_964604485.1 uncultured Sideroxydans sp.
GTGGCTGGGCAAGAACGACCCCGGCTTCGTGCATAACGGCCCGCTGGCCGGGTTGGTCGCCGTGTGCGCCGGTTCCGATCTGATGCATCCCATCGGTGCCCTGATTGTCGGCGGTGTTGCGGGCGCGTTATTCGTTGTCATGTTCACTCTCACCCAGAACCGCTGGAAGATCGACGACGTGTTGGGCGTGTGGCCATTGCACGGATTGTGCGGCGCCTGGGGCGGCATTGCGGCGGGCATCTTCGGTGCAAAAGCACTGGGCGGAATCGGCGGCGTCAGCTTCATGTCGCAACTCATCGGTACGTTGATGGGTGTTGGCATCGCGTTGGTTGGCGGCTTCATCGTGTATGGCCTGCTCAAGAAATTCGTCGGCATCCGCCTCGATGCGGAAGAAGAATTCAACGGTGCCGACTTGAGTATCCACAAGATCACCGCCACACCGGAGCGCGAGTCGGGCTGGTAAAAACCTCGCGTTGATTCGTGACCATCAAGCATTAAACAGAACAATACTTTTTGAATGGCGCATTCGGCCCAAACAATAAAATCTAAAGCAGTTGCAATCAATTTGATCAGGTAGGTAAGCAGTAGATTTTGCTGCGTTACTTGCCTGATATATTTTCACTTCCAAGCACGCTTGCTGAATTGCAACCGAACCTATTTCACACGATGGTTTATCTTCAACTTGAGGGTGATGTATATTCAAGTCAAATTTACAAAGACGGAACTTGAAAAATCTTCTTACACCGCTATTGCTCCTCGGTCTCGGATGTGCTGTCACCGGCATTACGTTTGCTGATTCCGGCCGCGCAAACACACGCAGCGGACACGAATTCGCGCTGACGTTTTCTGCTTATTCCTACGAGGAACCTTCCATCGGTGTTTCAACCACCGGCGATAAATTCGGTGTGGGGCATGCGGGGACTTGGCTGTTGAGAAACGACTGGTATTTTAAAGACGATTTGCGTTTCGCGTATGGCAAGACCGACTATGTGGGGTCGGGTGTTCAGTTGGGTGCGCCGGATTGGTATTACGAGGTGCGGGGATTGATCGGGCGGGATTTTCGGGTGAAGAATGCGGTGATTTCGCCGTATGCCGGATTCGGCTATCGCTACCTGATGAACGATGTGCGCGGCTACAGCAATACGGGCGCTGCGGGTTATCGGCGCGAGAGCAATTATTATTATCTGCCACTGGGTGTGACGCATCTCTTTGTGTTGCAGGACGGCGCAGTGCTGGTGACAACAGCCGAATACGATTTTTTTCTGTGGGGAGCGCAAGTCACCCGACTCTCTGACCTGATCGGTTACAACGGTTATACCCGTGCATTTGATACCACCAACCGGCAAAACAACGGCTACGGTTACAGGTTGGGAATGCTGTACGAAATGCGCGATTGGTCGTATGGGCCGTTCGTGCATGTATGGAACATCGAACGCTCGGAATACACGACCCAAACTATGACAGGTGATAAGGGTCCAGAGTTTGTTCGGTTATACGAACCTCAGAATGACACCGTCGAATTCGGTATTC
This sequence comes from uncultured Sideroxydans sp., assembly GCA_964604485.1. Lineage (GTDB taxonomy): Bacteria > Pseudomonadota > Gammaproteobacteria > Burkholderiales > Gallionellaceae > Sideroxyarcus. The sequence continues at coordinate 1,531 of CAZRZH010000120.1, forward strand.
GGGCGAACTTCAGGTTCAGATAAGGTTGCAGTTGCAGGTTGGCTTGGCTGCGCGCGGCTTGCTTTATGCCGACTGAATTATCATCATCGCGCTGTTACTTCAGCAAGGAAAACGCATCGTGTTCAAACTGTTCGCCGATAAACCGGATCACCCCATGTTCGATTTGGCTGAAGCCAAACGCTTGCTTGCAGAATTGGATCCCGGCGAAACTCGGAAATTTTTGGAGGAGATCACTTTCTGGCTGGAGTCGATCAAGCGCGCTGCGGGTTTCAATACGGAATTGCGACTCGCCATCATCATGCTGCTGGACGAGACAGGGCAACCACTTCAGGCTGAGTTGCTGCAGCGCTATTTGAGCGTGCCGCATTTGCGCGATTTTCAGGGGCTGCATCTATGGCAAGTCATCCGCGAATTCGCCAAGGAATTATCTGCCGCGTATGGCGCGGTTATCGACGATTTGCAGGGGGCGGAGAAACACGCGCGCGAGTTGAACGAACAAGTTCCGTTACTCTGTGTGCGACAGATACGCGCCGTGTCCGAATGGATCAAGTTGGATTTGTTGCGTTACCTCGAAGTGGAATCGGATGTTTGGCATTTGTTGTTTTCAAGCTACCGTTTCGCGCAGGCTGAAACGTGTCACGAGCACATGTTGCACGCCTATCCCGGTCACGTTATTCACACCAGCCCGCAGCGCGAATTGTCGCGTACCCTGATTCTGTATATTTCCTCACCGGGCACGTTGGCAGCCGATCAGATCGAGGTGGCATTCCGCATCGCGGGACGTTTGAGCAGTTTCTTCGATCTCAAAACGACAGAGGATCGCGATTGCCCATATGTGTTCGATTTGTCGCAAGCTGCGCCCCCGCACAAGGTTGAGAGTGGCCTCGCCTTGACACCCGGAATGCGCTTCTTCGGTGCGGTGCGGGCCTTGCCGGCGTTGCAAAAAATCTATGATCAGAACGTGAACGATCCGGTATGGCAAGAGCGGCGCTTTAGCAGCGAGTTCACCCCGGCGGGCAAGCTTACCGTACTCAAACATCTGCTCGATTATTGGATCGCCGAGCCACCGCTGCGGTACATGCAGCGCAGAGACATCAACGCCACGGTCGACGTGACACACACTTTCAGGGTGGTCAGCCAGTTGGTCGAGCATATCGATCCGGGACGTCTTGAAGACGGCGATGGAAAATCGGTTAAGTTGACGGCTAAATTCGTGCTCGCCGCCACTGACATTGACTACACCACAGAGACTTGGGCAGTTTCTGACATGAGTGCGGCAGGGTTGGGGGCGATACTTTCAGGGAGCCTGGGTGCATGGATCAAGATTGGGGATTTGTGTGCCATCAAACCTAAGAATGGGCAGTTGTGGTGGGTAGGCACGATACGCCGCTTGCACACCGATGCGGAAAACAAGGTACTTGTCGGTATCGAGCTGCTGGCCAAAAAACCCGCATCGGTATGGTTGCGCGTGCTCGGTAAAGGCAAAGACCGGGTCTCGCATTGGGAAACCAGCTCGGGTACGTTTGCTTATGACTATCTGCCGGTCATCTTGCTACCGGACGAAAACAACGCTTATCTGAATTCCACCCTGTTGATGGAATCCGGTCATTTTGTGCTGGATGCGATCTATCAGGTGATGCTGGGTGAACACAGCCGCGATATCAAATTGACCAAGTTGCTCGATGAGGGCGAGGATTATGAACAGGTCGGATTTGAGTGGTTGAGCTAGGGGCTTGGGCGAATGGTTCTCGTGTGAATAAGAGTGGCAAATCATTCGACTTGCCACTTTTTCATTTCAAGTTTTCTTTCTAAGGAAAGGCAACATGCGCGACAAGATGTCGTCACGTTCGAGAAAGTGATGTTTGAGCGCAGCGCCGACATGTGCGGCAAAAACTACAGCCAGAGCGATATTCAGGAATTGGTGGACTCCCTGCAGCAGGTCACCCATAAATTTGTCTTTGCCGAGCAAATCTGGCAACGGCAATAGACCGAACCAAACGGTCTGGAATCCCTTGGCGGAACTCATCAGCCAGCCGCTGAGCGGGATGATGAGGATCAGGATATAGAGCAGGTAATGCACAATCTCGGAGGCGACGACGGCCCATTGGGGCGTATTTTCCGGCAGAGCAGGAGGGCGGTGCGAGATACGCCAATACAGGCGAAAAACAGCCAGCATGAATATCGTGACACCGATCCATTTATGGTAGCTATAGAGCTGGAGTTTGTAGGGCGAGAGCGGCAGGTCGTGCATATACACGCCCAGCGGAATGGAAATGAAAAGCAACAGGGCAATCAACCAATGCAGGCTGATCGCTGTGTTTGTATAACGGTCGTTCATGGATTTCATTCCCGATAGTTTTCGTCGGATAATGCTATTACCGCCCGAGAAAATTGGCAAGTGAACTTATGCGATTCAGTTGAATCTGAGGAGCCGCTTGAAAATATTTCCAAGTGCCCCATGTAGCGAGCCGCGCGGAGATTGTTTCAATTGTTAAACTCGCAACACGAATTAACTATAGGGAGAGAGCTGTATGAAACGTATCTTTTTATTCATTTTGACCAACATCGCCGTGTTGGCAGTCATCAATATCACCCTGCGCCTGTTGGGCGTGGATCGTGTGCTGGATGAGAGCGGCGCGATTAATTTCAGCGCACTGATGATTCTTTCGGCGGTGATCGGTTTTTCCGGTTCCATCGTCTCTTTGTTGATGTCGAAGTGGATGGCCAAAAAATCGGTGGGTGCCCACGTCATCGAAACCCCGCAGGACCCTACCGAACGCTGGTTGGTTGAGACCGTGAGCCGCCAGGCACAGGCGGCGGGTATCGGCATGCCGGAGGTGGCAATTTATGATGCGCCGGATGTGAACGCATTTGCCACCGGCTGGAATCGCAACAACGCGCTGGTGGCGGTGAGCACCGGGCTGTTGCATGCGATGAGCCGGGACGAGGCGGAAGCGGTGCTGGCGCACGAAGTGAGCCATGTGGCGAACGGTGATATGGTCACGCTCGCGTTGATCCAGGGCGTGGTGAATACTTTTGTGGTTTTCTTCGCCAAACTTTTCGGCATTCTGGTGGATCGTGTGTTGCTCAAAAACGATGGCCGCAACGGCCCCGGCATCGGTGCCTTCGTGGCTGAGATGGTGGCTCAAGTGGTATTGGGCATTCTGGCAAGCGTCGTCGTCATGTGGTTTTCGCGTCAACGTGAGTTCCGTGCCGATGCGGGCGGGGCGAGTTTGGCGGGACGGCAGAAGATGATCGCTGCGCTGGAGCGTCTGAAAGCGAATCACGAGCAGGCCGCAATGCCGCAGAATATGGCCGCGATGGCAATCTCCAGCCAGGGTGGATTTTCCAGATTGTTCATGACCCATCCACCGTTGGATGAACGTATCGCAGCACTGCGTGCCGCCCAGTAAAAAGTCTCAGTGTTTCAAAATAAAAAACGGCGGGAGGTTCCCGCCGTTTTTTATTCTTCGTCCGCGTCGTATTTCCTGCGCGGAGGGTTGCCGTCAAAAACCAGATTCTGTCTGTGCATCAGGTACGCATCGCGCAGAAAACTGTAGCGGTCGATGGTCGCGTCATCCAATACCTTTTCCTGGTCCAGCAAATTCACGCGTGAATTAAACGCCTTTAACACATACATCGTGTTGCGGGTGGGGACGTGTTGCGTGTTGCTGATCGCGCTAAAGAAAGTGTCGCCACCCAAGCCGGTGGTGTCGCGCAGTGAACTGGGTCCCCAGAATGGCAACACCAAGTAGGGACCACTGGGGACTCCCCAATAGCCGAGTGTCTGTCCGAAGTCTTCGTTGTGTTTCTCCAGTCTGTCGGTCACGTTGATCAATCCGAAAATTCCGAAGGTGGTGTTGAAAATTACACGGCTACCGTCGCTTGCGGCTTGAGTGAATTTGAGTTGCAACAGGTCATTTGCCGTGACGACCACATCATCCAAGTTGGAAAAGAAGTTGTTTACCAGCGTCTTGGCCGGGGTCGGAACAAGGTTGGCGTAAGCTTGCGCAGTGGGTTTGACGACAGCTTGATCGATGGTGTCATTGAACACATAGACTTTGCGATTGAGTGGCTCGAAGCGGTCTTTTTCCAGCGTGTAGGCACTGAGGTGAAGTGTGCTGCATCCGGTCAGGACCAGGCTGGCAATCAGCATCGGGAGTCGCAATAAAGTCATTACGTTTGAAATCAGGAATCTGTCTGGGGCGGATTCTAGGAGGAAATTTCAGCCTGTTGCAGCATCGCGTTGCGCGAAGACGGTGTCTCCAGGCTGATGCGGCCCAAGGCACCGGTGCGATAGTCTTGTAATAAAGTCATCGCTGCCTTTTCCAGATCCATGTCTTTGCCACGGATGCGGTAGCCGCGCAACTTGGCGATGGACTCGATGAGCGCGAAACCATCCATGCCCGCCGCATCCATTTTGTATCGGGCGTGGAGCAACTTCGGATATCTCGCCAGCAGGATGTCCCCCAGAAAGGCAGCGACCTCTTCGTCGATGATGGCGTTGCGCCCGATGCTGTGGCTGGCGGCCAGCATTAACCCGTCACTCTCATGTTCGATTTTTGGCCACATCAAGCCCGGTGTGTCGATCAGCGTCGTGTGGTCGTTCAGATCGAAACTCTGCTGACTTTTGGTGATGGCGGGCTCATCTCCAACTGCCGCCGCGCGGCGCTTGAGCAGGGTGTTCATCAGCGTGGATTTGCCGACGTTGGGGATGCCCATGATCATGATGCGTAACGGCTTGAGGCTGGTGCCGCGATGCGGGGCGAGGGGCAAACACAGTTTGGGGATCTTCACGGCGTCACCGGATTTTTTGCACGAGAGTGCAACGGCCTGTACGCCATCCTGTTTGTTGTAGTAGTCCAGCCAGGCTTGGGTTGCAGAAGGATCGGCAAGGTCGGTCTTGTTTAAAACTTTCAGGCAGGGGCGTTGCCGATGCAGGCGCAACTCACGGATCAGCGGATTGCTGCCTGCTTCCGGTACGCGAGCATCCAATACTTCGATCACCACGTCGATGCGCGCCATCGTTTCGGCGGCTTTCTTGCGTGCCGAAGTCATATGTCCGGGGAACCATTGGATTGCCATACGGGTAGGTAAGAGGAAAAGTGGCGCGCATTCTAACTGTTTGACGATGATTACTCACGCTCCCATAATCAAGGCATCATTCAACGGAGCGCGACCATGACCACGATACGGCAACAGGATTTCATCGACAGCATCGCCGAATCACTGCAATTCATTTCGTATTTTCACCCGCAGGATTACGTTCGCGCACTCGCGGAGGCGTACCGGCGCGAGGAGTCTCCTGCCGCGAAAGATGCCATGGCGCAGATTCTTACCAATTCGCGCATGTGTGCGTTGGGCAAGCGCCCGATCTGTCAGGACACCGGCATCGTGGTGGCTTTTGTGCGGGTGGGCATGGGGGTGTCCTGGCCGGATGCAACCCTGAGCATCACCGAGATGGTGAACGCGGGCGTGCGCAAAGCTTATTTGCTACCGGACAACGTGTTGCGTGCCTCCATCGTGAGCGACCCGGCGGGAAGACGCAAAAATACGGGCGATAACACGCCGGCTGTTGTGCATTTTGAACTGGTGCCGGGGGACAAGGTGGACGTGCGCATTGCGGCCAAAGGCGGCGGATCGGAGAATAAATCCAAGATGGCGATGCTCAACCCCAGTGACGATCTTGTCGAGTGGGTGGTGAACCAACTGCCCACGATGGGGGCGGGGTGGTGCCCCCCGGGGATGTTGGGAATCGGCATCGGTGGCACGGCGGAGAAGGCGGTATTGCTGGCCAAAGAAGCGTTGATGGAAGACATCGACATGACCGAGCTCAAAGCGCGTGGTGCGAAGAATCGCATCGAGGAATTGCGCATCGAGATATTCGATAAGGTGAATGCGCTGGGCATAGGCGCGCAAGGATTGGGCGGATTGACCACGGTGTTGGATGTGAAGATATTGGATTACCCCACACACGCGGCATCCAAACCCGTCGCCATCATCCCCAATTGCGCGGCCACGCGCCATGCGCATTTCGAGTTGGATGGCAGCGGGGTGGCGACATTCACGCCGCCCAAGATCGAAGACTATCCCGATGTGCATTGGCAGCCCGCGCCCGATGCGCGCCGTGTGAACCTGGATACCGTCACCCGTGACGACATCAAACAGTGGCAACCGGGAGAGACTTTGTTGCTCTCCGGCAAGTTGCTGACTGGGCGCGATGCCGCGCACAAACGTATCGTCGATATGCTGGCGAAAGGCGAAAAACTGCCAGTGGATTTCAGCGGACGCTTCATCTACTACGTCGGCCCTGTCGATCCCGTGCGCGACGAAGTAGTTGGACCCGCAGGGCCGACGACGGCGACACGCATGGATAAATTCACCGAGACCATGCTGGCGCAGACCGGACTCATCGGCATGGTCGGCAAAGCCGAACGCGGCAAAGCAGGGCTTGAAGCCATCAAAAAACATGAAGCGGTGTACCTGATAGCAGTGGGCGGCGCAGCCTATCTGGTGTCCAAGGCCACCAAACAATCACGGGTGCTGGCGTTTGCCGATCTGGGGATGGAGGCCATCTACGAGTTCGAGGTGCAGGATATGCCGGTGACGGTGGCGGTGGATACGCAGGGGAGGTCGGTGCATGAGACGGGGCCGAGGGAGTGGCAGGGGAGGATTGCGGGGATACCGGTGAGGGTGGTTTGATATGGCGTCTAAATTACGTTGAACTAAACCGCTATCGCGGTGGCGCACTGATCCCACCGCTTCATCTCCA
>CAZRZH010000121.1:0-8223 GCA_964604485.1 uncultured Sideroxydans sp.
CGCTTGCCCACCTCGCGCAACATCCAACCGACTGCTTTGTGCATTAGATCGTGTTTGTCATGCAGCAGGATTCCGGCAATACGTATCGTGTCGTTGAATTTGCCCTGGCGAATGAAATGGAACGTGGCAAGAATCGCGATGCGGCGTTCCCAAAGATTGGTTGAGTGTGCCAGTGTGTACAGTCTGTCGCGTGGTAGTTTCTCCAGATGTTTGCCCACGATATGCGGCGCGCTGATGTCGACCAAGTCCCAATTATTGATGTGCCGCGTATTGTCCAGATACAACTCATAAGCAGCAGTTCGTTCGTTATCCGCAGCGTGTTCATAGAATTGCATCAATAGCAGCAAGGCGAACAGGCGTTCCTCGTGATAGCGGGATTTCAGCAGTGACCCGATAGTAGCGAGGCCCGCGTCACGATGTTGTTTTGCCAGCGCACGCAAGGTCGGCACTTTGATGCCCAGGAAAACGTCTCCCTCACCATATTGCCCGGGTCCCGTTTTGAAGAAACGTTGCTGGATAGTCGCTGTTTCGGGAGAAGCGAGGGCGTGTAACCTGGAGGAGATTGCGTTGGCTGAATTCACGGCATTACCGGATGTATTTCAAGAACCAACCGGACAGGTCACCATCCACTGCCGATGGCGATGAAGCAATGCTGCGAAAAGTGAACAAGCCAACAAAGCCTTCCCTTGGATAAGTTGCCTGAATTAACGGCGACGACTGCCACTTCCCAACAATGATCCCATCAACCCGCGCACAAGTTGGCGACCGACTTCCGCGCCCACAGTGCGCACCACGCTTTTCACCAGAGCCTCCCCCGTGCTTTGACGACGCGTAGCTGTCCCGCTATTTTCGTTGCCGAAAATACCGCCCAGAATGCCTCCCATTCCACTGCCGGCGCCGGGTTCGGCTTTTTCGGCAGGAGTGTCTGCTTGCCTGGCAGCGGCGCGTCCTTTTATTTTCTCGTAAGCGGATTCGCGATCAATAACTTGTTCGTAGTGCCCTGCCAATACAGATGACTGAATGATTGAGCTGCGTTCCTGTTCCGTGATGGGGCCAATCTGCGCCCGAGGCGGCACGATGAAGGCGCGTTCGACGATGGTCGGAGTGCCTTTTTCATTGAGCAGTGAGATCAGTGCTTCGCCCACACCAAGCTCGGTAATGGCTGCTTGTTCGTCGAGTTCGGGATTGTCACGCATGGTCTCGGCGGCGGCGCGCACGGCTTTTTGGTCGCGCACGGAGAAGGCACGCAGCGCATGTTGTACCCGGTTTCCGAGCTGACTCAATATCTTGTCAGGAACATCCGCCGGATTTTGCGTGACGAAATACACCCCGATTCCCTTGGATCGAATGAGGCGTACAACCTGTTCGATCTTGTCGATCAGAGCACCCGGCGCATCGTTGAATAATAAATGCGCTTCATCGAAAAAAAATACCAGCTTGGGTTTTTCCAGATCGCCGGCTTCGGGCAAGTTCTCGAACAATTCGGACAGCAGCCAAAGAAGCAAAGTCGAATACACCTTGGGCGATTGCATCAGCTTGTCGGCAGCCAGGATGTTGACGATGCCTGCACCATTGGAATCGGTTTGCATCAGGTCGTCGATATTCAACATCGGTTCGCCGAAAAATTTCTCCGCCCCTTGATTGTCCAGTTCCAGCAGGCCGCGCTGGATAGCGCCGATACTGGCGGTCGAGATATTGCCGTATTCCGTGGTGAAATCTTTCGCGTTCTCACCGACGTGCTGCACCATTGCACGCAGATCCTTGAAATCCAGCAGCATCATCCCGCTGTCATCGGCAATTTTGAATACCAGAGTGAGAACCCCTTGTTGAACATCGTTCAGGTTGAGCATGCGTCCCAATAACATCGGACCCATATCCGAGACGGTGGCGCGTATCGGGTGACCCATCTCGCCGAAAACATCCCAAAACGTCACAGGGAAAGCCTGATTAGCGAATTCTTCCAGTTTTAATTGCGCAACTCTCGCTATCACCTTTGCGTTGCCGCCGCCGATTTTGGAGACTCCGGAAAGATCACCTTTAATGTCGGATAAAAATACCGGCACGCCAATTCGGCTGAATGATTCGGCCAGAGATTGTAAGGTGACCGTTTTGCCCGTGCCCGTTGCACCGGTTATCAACCCGTGGCGATTTGCCATCTGAGGCAGCAAGACAAGTTCGTGGTTTTTGTTTTTAGCGATCAGTAAAGGAGCGGTCATTTATGTTTTCCAATTTTGTTGCAAGCGGCAAGAGTTGTTCGTTTATCTGTCAGATTCACCGGAAGTGTAGAGCTGGAGAATCACTTTGATTCGACGCGACAGGATATCAGTCGATTATAGGTGTATCAACTGGGCTGTCATTAAAGTGTCAGGGTGAAACGAGAGAGAAAATAACAAAAATGACTAAAGTTATGCAGTTGGTTGCCGATAGGCGGTGACGAGGGGCAGAGCAAAAATTGAAGTGCCATTTTAGGGAGGCAAACATGTCAGTCAATTTTGTAAATGCAAGTAATGCCTATGTGTCGCAAGTTCAACCTCAGCCGCAAACTCACGCCGAGAGGGTTCTTGAAAAGGAAAATGTCAAGGTTATGGAGGTTGCCAACAAGGAACATGCGATCAAAGTTGCACAGCATCCAACGGTGAATACACAAGGTCAGTCGGTTGGCACTTTGCTGAACGTCAAAGCGTGATTGTCAAATCGTACCGGTCTTCGTCCTGCGGAGGGTTATCATTTCGTTTCGACAAACGTGTTTTACATTCCTATGAGCAAAGCTTTCACCCGTGAGAACGAGGACGCAGACGATGTTGAGGATGAAGATTCACCCTCGCTGCCTGCGCTCCCGGCGGGCACCAAGAACTACATCACCCCTGCAGGTTATCAGCGCCTGAAATCCGAGTATTTGCACCTGCTTAATGACGAGCGTCCTGCGTTGGTGCAAACAGTGTCTTGGGCGGCTTCCAACGGCGACCGCTCGGAGAACGGTGATTACATCTACGGCAAGAAACGTCTGCGCGAAATCGACCGGCGGCTACGCTTCCTCGCCAAGCGCCTGGAAAATTCCCAAGTGGTTGATCCGGCTCAGCGCGGTGAGTGCGAGCAGGTGTTCTTTGGCGCGACCGTTAAAATATGCCACGGAGATGGTGTTGAACGCACCTATAGCATCGTGGGGGTTGATGAGGCGAATGCGAGCAAGGGCCATATCAGTTGGGTGTCGCCGTTGGCACGGGCTCTGCTCAAGTCACGCGAAGACGATATCGTGAAGCTGCCGCTACCCGAGGGTGTCGAAGAACTGGTGGTGGTCGAAGTGGTTTATCAAACTATCGAGCTGTAATTCTTTTTTCATTCTCCAAAATGTCTCCATCTGTGATTCGTTTTCACAGGTGTGGATACGTTGTCAAACTTGCAGCGCATCCGTAAAAATCGAATATTGAATTTCAGATGCCTGTCAAGCTGCTATAGATTCAAGTCATCGGCTATCATTACGCGCGGCCAATTTTCTGCGGCCAGTTTGATGAGAGTCCAACCATGAAATATCTGAAATCCGAATACCCCATCGCTATTGCACTGTTCATTCTCGTCCTTGGTTTTGCGTTGGAGCATGGCGCAATTAATCACGGCGGTGGTGCGTTGTGGGGGCTGTTGCTGGTGATCCTCGCCGCAATCATCGGGGTGGCGTTCCGCATCGCCCATAACGCCGAAGTGTTGGCGCTGCGTTTCGGCGAACCTTACGGCACCTTGATCCTCACGCTGGCGGCGGTGTCGGTGGAAGTGGTGATCCTGGTGGTGTTGCTGATGGGCGAACCGAATCCGACGCTGGCGCGCGATACGGTTTTTGCCGCCGTGATGTTCGACATCAACGGCATTCTTGGCTTGGCTGCGATCGTGGGAGGTCTGAAACACGGTAGTTCAAAATACAACGTCGATTCAGCCAATTCATTCATCGCCATGCTGCTGGTCGCCATCGGCATCGGAATGTTCATCCCGGACTTTGTGCCTGAAGGTCAATGGCAGTTCTATTCCGTATTTTCCATCGCCATCATGGCGATCATGTATCTGGCTTTCCTGCGTTTGCAGACAGTGGAGCACCGCAAATTTTTCGAGTATTCCGCCGAGGCGGATGAAGAGGCGCACGATGAGGCGCACAGCCCAAACTCGTTGCACGTCAGCGTGATGCTCGGGGCGATCGTTCTAGTGGGTCTGCTCTCGGAAGTGATGTCGGTGTTGCTGGATGCGGGACTCGCCGGCAGTAGTTTGCCCAAGGCGATTCCGGCGGTGCTGGTCGCGTTGATCTCGGCCAGCCCGGAGATTCTCACTGCGCTCAAGGCGGCCCAACAAGACCGCATGCAAACCACAGTCAACATCGCGCTGGGTGCTTCACTCGCCACGGTGTTGCTCACCTTGCCGGTGATCGAGGCCATCGCGCTGTTCAGCGGTGACCGTATCGTGATGGCGCTCACGCCGTTGCAGGGCGGCATGTTGTTGCTCACCTTCCTGACCGTGATGAACAACCTGCACGACGGTGAGACCAATGCCATCGAAGGCATCAGTCACTTCGTGTTGTTTGCCGCGTTTATTGCGCTGGTGATGATGGGGCTGTTGTAGGAAGGATGTCTGCTACAGGTGTGACGGCCGGTTTGTTGCGCTCCAGCACGGCGGCAAAGAATCCGTCGGTGTCGTGCGATTGCGGGGTGAGTTGCAGATAGTCACCCATCTCCAGGTCGATATGCTGTTGGTGCAATACTTCACCTGCCGGTAACAATGAAAAGTCGGGATGAGTGGCGAGGAAAGCTTCCACGATTCCTTGGTTCTCTTCTTGCAACAGGCTGCAGGTGGCATATACCAAACGTCCGCCTTTTTTTAGCAAACGTGCCGCCGATGCAAGGATCGCCGACTGCTTCACGGTTAGTTCCGCGACACTTTGCGGTGATTGGCGAAACTTCAGGTCGGGGTTGCGGCGCAGTGTGCCCAGTCCGCTGCACGGTGCATCCACCAGCACGCGGTCGATTTTTCCGGCCAGACGTTTGACCTTGTTGTCGTTTTCGTGCGCGATGAGTTGCGGTTGCACGTTGCTCAGTCCGGAACGTTTCAAACGCGGCTTCAGATTGGTCAGGCGTTTCTCGGAAATATCCCAGGCATACAAGCGGCCTTGTGAATTCATCATCGCGCCCAGCATCAGTGTTTTGCCACCCGCGCCCGCGCAAAAATCCACCACCATGTCGTTGCGCTTCGGCGCGAGCAACAGGCCGAGCAGCTGGCTGCCTTCGTCCTGCACTTCAAATTTACCGGTCAGGAATAACGCGTGCCGGTTCAGGGCGGGTTTGTATTTGAGGCGAATGCCCATCGGTGAATAGGGCGTGGCCTGAGCGTCCATGCCTTCGGACTGCAAGGCCTGCAACACTTCGTTGCGTCCGGCGAGATGCGTGTTGACACGCAGGTCGAGCGGGGCGGGTTGCTGCATGGAAAGTCCCAGCAACAGGATCGCGTCGTCGTTGTGCAACACGCGCAGCTTTTCGATGATCCAGTCCGGCAATTCGGCTTGGATGGAAAGCGGTAGCTCGTCGACCACGATGCCTTTGACTTTACCCAGCCAATCCGCTTCCTTTACTTTGAGCAACGGCTCCAGTTCACGCAGGTTATAGCCGCCGAATTTGACCCAATACGCCAGTGCCATGCGGCGTGCCGAGGCGATTCCCTTTTCTTCCAACTTGCAGGCGTATTCCAAAAACAGGCGGTGACGCAATGTGCCGAACAATGTCTCGGCGACCAGCGAACGTTCATTGGAGCCGATACGTTCTTCCTGGAAGAAGTGGCGTAACACGGCATCCGCCGGATGTTCCATCTTGAGGGCGGTGCGTAGAGCTTGGATGACCAGGTCAAGTCGGTATTCAGTAAGCAGCATTTTTTAAGTTTTCCTGTGGTGCGTCTTCGACGCGGATGTCGGTGATGATAATTTCGCCGGTGATTTCGCCGTTCTTTTCGATGATACGCATCTTCACCGGAAACAGACGGTATTCCTGCGCCAGCCAGATTTCCAGGCCTTCTTCCTGGGTACTGTGGATTTTGCTCAGATGCACGGTATGCAGATTTCCCAGCGGCGTGGGTGTTGCCTCTTCGTAGGAAACTTCAAAATGATAACTCTCGATCTTTTTTCCGTTACTGACATAGATTGCCACGCTGTCGACGCCATGCACCGGCGGAAACTGGTAGAGGATACTCAGGATGTCCTGGGTATCGGCAGGGAAGGCGATCTCGCCGCCATGGGAGAAATGGGCACGTTGGGTCGCGTAATCGAACTCGACGGTATTGCGTTGCGCGCCCGCAGTTTCGGCGCGCTCTTCAAAGAATCGCTCGGGTTGTATGCCAAGTTGGGGCGTATAGCTGCCACTGCTGTATTGAGTGAGATGGAAGGTCATGAACAACTTGGCCAAGCCCACTGTTTTGGTCACGGCTTGCAACACATAGTGGTCGTCCTCGATCTCCAGGGTATGGATCGACTCCCCCACCTTGAAGTCGCTTGTGCCTTTGTTCACCGCAAAAGTCAGTTGCGCCCGGCGCGGCAACACTGGCCGCTCTACCACTTTGACCGCCGGTGGTTCAGGCAATACTTCAGGCGGCTTTTCGGCGAGTGTCTCCGCCGCTACCACTTCACTGGCTATAACTTCGCTGGCGACGACGGAACTTGCAACGAGCGGGATCTCTTCGGTCGGATCCGCAGCGGCGACTTTTTCCACGACCGGCACGGGAATGGGAGGGGGGGCGGGTTTGGCCCGGCGTTTGACTTTGGGGACGGGATTCGCCGGTGCGGTGGGGATGGCCTGCAACTTGGCAACCAGAGGCGGCAACGCGGTTTTGAATTGAGGCAGTTCGACTCGCGGCCCCCACATCATCAGCGCATGCAACAGCAGTGAAAAGGCGATCGCAAATCCAATACGTCGCGACGGTGTGGACAGCACAGGGTTCACGGGACGATATTCAGCGCGGTGAGAACCTGCACCAGTTTGTCGCCGCTGTCTTCCGTCAACACTATTTTGCAAGGCACGAAGTTATGCTCGACGGCCAGCCAAATCTCCGACTTCCATGCGCCGTGCTGGGGCAGGGTATACAGGTAGTAACTGCGGATGGAACCAAACGGAACTTCAGCCGTTTGTTGGGGATGCAACTGATAGCGGTAGGCTTCCAATTTACTGCCGTTGGTCATATAGAACTTGAATTCCAGTTTGCCATACGGCGGTATCACCGCGAACTGGTACATCATGCTCAAGCGATCTTGTGTCCCGGGAGGCAGCAGCAATTCGCGTACACCTGACGGATCGTTCAGCGTCAGTTCATTGTGGGTCCAATCGAAGTCGGCACGGTTGTTGCGTGAAGTGTCGCGTACACGGTGGTGAGTGAATTTAATCGGGCGCAAACCTTCTTGGGTAACCTCACCCTCACTGGTGAATACGATTGTCTCGGGCTGGAACAGCGACAGCAAGCCAACCGGTTTGGTCACGCTTTCGATGCGATAGCGGAAATCACTGTAGGTGAAGACCTCTTTGACAACGCCCATCCTGACGCCACGGCTCAGTACATCGTAGGTTGCCTCAATGCGGCTCGGAATCTCAGCGAACGTCAAAGTGGAGAAGCAGACAAGCAGCAGGGCGTAGAGCGCGCGCATGGTCAATCCAATCCCGGGGAGATCAGCGCACTGCCGGACTGAAGGAGGAGGCTGGAGGCGACGCGGCCATTTGTATCCAGCCATACCTTCGATTCACACAGCCAGCGCACCGCCTGCGGAAATATGCGGTGTTCCTCATGTAACACGCGCGCCGCCAGGGTTGTCGCCGTGTCGTCGGCGCGTACAGGCACTGCCGCCTGAATGATAATGGGGCCGTGATCAAGGTCGGCGGTGACGAAATGTACCGTGCAACCGTGCAGCTTCACGCCATCTTTCAGTGCTCTCTCGTGAGTGTTCACTCCGGCGTAGGCCGGCAACAGTGAAGGGTGGATATTGATCAGTCGGCTGGCAAAGTGGTCGACGAAGGCGGGCGTGAGGATGCGCATGAAACCGGCGAGCACCACCAATGTCGGTTGATGGCGGTCGATCTCGTTGGCCAGCGCGGCATCAAAACTTTCGCGGTCGTTGAAGTCGCGGTGCGAGATTACCGCTGTCGGGATGTGGTGTGAACGCGCAATGTTCAAACCTTCCACATCGGCGCGGTTGCTGATCACGGCGGCAATAGAGAA
>CAZRZH010000122.1:0-8021 GCA_964604485.1 uncultured Sideroxydans sp.
CACCTTCGCCCTAGCCCACGGTGTCCTGCGCAAAAATTTCAAGCTTGATTTGATACTGGGATCGTGAGTGAAGCAACGTATGGGAACCGCTTCCGCCATCGCTTCCCAGCCCAAACTCTCCGCGAGTTGCGTGACTATCATCTCAAGTGTGATGCCGTTCAGGCTGGGTGGTTGCGGGGATTTGGCAGGGGTATTCATGTTCAAATTCGCTCGGGGATGGGGTGCTTCAGCCCAATGCACAGTTTGTGTTGGAACTGTCGCAGAAATGCCGGATACGTGGAATGTATGTAAGGTGGGAGTTAAAGCAGCTTCAGCTCAGTGGCCAAAGAACTTTTTCAAGGCACTCCCTAACCAGCCACCGGTTGGCGCCGAGACTTTGACTTCGATGCCGAGGGATTTAACGACGGTTTCCACATAATCCGCATCATCACCTTTGATGTGATTGACGAGCCAGATTCTTAACATGGAAAGCAGTTCGGGGGCGACGTCCTCGCCTTTTCGGGCGCGTTGCTGAAACTCGACGACGTGTTTTTTGAACATCTCGTGTACACGTCTGTGCGCTTTGAGGAACGGGTAGTTTGCGCGCTCTTGTAACTCCTCCTCAAAACTGAAATGCGATATTGTGTAATCAACCAGTTGACTCAGCACATGGTTGACGGCAGCCGTGTTCCCGGTCTCATTTGCCGAGTCGAGCTCGTTGATGTAGTCAACGATGCGTTTGTGCTGGTTGTCGATGACCTCAATGCCGGTGTTCAAGTCATTGGACCAATGCAGGTATGCCATAATCCCCCCAGATTAAATCTATTTTTTATGTGCAGCGGGGCAGCATTCTTTCCTACCCCCGCGCAGACGTCAATCGAAATGAATCCGATTCAATTTTATATTTTCCCCCGATGAGCAACCACTCCCCTTACGCGGCGCGCAGTTTGCTGCGTCACTACTTGCTGGCGGGTTACGTCCTGCTGATCTTTTATGCCAGTCTTTCCCCATTTTTCGGCTGGCAGGAGTTGGGGCTGGAATTCGGGTCAGTACTCACTTCCCCGTTGCGCCTGACTTTTAGCACCTTCGATGCGATCAGCAACTGGCTTGCCTATTTGCCATTGGGTGTACTACTGGCTTTGACCTTGCGTAACCGTTCCGCATTCGGGCGCAGTGTGTTGCTTGCAACGCTGGGGGGAATGCTACTTTCCTGTTGCCTGGAATATGCCCAATTGTATCTGCCCAGCCGAACCAGTTCGAATACTGACATTTTGACCAACACCCTGGGCGCTTTTTCGGGTGCTTTGCTGGCCTCCGCGACAGCGCAACACCCTTGGTTCACACGTTTGACGCAACGGCGCATTGAACTTCTACGGCCGGGACAAGGCGTCAATTTTGGCTTGTCGCTGGTGCTGTTGTGGATGTTTGCGCAGATCAATCCGTCCTTGCCGATTCTGGGTAACGTGTTTATCACCGAGGCGGCGCATCGTATTTTCATGGCGATGCCGGATGAGCCGTTCAATGTTTGGGAAAGTGTCGCCGTGGCGTTGAATTTGTTGATGATCGGACTGCTGATGCAAAATTTATTGCGGGCGAGACGTCATGCCGTGGTGGCGCTAGTGTTGATTTTGTGTGTGGTCGCGTTGATAAAGTTCGTGGCGGCGGCCTTGTTACTCAAGTCTTGGGCGCTATTGTTATGGCTTAACGGCGAGGCGATGTTGGGCATCGTGATGGGTTTGGTGTTGATGTGGGGAGTTGGTTGGATACGCAGGCCCTACTTGCTCGTGGTGGCAGAAGGAGCTGTGTTGGGTTATCTCGTTTTGGCCGTGTGGGTGCTGGATAGCGGAACCCCCTCAGCCGCGATGCGCCTTTACCAATGGCGGTTCGGCCATCTGTTGAACTACAACGGCATGTCTCAGATCGTGTCGGTCATTTTCCCATTGATGCTGGGCTCCTATCTGGTTTGGACACGGCGGCGTTTATAATCCGCCATCCGCAACAAGGAGTATGCAATGAACTATTTCGACAAACATGTGTTTTTCTGCACCAACCAGCGCGAGGATGGCGGCGATTGTTGCAATAATCACGGCGCGCAAAAAGCGCGTGGCTACGTCAAGGACAAAGTGAAGGCGCTGGGCATCTCCGATCGCTTGAACAAGATACGCATCAACTCGGCAGGCTGCCTGGATCGTTGCGACGAGGGGCCGGTGTTGGTGGTGTATCCGGAAGGCATCTGGTACACCTTTGTGGATGAGAGCGATCTGGACGAGATCATCGAAGAGCATCTGAAGCATGGGCGCGTCGTGGAGCGTCTGAAGATCTGATGCACGTCACGCTGCAAAAATACGCTGTGGCAGGTCAGGCGGGGCAACTCGAAGGCATCGTACATCTGCCGGATAACGCGCCCTGTGGAATTGCGGTAGTGGCCCATCCGCTGCCAACCATGGGTGGCAACATGGAGAACAAAGTCGCGGTCACACTGGCCAAGACTTTTGCCGAGCTTGGATGTGTCGCATTCCGATTCAATTTTCGCGGAGTGGGAAAAAGCGAGGGGGCGTTCACCGGCGGTGACGGGGAAGAGCAGGATTTGATTTCGGTTGCCCGCTATGCGCGGGAACAATTCGGCGAAGAACTGCCTTTGCTGCTGTCGGGATTCTCTTTCGGTGGTTATGTGGCAGCGCGTGCCGCGCTCCATTTGCAACCTCAACATCTGGTTTTGGCTGCTCCGGCCGTGAGCCGATTTACGGCTTCGACCGAATTCAGCTCTGGCATGCCGGTGGTTTCACCCGATACGTTGGTCATCCACGGTGAACACGATGACGTGGTGAGACTGGACGACGTGCTGGCATGGGCGCGCCCGCAACACCTGCCAATTACGGTGATCCCGCAAGCGGAGCATTATTTTCACGGCAAGTTAACCCAGTTGCGCCACATCGTGCGGCGGCATTTCACCGGGACAAAATTGTGAACATCGTCATTCGCGCGACAGGGTTGCAAAAATCCTATGCCGGCCAGCGCGTGGTGGACGGACTCGACTTGGCCATCCGTAAAGGCGAATGTTTCGGTCTGCTCGGGCCGAATGGCGCGGGCAAGACCACCACGTTGCGCATGTTGCTGGGGCTGATTACGCCGGACGCGGGCAGCGCCACGTTGCTCGATCTGCCGGTGCCACAGGCGGCGCGTGAAGCGCGCATCCGTGTCGGCGTGGTGCCGCAGATGGACAATCTCGATCCGGATTTCACCGTGGCGGAAAACCTGCTGGTGTACGGGCGCTACTTCGGGATGCGTGACAGCGAAATCGAGGCGCGCATTCCGTCATTGCTGGAATTCGCCAGCCTGACCAACAAGCGCGATGCAAAAGTGCCCACCTTATCCGGAGGCATGAAGCGCCGTTTGACCTTGGCGCGCGCGTTGGTGAACGACCCCGATGTGATCTTCCTCGATGAACCCACCACCGGACTCGACCCGCAGGCGCGCCATCTGATCTGGCAACGTCTGCGCGAACTCACACAACAGGGCAAGACGTTGTTGCTTACCACCCACTTCATGGACGAAGCCGAGCGCCTGTGTCATCGACTCGCCGTGCTGGATAACGGCAAACTCATCAGCCAGGGTTCGCCGCGTGAATTGATCGAGCGCAATATCGAGCCGCAAGTGGTGGAGGTGTTCGGTGAACATGCCGCAGCCTGGGCGAACGAACATGCCGCTGGGTATGCGCAACGTTTTGAAGTGAGCGGCGAATCGGCATTTTGTTACGTGCAGGATGCGCAGCCTTTGGTTGCCCATCTGCAAGCGCAAAGCGAGCTGCGTTATTTGCATCGCCCGGCCAATCTGGAAGACGTGTTCCTAAAGTTAACGGGAAGAGAGATGCGCGAATGAACCTGATTTTCCGCATGTTTTACGTGTTTATCCTGTCGCAGTTTCGCGGGCGGATTGAAAAAACGAACATGGTGAGCCAGCTGAGTTTGCGCGTGTTGCCGAACGATATCGACATCAACTTCCACATGAACAACGGGCGCTACCTCACTATCTGCGATCTGAACCGCGTCGATCTGTTCATCCGCAGCGGATTGCTGAAAGCCATGTTCAAGCGCAACTGGATTCCACTGATCGCCGAACACACCATGATTTACAAAAAGCCATTGAGTACGTTCGAGTCGTACGAGGTGAAACTGGAAGTGACGCATTGGGACGAGAAATATTTCTACATGACGCATCTTTTCACCCGGGACGAACGTGTCATGGCGCAAGGTACTTCCAAAGGCTGCGTGTACGCGCGCGGAATCGGTGTGGTGAGCCCGGCCGCCGCGTTCGCCGCCGTGGAACAGGACAGAACGAAATGACGAATGCGCATTTTGCGTTGCCGCAATTTAGTTTGCGCTTCCTCCCAATCTGGCAGCGGCACTGGCTGGTGTGGCGCAAGGTGGCTGCCCCTTCCATCCTCGGACACCTGGCCGACCCGGTGATCTATATGCTGGGCTTAGGGTACGGTCTGGGCAGTTTGTTGCCGGAGATGGGCGGCATGTCGTACATGGCTTTTCTGGCGGCAGGCACGGTGTGTTACAGCACCATGAACAGTGCCAGCTTCGAGGCACTTTATTCCGGGTTTGCGCGCATGCATGAGCAGCGCACTTGGGAAGCCATCCTGAATACACCCGTGTCGCTGGATGACGTGGTGTTGTCCGAAATCTTGTGGGCAGCCACCAAAAGTCTGATGTCGGGCAGCGCCGTCTTATTGGTGATCTGGTTGTTGGGTTTGTCACATTCTGCTTTGTCATTGTGGATGATCCCGCTGGCGCTGTTGGTCGGCCTCACTTTTGCCGCCATCGGTTTGATCATGACTGCGCTGGCGCCCAGCTACGACTTTTTCATGTATTACTTCACGCTGGTCATCACACCGATGATGCTACTATGCGGCGTTTTTTTTCCGGTCAGTCAATTGCCGGAAAACATACAGGCGGTGGCCAATGTGTTGCCGCTGACCCATGCCGTCGACTTGGCAAGGCCGTTGATGAGCGGCGAAGTCCCGCCAGCCGCGATGTGGCATATCACGGTGTTGCTGGTGTATACACTGGCCGGGTTCTATATTTCTCTCGTATTATTCAGACGCAGATTGTCGAGGTAACTATGTTGTGGCTAAAAGCATTTCATATCGTAATGGTGGTGAGCTGGTTCGCCGGGTTGTTCTATTTGCCGCGCCTTTTTGTCAATCATGCAATGGCGGAAGAGCAAGCGGTAAAAGACAGGCTGAAACTAATGGAAGGAAAGCTGTACCGCTTCGTTACACCCATCGGGGCTTTGGCGGTTTTCACCGGATTGTGGCTGTGGTTGGGGTATCGCGATATTTTCAGCGGAGGCTGGTTGCATGTGAAGACCGCGCTGGTGGCAATATTGGTGGCCTATCATTTTTATTGCGGCCATTTGGTCAAAGAATTTGCCGCAGACCGCAATAGCCGCAGCCATGTCTGGTTCCGTTACTTCAATGAAATTCCGGTGCTGGTGTTGCTTGTGGTGGTTATTCTGGTGGTCGTGAAACCGTTCTGATATGCCCGATTTCTTTGCCACCTGTCCGCGCGGACTGGAAAAATTACTCGCCGGTGAACTCGGCGGCTTCGGTGCGGAAAATGTTCGCACCACCGACGGCGGTGTGGGATTCAGCGGCGACTGGCCTTTGTGTTATCGCGCCAACCTGCAGAGCCGCCTCGCTTCACGCATCCTGTGGCGCGTGAAAGACGCCACGTTCTTTCGCAATGAACAGGATGTGTACCAGACAACTTACGAACTGCCCTGGACCAAGTGGTTCGATGTCCAATGCACCATCCTGGTTAAGGTCACCGCCATCAAATGCTCTCTCAAAAGCCTGGAATTCATCACGCTCAAAATCAAAGATGCCGTGTGCGACAAATTCCGCGCCGAAAAAAATGTGCGTCCCAGTGTCGAAAAATTAGCCCCGGACATGCGCATCCATGCTTTTTTTGAGGGCGAGAAGTTCACTCTGTATCTCGATACCTCCGGTGATGCACTGTACAAACGCGGCGTGCGGCTGCACACCAACATCGCCCCGCTGCGCGAGAATCTGGCGGCGGGTATTTTGATGATGGCGGGTTGGAAGCCGGGCATTCCGCTACTCGATCCGATGTGCGGCAGCGGTACCTTTCTCATCGAGGCGGCACAGATGTCGCTCAATATCCAGCCCGGCATCGGGCGCAATTTCGCCTTTGAAAAACTGAAGAATTTCGATGTCAAGACTTGGCAAACCCTGCGCGAAAAAGCCCTCGCCGCGCAACTTCCGGTGAGCGAACTGCCTATCTATGGCAGCGACCTCTACGGCGATGCGCTCAAAGCGGCACACCAGAATCTGGAAGAGGCCGGCATTCGCGAGACGGTGGATCTGAAGCAATGCAACGCGCTGGAAGCCTCCCCTCCCGAGAAAGAAGGCATCCTCATCGCCAATATGCCGTATGGCGAACGCATGGGTGACGAGGAAGAGTTGGCCGGCTTGTATCCGCAACTGGGTGACGTGCTGAAAAAGAAGTTCGGGGGTTGGAATGTCTATCTGTTTACCGCCGATATGCGTTTGCCCAAGCTGATGCGGCTTGCGGCAAGTCGCCGCACGCCGCTTTTTAACGGTGCCATCGAATGCCGCCTTTTCGAGTACAAAATCGTGGCGGGAAGCAACCGCGAGGCGTGATACAAGTCCCCCACCGGATGTTTGAAGCGCGGACGCTGCAACGTTGCAAATTTAGTTGACTGAGAGCTTTCGGAGCCGTCTATGAATACTGTCGCGTACCCCGCCTTGCTGGGCGATGTGGGCGGAACAAACGCACGCTTTGCGTGGTGTTCTGCCGCAGGAAGTCCACCCATCCATATTCGAACATTGGCGTGCGACCACTATCCGAATCTGGAATCGGTCATCCGGGCCTATCTGCAGCAAACCGGATTGGCAAATCCGCAATCAGCTTCAATTGCGATTGCCAATCCGGTAACGGGTGATGTGGTGCAGATGACCAACCGTGACTGGTCTTTTTCAATCAGTGCGCTGCAAAAAAGTTTGCAGCTACAAAAATTGCGGGTGCTGAACGATTTTACGGCGCTGGCACTTGCGATACGCGGACTCCCCCAGTCCGAACTTTTTCAGATAGGCGGTGGACTGGCTGTCCCCAATACCGCGATCGGGGTATTGGGTGCCGGGACTGGCTTAGGCGTGTCCGGACTCATCCCGTGCGGTAACAGTTGGACACCGATCCAGGGTGAGGGCGGCCACGTTACGTTGTCCGCAAGCAACGAAACCGAGTTTCGAATTTTTGAACTATTGGCCCAACAATTCGGGCATGTCTCAGCCGAGCGGATATTGTCAGGCCCGGGGTTGGTCTCGCTTTACGGGGCGGTAAGCCAATTGCAGGGGAGTGGTGTAGCACCTGATATTTCAGGCGCAGACATATCCGACCGCGCACTGCAACAACACGAGCCACTGGCGATGCAAACACTTGAGTTGTTTGCGGGATTGCTGGGTTCTGTCGCCGGCGACCTCGCGCTTACTCTGGGTGCGCGCGGAGGGGTGTATATCGCGGGAGGGATTGTGCCCCGCTGGTTAGGCTGGTTCGAGAGATCCGGTTTCAGAGATCGGTTTGAAGCCAAAGGACGCTTCAAATCCTATTTGCAGTCCATTCCAGTCTGGGTTGTGACCACACCCGATTCGCCCGCACTTGCCGGCGCGGCAGTTGCCTTGGAGCTTGCGTCAGAACAATAAGCAGTTTGGCCGGCGTAAACGATTTCACACGAATTAACCAGACCTTCCCCAACGGCATGCAAATCACACAGCGGGATCTTTGCCTGCCGTAATCACACTGCGGCGTGCACTGATGTGATCGAACCACACTTTCAAGTTCGGAAGAGCTGTGCGCCAATCCCGCTCGGGTTGACGCAGGTCCAGATAGATCAACGCGCTGGCCAGTGCGAGGTCGGCCAACGTGCACATATCGCCTTCGATCCATCGCTGCGTGCCCAGCAATTGCGCCCCATATTCCAGTGCATGGGTGACC
>CAZRZH010000123.1:0-7923 GCA_964604485.1 uncultured Sideroxydans sp.
TACACCAGCTTAAACTAGACTGATTTCTGTCTTGACGGATGGGTCCACTGTATTGCTTGCCTTCGTGTTGCAGCATATTCAGCTGCATTCTGGCCACCTCGCCGGAGGGCAAGGCGATGATGGTCTGTATCAAAGTTTGTCGGTCGGCTTCTCCCAGCAAACGCTCCAACCCGCAGGCCACACAATGGGCATCAACACACCCGCGCAACTTGCGGAATTTTTCATTGCCGTAAATACACTGCGCTTCCGAAACTACAAACATCGGCAATGGCGCCTCGTGGATCATGGTTCGAAAAAAATCTCCCGATTCATTAACTCCCGTCAGCGGTGACTGATTTTGCATTTCAACTCCCGATAGTTTTCGAAACGGTTCGGGTTATATCATTCGGGTTGGCATTGAACAATATGCCGAACGGCATATTGACAGATCGGATTGAGTGTGAATCAGGGCTTGCGTTGAGTGCGCCCACTCCAAAAAAACAACGCCCCGGTGCGAGACACCGGGGCGTTGTTGGTGGTGCTTAAATGGAAGTGCTGACTGACGTGAAAGTGGGTAGCGCGACGATAAATGAGACGATGCCGGTAACGACCCAACGTACGAACTTTGCGACACCTTCATAAGCTTTTTTCATTTGATCACCTTTTATTTGTTGGAACATATCCGGCGTGTTTCTCCGGACGCCGTCTATGAGCCAGCATCGGCAAGAAAGTTCCCACCGACTCAGCCAGGGTGGCGTCTGCGCCATTTCCATACCACCATGACTCGCCAACCCAGACGCACAACAACGTAACCCAGCGTTGCCAAGCCAATCGCCAAGATCGGCAGGCCGATCAACAACGGCTTTCCCAACACCAATAACCATTCCCACACTTGGGAGAACCAGTCATGCCAATGCACGTCGGGAAAAACAGGCAGTGGCTCGACTGTTTCATTATTTGCACCACTCACACTCAATCCGATCTCGTACGCGAACAGATACAACGGCACAATGGTCAGCGGATTGGTATACAGCGTAGTGAACAAGGCCACCGGAAGATTTACCCGCAACTTCACCGCAAGCAATACCGCCGTCAGCATCTGTAACGGCCCCGGGATCAGTCCGCAAAACAAGCCCAACGCCACGCCACCCGCCACCGAGCGCCGATGCAGATGCCACAAATTCGGATGTTGCAGCCAATGATGAACGGGTTGCAGCCAGCGCATCTTTTGGATGCTGTGTCGGTTCGGCAAACGGCCTTGTAAGAATTTACGCATGCCATGATTGTAATGGTCGGTTACGCTACACGCATGGTTTCCTTCTCGCTCTTCTTCGCCTTTGGCGTTTGGTATCTGCAGCAACAGTCGACGTTGCCGGAATTGCCGTTTTATTGGCCGCTTGCCGCATTGGTTTTGCTGATCCCGAATCGCGAACCCATGAAGTGGCGGGTTTCCCGGCGACTTCTCCTGGTGCTATGTGCCGGCCTGTTGGGATTTTCCTATGCCGCCTGGATTGCCCATGCCCGCTTGTCCGATAACTTGCCGGATGCGTGGCAGGGAAAGAACATCACTCTGACCGGTGTCGTGGCGGAAATGCCGCGCTTGCACGAACGCGGAAAACGCTTCGTCTTTGATGTGGAAAGTGTGCAAACAGCAGGTGCCCATGTGCCGCATCGGATCCAACTGGCCACGTATGACGGCGACACAAATTCGCCACTGGATATCCATGCCGCCGAACGCTGGAGTCTCACGGTGCGTTTGAAGCAACCGCATGGAACATCCAATCCGAACAACTTTGATTTCGAGGCGTGGGCATTGGAGCGCGACATTCGGGCCACGGGTTATGTCTACACCAAGGCTGACAATCAACGCCTCGCACAACCCCGCTTCAAGCCATCGTATTTCATCGAACGTCTGCGCGAAACACTGCGCGCGCGGTTCAAGACAACTCTGGGCGACGCACCCTACAGCGGAATCCTCAGCGCACTCGCCATCGGTGACCAGTCGGCAATCAGCGCCCCTCAATGGCAGCTATTCGCGCGCACAGGGGTGAATCATCTGATGAGCATTTCCGGGTTGCATATCACCATGCTGGCCAGCTTTGCCTTTGCCATCACGTATTGGTTGTGGCGACGCAGCGTGACGCTGATGTTGCATTTTCCCGCACGCAAAGCTGCTGCTCTGGTCGGCCTGTTTGCCGCACTGTGTTACACCTTGCTTTCCGGCTTCGAGATACCGGCACAGCGCACGTTATACATGCTCGCCACGTTTGCCATGATGTTGCTGTTTTCGCGCAATGTGGCCACCAGCCAAATGTTGGCAGCCGCGCTGATGGTGGTCTTGCTGGCCGATCCGTGGGCGGTGCTGTCACCCGGATTTTGGTTGTCGTTCGGCGCCGTCGCGTTGATTTTTTATGTCACGGCGAACCGCATCGGCAGATCGGGTTGGCTGAAGGAATACGCCAGCGTGCAGTGGGCGATGACCATCGGCCTCATCCCGCCGCTGCTGGTATTGTTCCAACAGCTGTCGCTGGTATCTCCTATCGCCAACGCCTTCGCCATTCCACTGGTGAGCCTGCTGGTGGTGCCGCTGACACTGCTCGGCACGTTGCCGATTTTCGACTGGATGTTGTTCATTGCGCACCAGGTCATGACACTTTGCATGTGGATGCTGGAAGTGTTGAGCACTCTGCCGCACGCGGTGTGGACGCAACATACGCCGCCCGTGTGGAGTCTCTTCGCCGGTGTTATTGGAGCCGCATTGATCCTGGCTCCGCGCGGTTTTCCAATGCGCTGGACGGGCATTATTTTGCTGCTGCCGATGTTCATGAACACACATCCGACCCCTGCCGAAAATACCGTGCGCCTTACCGTGTTCGACGTCGGCCAGGGGTTGTCAGTCGCTGTGCAGACCCGCAGCCACAACCTGCTTTACGACACCGGGCCGGATTTTGCCGGGGATGCCGACAGCGGCAACCGCATCCTGATGCCGGCATTGCGTGCACAGGGAATCGACAAACTGGATGGTCTGATACTCAGCCATGACGACATTGATCATATCGGTGGAACGACATCCATGCTGCAAGTGATGCCTGTCGCTCAGATCACTTCGTCATTGCGCGACGACCATCCGTTACTGATTAATTCAGTTAATCACCGCCATTGTGCCGATGGTCAGAAGTGGCAATGGGATGGTGTGTCATTTGAGATATTGCATCCTGCGGTTGAAGCGATGGGCGGCGGGAAATCGCACGATAACGAGTTGAGTTGTGTGCTGCGTATCAGCATCGGCACGCAGCATGTGCTGTTGGTGGGCGATATCGAGAAACACTCCGAAGCCCGCTTGTTGCAGCATCACGCCGACAAACTTCAATCCACATTACTGGTCGCGCCCCACCACGGCAGCAAAAGCTCCTCGTCACAAGCCTTCGTAGAGGCGGTCGCGCCGCGTTTTGTTATTTATTCCACAGGCTATCGAAATCGTTTCCACCACCCCCACCCGGAAATCGTGAAGCGGTATTCGGACCAGGGCGTAGAAGCCATGCGTTCCGACGAGGATGGTGCGATCCTGATCGACATGAATGCGGAGGGCGTGCAGGTTGAGCGTTACCGCAAGACGCACCGCCGTTATTGGTCACACAACGCGCTTGCAGTTGCCACCTCCGGCTAGCGATACTCTTTCAACGTGACGATGGGCGCGGGTATAATTCGCGCCATTGTCCATCCTCCAAGGAAATATCGTGTCGCTCTCCCATCGTGTCCAAGCCATCAAACCTTCCCCCACTCTTGCCGTTACTGCCCGCGCTGCCAAGTTGAAAGCGGAAGGAAAAGACATCATCGGACTGGGCGCGGGAGAACCGGATTTCGATACGCCGCAACATATCAAAGACGCGGCCATCGCGGCCATCAACAAAGGCTTCACCAAATACACGGCGGTTGGCGGCACGCCGTCACTTAAGGCTGCCATCATCGCCAAATTCAAGCGCGACAACGGACTGGACTACACGGCAAAACAAATTCTCGTTTCCTGCGGCGGAAAACAAAGTTTTTTCAACCTCGCCCTTGCCGTGATCAATCCCGGCGACGAAGTCGTCATTCCCGCGCCGTATTGGGTGTCGTACCCGGACATCGTGCTCATTGCGGAAGGCAAACCGGTGATCGTGCAAGCCGGCATCGAGCAGGGTTTCAAGTTGACACCGGCACAGTTGCAAGCAGCGATCACCCCAAAGACCAAGATGGTCGTCATCAATAGTCCGAGTAACCCGTCGGGCGCGGTATATTCACTGGATGACTTGAAGGCACTTGGCGCAGTGTTGCGCAAGTATCCGAACATCCTCATCGCCACCGACGACATGTATGAACACATCGCGCTGACCGATGAAAAATTTGTCAACATTCTGGATGCCTGTCCCGACCTGTATCCACAGACCATGGTACTGAACGGCGTGTCCAAGGCTTACGCCATGACCGGCTGGCGCATCGGCTACGCGGCGGGCCCGGAGCACATCATTACGGCGATGGAAAACGTGCAGTCTCAAAGTACGTCCAACCCCACTTCGATATCGCAAGTGGCCGCAGAAGCCGCCTTGAACGGCGACCAGGGCTGTATCGCACCGATGCTCAAGGCTTTCCGCGAGCGCCATGTGTTTGTGGTGGACGAACTGAACAAGATTCCGGGATTGAGTTGCATCCTGGCGGGCGGTGCTTTTTATGCTTTCCCCGATGCGCGAGGGGCAATCGCCAAGTTGCATCAGCAGGGGACAATCAAAGAAGCCACCGACATTGCGTTCTCGGAATATCTGCTGGTGGAAGCGGGCGTGGCGGTTGTGCCGGGATCAGCCTTCGGCAGCGAGGGCTACATCCGTCTGTCTTTTGCCACGTCGATGGACAACCTGAAAAATGCACTGCAAAGGATCGCCAAGGCACTCGGGTAAAACTGCCGGGATTCTCATGGGGTTCCCAGTCGGGACTGCATTCAGTATTTGATCGCTCCATTGGATGTGCCCCCCCGGCTATCTATCCGGCCACACGTCGAGGATTTCTGATTAACGTGCGACCAACTTGGGTTCGGTCAACGTTCCCGATATAACAAGCGGAATAATTCCTTCACGCATCTTGATCTCGGAATTTAAATTTCCCGAAAGAGCGTTGTTGAAAGGAACATCGAAAGCGCCACTCGCATTCAGGATGCCGGAAATGATCTTGATCTGGCGGAAATGTAGATTGCGATCCTCCAACTGCAGCGCACCGGTGAATTCTTCATAATGCGTTCGCCCTCCGGGAAGGTGCACGTGACTGGACAGTCGCGCTGTTTCGACGATATCGAAGCCGTTGATCACTCCTTTTTTGGCTTCGAACGCAACCTCCAGACGCGGTGAGTCGCCCAAGTGCAACAGTTTTGCACTCTGCGCCGAATAGTTGCCTTCGGTAAACACTTCACCCGTGATTCCATATTGCGGAAACAATTTTTCCAACTCCATCGCTTTGGCCTGGAAGCGGCCTTGTACTTGCCACCCTTTACGCCAGCTCAACTTGCCAGTACCCGACACTATCCCGCCATACCCATGCGCGATGATTTCGGCGAAGTCCACTTCACTTTCTCCGATCAAGCCAGTGGCGCTGAAGTCGCTAAACATCACCCCGGCAAGCAACGGCAATGGGTTTTCTTTGATGCCAAAACTGAGTTGCCATTGCTTCTCCTTCGGCAAAAGTTCGACATTGAATTTGTCGTCTTCGCTGTGCAATACGACCCGTGTAAACGCCCCTTGGGCAAGCTCTGCACTCCCTTTCAACTGAGGCAACGGGATACCCTCGGCGATCACCTGCAAATTTTGAATCGTTACGTGTTGCAGCGGATACTGGCTATCGCTGCCCAGCAACTTCAACCAGGTTATTTCACGGTCAAGATGCTGACCGTCCAGTGTGATGTTTTTGAACTCGATATTGCTGATCTTTTTTTGCTCTGAAAATAGCGACAAGGGATCGAAATTGATCACGACGGATGCAATTTTCACTTCCTGTTCGGCACCCAAATTCACATAATGTAATTCCAATTTTGGCGGCAATGAAGCCGCGCTCATCTCCCCGATATGTACCGGTTGGTTGAACTGGTCTAACAACTGCTTTTCCAGCTGTGGAATAAATTCCTGCATCGGCCAGAAATAGGGCAAGGCGAACACAATCAACAGCGCCAGCGTGGCCAGTGTGGTTGCAATCTTGGCCAGTGGAATCGTTTTGCGCCTTGTTCTGGCAACTGGCTTCTTTGCGGATTTGGCATGGGTTAGGACGGCCTGTTGCGCCGCCTGCTCGGCATCAAGTTTGGCTTGCAACTTGGACCGGTGCTCGGCTTCAGCCCAGACATTGGCTTGTTCCTCGGCTAATGCCTGTTCCTGATTACTCTCGTTTTGTTTATCGCGATGCCAGCTGGCAACATGAATATTTTTCAGGTGTTCGATCTCGCTGGTTGCAGCAGGAGGTTCAACTTTGGGTTTGACGGCATTTTCGACTACCGGAGAACTCGGCATTGGGCTGGGTGACGGCCGTACAAAGCCCGCATTTTCTGTCTTCTCCGCAGACTCCTGCCGGATTGGCTTGGCGGTAGCTGAGTGCTCAGGTTCACCCGCGCCGAAGGAGTCCAAGTTGATTTTAAATGTCGGGATGTTTGTCTGGGTCGTAGGCTCGGATTCGGGAATTATTGTCGCGGCCTGTGTCGTCTGAAGGGCACTGATAGAGGCTCTTTCCGCTTCCAGTTTGGCGGCTGTAGTG
The DNA here is from genome assembly GCA_964604485.1 of uncultured Sideroxydans sp. GTDB lineage: Bacteria > Pseudomonadota > Gammaproteobacteria > Burkholderiales > Gallionellaceae > Sideroxyarcus. The sequence goes on from CAZRZH010000123.1 coordinate 6,742, forward strand.
CTCGCCAAGTGCTCAGCTTCTTCCCGCACTGCTTTAATTTGTGCCGCTTCTTTTTCAGCGATCAGTCTGGCTGCTTCAGCTTCTTGACGTTTTCTGTTTTCGGCTTCCGCTTTAAGGCGCTCGGCGGCTTCTTTTTCCGCCTTGATCCGTGCGACTTCTTTTGCGGCAGCTTGACTTGCGGCTTCTGCATCTTTCCGAGCGCGTTCCTCGGCAACGGCTTTGGCTCTGGCTGCAACTTCCTGAGCGGCGCGAATTCGTTCTGCTTCCTGCTCGACCTTTAATCTTGCCTGTTCTTGCCTGACACGCTCTTCAGCTTCGGCTCTTGCCCGCGCCAAAGCCTCTTCTGCTTTTTGTCTTGCAACTTCCTGCTCGGCCTTGATCCTTGCCACCTCAGCCTCCGCATTTGCTTTCGCTACCGCCTCCAAATGCGCCTTGATTCTGGCAGCCTCAATTTCAGCAGCGACTCTGGCGGCTTCGGCTTCCCGCCTGACCTTTTCCTCAACTTCTAACCTGGCCTTTGCTTCGGCCTCCTGCCTGGCTCGAACGACAGCTTCGAATTCGGCTTTCTGGCGTTCCTCTTCCAAACGCTTGGCTTTTGCAATTTCCTCGGCTTGGGCAATTGCGGCAAGTTCTGCCTCCCGTTTGTATCTTGCTTCAGTCTCTACTTTAGCTGCCGCAGCCTCACGCATGGTTTCAGCCTCCGCTTCAGCTTTGACTTTCTCGGCATGTTCAGCATCTGCCAGCCTTGCTCTTGCTTCAGCTTCGATACGGGCCAGCTCTACAGCCGCAGCTTCAACCAAGGCATGACCCACTGGAGGCGTTGAAGAACCGGTAAAGTCCAGTTCCCCATTTGAACCGGATTGCGAATTACTAGTGGAGGTTGATTTCGGTGCCACAAATTTTGGAACTGAAATATTTTTGTCCTTGTCACGTATCAATTCCGCATCAATGAGTTGTTGAATAATTTCATGCAGATCACCCCTCAAACTAGGAGGTGCTCTTCTGGTTATTTCACCCAAAGTTGCTTTCTCATTGATGAGCAGCATTACCCGCTTCATATCTCCGGACATGCTGGATAATTCACTTTCTCCTTTGGAGGTTTTAATAAATATTATTTTGTTGTCCATGTTGCCAAGTTTGATTTTATTGCGTTTGAGGCAGTCATAATGCGCACAACCACCC
>CAZRZH010000124.1:0-7905 GCA_964604485.1 uncultured Sideroxydans sp.
GATTGCAGATGGTTACCAGCTGTTGATTGAGTTGGGGGCGATTGCGGAGGGTGGAGAACTTCACTCCGGCCTCACCCCCTCCCCAGCCCTCCCCCGGTGGGAGAGGGAGCCTGCGCGGCGAGGCTCAGGGTTTAGCCCCTCTCCCACCGGGGGAGGGGTTGGGGAGGGGGTAGCTCTTGAAAAGAGAGCAACCCGCCAGCTCACGCCCTTGGGCCATGAACTCGCCAAGTTGCCGCTCGACCCCAAGGTGGCACGTCTGCTCGTGGCTGGACGGCAGTTCCATTGTCTGAACGAGATCCTTGTCATCGCCAGCGCATTGTCCTTGCAAGATCCGCGCGACCGACCGGCCGAGCGGCGCGAGGCGGCCGATGCGGCACATCAACGCTTCAACGACGAGCGTTCGGATTTTCTTGCCTACCTGAAATTGTGGGCATGGTTCCAAGACGCGATCAAACATAAGAAGACCAACAAATCATGGGCAACCGAGTGCCGTGATAAATTTTTGTCCTCGATCCGTTTGCGCGAATGGCATGAGTTATACCAACAGTTACATGCGCAGGTGAGCGAGATGGGGATGCGCTTCAACGAGCAGCCTGCGACCTACGAGCAGATACACAAAGCCTTGCTCACTGGACTACTCGGCAACATCGGTTGCCGTTCCACTAGCGAGCCGCACTATCTCGGCCCGCGCGAGATCAAGTTCTTCATCGCATCGAATTCGGTGTTGGCGAAGAAAGGGGCGAAGTGGGTGTTTGCGGCGGAGATCGTGGAGACCACCAAATTGTTCGCGCGTTGCATGGCGCGTATCGAGCCAGAGTGGCTGGAAGAGGTGGGCGCGCATCTCATCAAACGCAGTTACTTCGATGCGCATTGGGAGAAAAAGGCGGCGCAGGTGGCGGCATGGGAGCGCAGCACGCTGTTCGGGCTGCTCATCAACCCCAAGAAACGCGTGCATTACGGGCCAATGAATCTCGAAGAATCGCGCGCGGTGTTTATCCGTCAGGCGCTGGTAGAGGGCGAGTTCAACACCCAGGCAGCTTTCTTCGGACACAACCAGAAACTCATCGCCGACATCGAAGCGCTCGAACACAAATCGCGGCGCCCCGATGTGCTGGTGGATGACGAACTCATCTTCGCGTTCTACGACCAGCGCATCCCCGCAGGCATGCACAACGGCGCGGCTTTTGAAAAATGGCGCAAGGAAGCCGAGCGCGAGCAGCCGAAATTGCTCTACCTCAAAAAAGACGACCTGATGCGGCATGAAGCTGCGGGTATTACTACCGAACAGTTCCCGCCACAGTTACTGATGAACAATGTGAGCTTTGCGCTGGCTTACAATTTTGCGCCCGGCAAAAACGATGACGGCGTGACACTGACCGTACCGCAGGCATTGCTCAACCAGGTTTCCGCCGCGCGTTGTGAATATCTGGTGCCCGGGATTTTGGCGGAGAAAATCATTCAGTTGGTGAAATCGTTACCGCAAAAGTTGCGGCGGCATTGTGTTCCGGTTCCGGAATTCGCGGAATTTTTCGTCAATTCGGTCAAGCCCTCCGACGTTGCTTTGTTGCAGTCTTTGGCGCGATTCATGCGCGAACAGAAACAGTTGGATGTGCCGCTCGACGCCTTTCGACTGGAACAGTTGCCGCCGCATTTGCTGATGAATTTCCGTGTGGTGGATGAACATGGCAGACAGCTGGGGATGTCGCGCAACTTCGCTGCTTTGCGCGGTGAATGGGCGCCAAAGCAAGTAGTGGGTTCCCCCTCCCTAATCCCTCCCCCGGGGGGAGAGGAACTAATTCCGGCACTCCGTAAAACTAGCTCCCTCTCCCCCCGGGGGAGGGCTGGGGAGGGGGTAAGTCGTTCCGTGACATGGGATTTCGGTGATTTCGAACCCACCCGCTCCGAACTCCGTGCCGGCCAGACCGTCACGGTCTTCAACGCTTTGCTCGATGAGGGCGATGCGGTAACTCTGCACAGTTTTGATACTCACGAAGACGCGTTGTCGGCACATCGCGCGGGGCTGCGTCGATTGTTCATGCTGGCTCTAAAAGAGCAGGTGAAATATCTGGAGAAGAATCTGCCGGGACTGCAAGCGATGGCGATGCAGTTCTTGCCATTCGGTTCACAACAGGATTTACAGCGCCAGATCATCGGTGTGACCTTCGACCGTTGTTCGCTCAATGAGCCTTGGCCCGAAACTGAAAAGAGTTTTGCCGAACGCTGCAAGGATGCGAAAGCTCGTTTGAATCTGGTGGCGCAGGAGATCTCGCGCCTAGTTGCAACGGTGCTGGCCGAGTATCAATCTTTGCAGAAGACACTTCCGCAGTTCAAAGCGCATGCACAAGTACAGCAGGATATCCGCAGCCAGTGCGAATGGCTTTTGAGTAAGGAGTGGATTGGTCGCACGCCGTATGAACGTTTGCAGCACATGCCGCGCTATTTGAAAGCCATCAACGTGCGCTTGGAAAAACTGCGGGCCAATCCCGTGCGTGATGCCCAGAACATGGGGCAGTTGAACCCGCTCTTACAGCAATGGTCGCGCAAGATTTCCGCTTTGCAGGGGGGGACGGATCCGCGCTTGGTGGATTTTGGATGGATGGTGCAGGAGTTGCGTGTGTCGTTGTTCGCGCAGGAATTGAAGACGCCCGTGATTGTCTCTGTGAAGCGATTGGAAAAGATACTGGTTGAGATGAACAGGTAAAATGCTGCAAATTTCAACTACGACATTCCCGACCGAGAGGGAATGGAAGTTCGGTTTAGGAAAGTCATTATGTCGGCAAAAAAAGTAGATGTGTTGTTGGTCGGGGCGGGTGTAATGAGCGCCACATTGGGCAAGTTGCTCTCGCAGCTTGATCCATCGTTGACTGTTTTGATGGTCGAACGCCAGGCCAAGGTGGCCAACGAAAGTTCGCACGGACTGAACAATGCGGGCACCGGACACGCCGGGTATTGCGAGCTGAATTACACCCCGCAGCTTGAAGATGGCAGCATCAAAATCGACCGGGCGCTGGAGATCAACGCGGCGTTCGAGGTGTCGTTGCAGTTCTGGTCCTACTTGGTCGATATGGGATTGTTGCCGACTCCGCAGAAATTTATAAATCCCGTCTATCACCAGAGTTTCGTACAGGGTGAATCGAACGTGGCTTTCCTGCGCAAACGCTACAAGGCCTTGCACAAACACCATCTGTTCGAGGAAATGGAATACAGCGATGATCACGCGGTGCTGCAAAAGTGGATGCCGCTGGTGATGCGCCACCGCAAACCCAATGAAAAAGTGGCCGCGACGCAGGTGAAACATGGAACCGATATCGACTTCGGTTTCCTGTCGCGCAAACTGGTGAAAGCGTTGCTCAAGTTGCCCAACTTTGAACTTAAACTCAGCCACACCCTTTTGAGTTTGAAGCAACACGCAGACGCTCGCTGGCATGTGCGGATAAAAGACAATCACACCGGCAAGATAAAGTCTGTCGATGCGGGTTTCGTGTTTCTCGGGGCGGGCGGCGGTGCTTTACCTTTGCTGCAAAAATCCGGCATACCGGAGGCGCAAGGTTATGGCGGCTTCCCCATCAGCGGCCAATGGCTGATCTGTCATGATCCGAAAATTGTGCGCCAGCACACCACCAAGGTGTATGGACGCGCGCCTGTCGGTGCCCCGCCCATGTCTGTGCCGCACCTTGATGCGCGCATCATCGGCGGGGAATCCGTTTTGCTGTATGGCCCTTTCGCCAGTATCACCACCAAGTTTCTCAAAGAAGGCTCGGTGCTCGATCTGTTTTCTTCGCTCAAATCGGCCAATCTAAAACCGATGCTATCCGTTGCTCGTGACAATATGGACCTCACGCGATATCTGGTGAGTGAGGCATTCAAATCGCACAAGGACCGGGTCTCGTCGTTGCGCGAGTTTTACGCCGATGCGGCAGAACAGCAATGGGAATTGGCAGCTGCCGGACAGCGCGTACAGATCATCAAAGGCTGCAACACGAATGGCGGAAAGTTGGAATTCGGCACCGAGATTGTCACTTCCAATGACGGCAGTCTCGCCACCTTGCTGGGCGCTTCTCCGGGTGCCTCGACTTCGGTGCAGGCAATGATTGAAGTGATTGAGCGTTGTTTCAAAACTCGCATCTCATCCGCCGAATGGAAACGCAAGATGAAGGAAATGATCCCGTCCTACGGGGAGTCTCTGGATGACAACGTGGCGCTGTTGCATGAGGTGCGTAACCGCACGTTGCGCACACTTGGATTGGAACATAGGCAGGGAAAATAGCCGCCATGACTCGTTCTTATCGAGCTCAACCACGCAGGTTTGTCTTGCCCTGCCGCTGATAAATTTTGCCCAACATCTTCTTCACTGGCGTGGGGATCGCCGCACTCAAAACGGCTTCCATTTCCAGCCACTCGGCTGCGTATTTGTCGACCCGTTTGGGTTTGTTTTGCAGCCGGATAAACAGGGGCGAAATGCGCAATTTGAAGTGACTGAAGGTATGGGTGAATTTTTCCAACCTTTGACTTTCACTCGCTTGCAGAGCGTTTTTTTCAAACCAATCTTTGGCTCCTATTTCATCTTCGAATTGCGGGGGGCACCACAAGCCGCCCCAAATTCCGCTGTCCGGTCGTTTCTCTAGCAGGATTTCGTTACCCACCATGATAAGCAGAAATGTGGCTTGTTTTTGCGGCAAGAGCTTACGCGGACGCGCTGCCGGAAGTTCTGTTACCCGGTCGGTCTGCAACGCGCTGCAATCGGACTGCACCGGACACAACACACACTTGGGCCGGCTGCGCGTGCAAAGTGTAGCGCCCAAATCCATCAGCGACTGTGTGTAGATGGCAATGTCGGTCTGCGGCATCAACTTTTCCGCGAGTTGCCACAACTGCTCTTGCACTTTGTTATCACCCGGCCAGCCTTCAATTCCGCAAAAGCGTGACAACAAACGTTTGACGTTGCCATCCAATATCGCGCGACCTTCGTGGTATGCCAAAGCACAGATAGCGGCGGCAGTTGAGCGTCCAACTCCGGGCAGTTTTTGAATCTGTTCAAACTGCTGCGGAAAAACACCCTGGTTTTCACGGACGATTATCTGCGCGGCGCGGTGCAGGTTGCGACCGCGCGCGTAATAGCCCAACCCGCTCCAATGCGACAGAACGTGCTCTTGCGTTGCGGCGGCGAGTAATTCGATATTCGGAAAGGCTGCGACAAACCGCTGAAAATACGGAATGACCGTGCCGACTTGCGTCTGTTGCAACATGACCTCGGACAACCACACACGGTAGACATCAGCGCCTTGCCAGGGCAAGTCGTGACGTCCGTGTTTACGTTGCCATACAACGAGCCGGGAAGCGAACGATGTCATCAATAATCGTTTCGGGCTGCTTGACAATCGGCTACTTAAACAACCCGCCCAAGCCTTTTTTCAACTCGGCTTCAGCCTTGGCTTTGGCCGCCGCCTTTTGTGCATCAACCTCTTGCCGGGCTTTTTGCTTGGCTGCGTTTACTTCAGCAGCGGCTTTGGCTTTTGCCGCGCCTGCCGCCGCCGCTGCCTGTTGTTTTGCCGCGTCAACTGCGGCAGCCGCTTTCTGCTTGGCTTGTTCAGAAATCGCCGCTCCGAAATCCAACTTAAATTTCAAATCGCTGAACGGACCGCTCACGCGTACCGGGATGGTCAAACCGCCCACATTATCTTTGCCCCCCTGCCCCTCAGCCGTTCCAGCAAGGGTTGCTTTCACCAGGTAATCCAAACTGTCGTTACCCACATTGATATCGCCTTTACCGCCAACCCGGATGAACGGCGACTTCATCGAAAGATCTTCGTTGTGGGCAACACCGTTGTGAATTTTAAACGTGGCTTTCAACTCGCTGAAATCGGTCTGCTCCGAGTTGCTCGCATTCGTTGTTTTGTTATCGCCTTTGCCCATCTCGCGAGCACTCTTGGCAAGGTTGATACCTTTTACAGCGCCGTCTGTAAGATTGACACCCAATGTCCCGTTTAATGCTTTCTTTAACATACTCACCTTGTTGCCCTGAGTATTGACGTTGATAGCAACCGAGCCTTTGCCGTTGACGAAGTCCATTTTCAGGGCATCCTGCAAAAGCGGTCCGATCTCGATGTCATTCAGCTTCGCATTCACAACAAACGCCGGTTGTGTTTTGCCTGCATCCACATCAATACTGCTCGTGATGTTGCCGTTATAAAGATTGGCGGAGAACGGTGCAATTTTCAGCAGCCCGTCTTTCGCCTTCACATCAATTCGCAGTTGCCTCACTTTCACATTGGCCGCTTTGAGTGTCCCAACGCGCAAACTGCCTTCGATGTTGAGTGGCTTCAAGGCAGACAGATCGAATGTCTGCTCGGGCTCGGCAGTCTTTTCCACTTTCGCTTCGGCGCTTTTGGGAATGTAGAGGTCGGCATCGAACTGGTCGATCTCCAAGTCGTAGCGGATGGCCGGTTTAGCAAAGTTAGTGACGCCAAACTTGGCTTTGATTTGGCTTTGCAACAGACCTCCCGCCAAATTCGCCTGGATGCTTTGGCGCCCCAAGTCCGCTTGCACGCTACCTTTCAATTCACTGTTGATCGTTTTGCCGGGCAATTTGTCGCCCGTCGCATTCACTGCGATGACGAGATCAGACAGATTGAACTGTTGTGTCTTCAGATTCGCCGTGATAGGTGTCGAGAGTTTCAACTTAAAGGCCTGTTCAGGTTGCGTTACTTCCGCATTGAGGGTGAGACCGCTCAACTTGAACTTCTCTGTATCACCTTTCATGGAAGGCAAAGTCAATGCTGCGACCACTTTGCCGAATGCCGCATCCAGTTGCGCATTCAAAACGACTCCCTCGACCGCGATATCGTTCTTCATCATGTTCAGGGCAGGTACATCCAACTTGGCATCGAATCTTTCTTTTCCTTTCACGCCACTGGCTGTGAACGCGAATTTCTTCGCCGAGTAACTCCCCTCGCCCAAATTCGCATTAACATCCAATCCCAGTTTCACGGCCAAATCAGTGATATCGAGTACATTTCCTTTCAATTGGACATCCAAGCCCTGCACTTGATAGAGGCCTTTTTCGAGATCGAATGTGAGTGTCGTCTTCAACTGCGTTGCGATATCCACCTTGGGTTGGTTCGCTTGAATGTGCGCGGCGAAATCGATCTTGCTGGGCACAGCGTTGGCGATACGCCCCGTGTGCAAGCTCAATCCCTTGATGCTGTATTGCGCTCCTGTCTTTTCATCCAGATAACCGAACTCCGTGTTATCGATACGCACCGAGGCGATGTCGAACTTGACCGGTGCGGAAGCTTCTTTAGGTTGCTCTGCTTCAGAGTTCTTGCCCAAGAGATCATCCAGATTGGTGCTTCCGTCTTTGTGTTTGATGACTTGCGCTTTGACACCGCTCAGCGACACTTCATCCACAACAATCTGTTTTGATAGCAAAGGTAGAAATGCGAGAGAGACACGCGCCTCACCGACGGAGGCGAATTCTTGCTCACTTTTAAATTCAGACAGCGCGACCTGGCCAAGGCGGGCACCGATGCTGGGGAAGAAGAACAACTTGATATCACCCTCCAGTTTCAATGTGCGCTGCGTATTGTCTTTGACGGCTTGGGTGATCTGAGGCTTGTAAGAGTTTGGGTCAAAAGTGAGCGCGATATAGATCAACGCACCGGCAAAAATAGCCACCAAAGCGCCAACTGAATACAAACCATATTTGAGATATTTATTCATGGCATCCACTTAGGAAATCGACAGGCAGATTATAAACGAGTCATATATTGGTTCCGACACAATACAAAACTCATTCACAATGAGATGAACGTGTTGTCACTGCGTTCAAGCAGGCCAAGATTGAAACGCCAGAAACAACAAAGCCCTCACGAGGAGGGCTTTGTTGTTTGTAAGGAGTCTGACGAT